>JAAUOZ010000105.1 GCA_012034655.1 Leptolyngbyaceae cyanobacterium CSU_1_3 | reverse complement strand
TCATACTGCGTCAGCCTATACGATTTTGGTTTAGAAGGGGTGTGGGGGCTGCGCCCCAGCCAGGGGTTCCACCCCTGCACCCCGTCCAAAATATTTAATTTTATGCCCTGACAAAGTATATATCGGGACTCCGATTAGCGGCGGGAGGATGTCAAGTGTGTCAGAAATCTTCTTAGGAATGTGGATTTATCAATGCCGGAGATCTTCGCCCTCATCGCCTCACCTCTTCTCCCAACTTGGGAGTAGGGAAAGAGGACTCCTGCTCCCTCTCCCAGATTGGGAGAGGGCTGGGGTGAGGGCAAGACAACCTTGCAGTTGACGGAATGATTTAATTCACATTTCTTAGCGATTGGCAGAGGGGGGCGACGAATTTTCAGCGCTGCGGGGAAATGGTGCATCCACAAAGCCAATTTCTAGGAGTTGCTGATAGGCTTTCTTGCCTAAATCTCTGGTTGGCTGCTGACTTCGGATGATTTGCACCAGCAGCGGAACTGCCAGTTCTGGCTGATTTTGGGCCCGATGCACCAGTGCCAATTGGTAGGTCGCCTGGTCACGCATCTGTGCTGTTTCTAGCGCTTTTTTGCGTTGGCTGTCTGCCACTCGATTGTCGATACCCGAAAAGCTGTTGGCAAGTTCTTGGTAAAAGTTTGACAGTTGGTTGTAGACCTGACGCGCTTCTTGAAGTTTTTTGGTTGCCAGGGGATAGTTTTGACCATTCACCGCTTTGGTGGCATCATCCATCAAGCGTTGCCCACCCTGGAGACTGAGAATGCTGTCGGTTTGAGCGAGAGGGCGCAGATCGTCGGGTTGCGCCTGGGAGCCAGCCGGAGCAGAGGGCGGTGGCGTTTGAGCACTCACGGGTCTAATCGCAGCCAGGCTTGCCAAAGCTGAGAGAGACAGCAATCCTGGGATGAGGCGACGAAGAACAGTTCCAGAAGATACCATGAATGACCTATTACGTATTTTCAGAAGTGGGGCAACTCGAAACTTTGGGTATCTTATCACTGTCAGTGCGTCTCGTGGAGAGATTGCGCTAAGGCACTGATGGATATAGGTTTTCAAATTACTAAATAATTTTTTCCTAGGGTTTAAGCTGTTGAGCTTCAAGACAGGGGGTAGATTGGAAAAGTTCCTGCTGTCCCATGATTAAGTAGCTGGAAAAAACTAAGCAGCACAAAAATTAAGCACCACACAGCCAAACACCTTAGGGGTTTGCATGATTAACCCGCAGATCCATTTAGTGAGAAAGATGCTTGTTGAGAGACGATCGTACTGCAACAGTTGGAAGTTAGCTTTGTTCGTCAATCTATGTCAGCTAAGTAGGAAGGCTGGATTCTTGTAAGATGCATTTCGACTGCGCTCAAGGCTCAAAATCTCCCCGATTAATATCTTCCCTATTTAAAGAGGGTTGAGCGCTATTCGGCAGCTAGTTGGCTTTAACCCCACTCTGCTAAGTAGCAGAGCGTAAAATTTTTCTGTCAAGTTGAATAGCGAACTCTAAACTTGAAAAGGATGAGTGATTGGATGTTCCGTAGCCTAAGATTTGTGCTGCGTAGTCACTATCCATTCAGACTGAATCTTAAAGAGAGATTGATTTTTACAGAGAGATCGCTATGACCCAACAACCCAGTGCATCCAATTCTCCCGAAACTGCACCTGCTAATGCGAGTGTGGCTGAAGACAGCCGGGGCAAGATTCTTCAACGTGGGGGGCGAAGAGTTGGTGATTGAGAAGGTGGACGATCGTTTTGCAGTTCAGGGGAAGTCTCAGCAGCAGGTGAAGCATCTGGAGCAACAGATTTCTGCGGTGGTCGATCCGAAGTCCGGGCCGCCTCAGTTGACGGAGTTTGTGGTCGATCCGGCGCAAAAGGATCAGGTGTTGAAGGAAGTGCGACGATCGGATGCGGTTGATTATGCCAGTCATGTGTACCAGATTAAGAATAATCCGGGTTCGCGGGTGTATTTGACGAATGAGATTACGATTCAGTTTGCGCCCAATGTGAATGCAGCAAGGATCACCACGATCGCCAACGAATTGGGTTTGCAGCAGGGCAAAGCGATCGTAGGCATCCCAAATACGTTTGTGTTTCAACTCACGGCTGCTGCGACAGAAAACCCGCTTAAGATTACCAACCGATTGATCGCCAAAACAGAGGTGCTCACCGCCGAGCCGAATGTGATTGTGCAGTCGCAGGCTCACTATCGCCCTAAAGATGCGCTCTATGCAAAACAGTGGCATCTCAACCATACGGGCGGGCAAGATTTGGTGGTCAATTCCCATGTGTTTGCCGAGCAAGCTTGGGATGTGACGCGGGGCAGTCGATCGATTGTGGTGGCGGTGATGGATGATGCGATCGATTTGAGCCATCCTGATTTTCAGGGTGTGGGCAAAATCGTTGCGCCTAGAGACTTTAAGGGAGACGATTTCTTGCCACTGCCCGACGAACAGGGCGAGGATCACGGCACTTCCTGCGCGGGCGTTGCCGTTGCCGAAGAGAACGGCGTTGGGGTGGTGGGAGCCGCTCCGGGCTGTGCGCTGATGCCGATTCGCACGACTGGTTTTTTGGATGATGAAACGATCGAGGCCCTGTTTGACTGGGCCTCAACCAGAGGCGCAGCGGTGATTTCTTGTAGCTGGGGCCCCAGTGCGGTTTATTACCCGCTTTCGCTACGACAACGAGCCGCTATTACTCGCGCTGCGACCGAAGGGCGAAATGGCAAAGGCTGTGTGATTCTGTTTGCGGCAGGAAATGCCAACCGACCCACCAATGGAACGATTAATGAATCCGGTTGGCAAAACAATGCGATCGCAGGGGCAACCAAGTGGCTGGGCGGATTTACAGTTCATCCCGATGTGATTACCGTTTCGGCTTCGACCAGTTTGAACAAAAAAGCTGCCTATAGTAACTGGGGTGCAGAGGTGTCAGTTTGTGCGCCGAGTAACAATGCGCCGCCAGGTGTAGGCTTGCCAGAGTTGGGCTTTGTGGCAACGCCGCCAGCCGTGAAGGGTTCGCTTAGAGGGTTGGGGGTGTTTACGACCGATCGCATCAATGCCGATGGATACGATCAGAGTAGCTTCACCTCAGATTTTGGCGGTACGTCTAGCGCTTGCCCGTTGGTTGCCGGAGTCGCGGCTCTGGTGCTTTCAGCCAATCCTGATCTGACGGCCCAGGAGGTGCGCCAAATCCTTCAGCAAACGGCCGATAAAATTGTTGATGCCGATCCAGATCCACAGTTTGGGTTACGCAAGGGGACATACGAATCAGGAGGGCGAAGTGATTGGTTTGGGTATGGTAAAGTGAATGCTGCGAAAGCAGTTCAGGCGGCGGTTCAGAGACGAACAATGTTCGCCGCTTCCACACGATCGCTGCAACTGCAAAATAACACCAGTGTAGGAATTCCTGACAATAATACTCAAGGTGTTACGAGTGAAATTGACGTGAAAGATACGGCTACTGTGAGAGACATTCAAGTAGCGGTAGACATCGATCATACCTATTTGGGTGATGTTGCCATCAGTTTAATCTCGCCATTGGGAATGGTTGTAACATTACAAGGAAGATCGCTGGGACGCAGAACAAAACTACAAACGATCTACTCTCTGCAAACTACGCCCACCCTGAGGCGAATGCTAGGACAATCGACTCAGGGACGCTGGCAGTTAAAAGTCGTAGACACTATCCCTAATGATGCAGGAACGCTGAATTGGTGGAAACTGACGATCGGAGTGTAGAACTAGAAATGGGTAGAACTAAGGATGGGGGATGGGGAATGAGGGCTGAGACGGATAGCATGGGGACGATCGCGGTGCAGGACGATCGTTATTGGGGTGCACAGACGCAGCGTTCTTTGATGTATTTTGCCATCGGGCATGACCGGATGCCGAGGGAATTGATTCGAGCGTTTGGCATTCTCAAAAAAGCAGCGGCGATCGTGAACCACGACTTAGAAAAGCTGTCTGAGGAAAAACTGCGGCTGATGGTGCAGGCTGCTGATGAGGTAATTGCTGGCACATTGGATGAGCATTTTCCGTTGAGTATTTGGCAAACAGGGAGCGGCACTCAGACGAACATGAACGTGAATGAGGTGATTTCTAATCGGGCGATCGCGATCGCAGGGGATGTGGTTGGGAAGTAAATTTCCGATTCACCCTAATGATCACGTCAACATGTCTCAATCTTCTAACGATACGTTCCCTACTGCAATGCACATTGCAGCCGCAGAGACTCTGACTCAGCGTTTAATTCCTATAGTGACTACGTTGCGAAATGCATTGTTAGATAAGTCACACTTGTTTGCTGACCTGATCAAAATTGGTCGAACTCATTTAATGGATGCGGTTCCGTTGACGCTGGGGCAGGAGTTTTCTGGCTATGTGGCTCAATTAGAGCAAGCATTACGACGCATTGAAGCTAGTTTGCCAGATTTATATGAGTTGGCGATCGGGGGAACCGCCGTCGGAACCGGATTGAATACCCATCCCGAATTTGCAGCGCGATCGGCAGCGGAAATTGCCAAACTCACCCATTTGCCTTTTGTCAGTGCTCCTAATAAGTTTGCCGCCCTCGCCGGGCATGAGGCGATCGTGGCAGCCAGTGGTGCGCTCAAAACCCTAGCCTGTGCCTTGATGAAGATTGCTAATGATCTGCGCTGGATGGGTTCTGGGCCGCGCTGTGGCTTGGGTGAATTAATTTTGCCAGCCAATGAACCGGGTTCGTCAATTATGCCAGGCAAGGTGAACCCGACACAGTGTGAAGCGATGACAATGGTGTGTGTGCAAGTGTTGGGAAATGATGCTGCGATCGGGTTTGCTGGAAGTCAAGGAAACTTTGAATTAAACGTGTTTAAACCTGTTTTAATTCATAATCTTTTACATTCTATTTGCATTCTTTCTGATGCCTGTGCTTCGTTCACCAAACATATGATATTAGGCATCGAACCCAATCGCGATCGTATTGCCCATTTTCTCAACGACTCGTTAATGCTCGTGACCGCACTGAACCCTAAAATTGGTTACGATCGAGCGGCGCAGGTGGCCAAAAAAGCATATCAAGAGAATTCCACGTTGCGTGAGGCTTGCGTTGCGTTGGGATTTTTGACGGCTGAAGAGTTCGATCGCTTTGTGCATCCAGAAGAGATGATTTATCCTCAATAGGGACTTGGAAATAAATCCAGTACCGACGTGCAGGGTGCGGCCGTGCCATGCCCTTCCTAGGATTAATTTTTGCTTGGGCGATTTCTAAAAAAGATTTGACCTTCCGACCTGTGTCCTTCGACTTCTTTTAGGGCGCAAGCTGGCAAGTCGAAGACAGCGGGGCACTGCTTGGCTAGAAATTTCCTTGGTTATCTGGTTGCCGCGATCGCTCAATGTTATCGCTCAATGTTATCGCTCAATGTTATCGCTCAATGTTATCGCTCAATATTATGGAGCGATCGCTCTTCAGTCGGACGATTCACCGTCTCGTCGCCCCAGTTCATAAATGCCACACCCCATGCAAGCCAATAGCCCTAGACTAATACCCCAACTTTTGCCCAAACTGACCTCAGCCAAAAAGTTGCACAGCCCCCCCACCACCAAAAACGGCAAAATGCTGCAAATCGAAGCGTAGAAAGCATTCTGCGATTCTCTAGCGGGTCGGGTTCTCTCAAATTCTTCGGCTGATGTGTAGAGCGATCGTTCTGCATAGTTAAACCAGCGATTCAACTGCTCGATCACCCACTCGCCAACCGGAGAAAACCCAAGGTAGAGGGCGAGCGCCCACAGCCCAGCGCCAGCGATTTGGGTGGTGTCGAGGGTGAAGGTGAAGGGGCCTAGGTCGATCGGCATGGGGAATAGGGGATAAGAGAGGACGGAGGAATCTGATGATTGAGAAGCTGGCTTTCCAGTTTGGTTCGCTAGGCTTGTAAAAACTTCAGCATCATTGACATCTGATTATCAACAATTTCGTCGGAGTTGTTGAATTCTCTCAAGATCTTCTGGTTGAGTCAAGCTTACAGCCATTTTCAGCAGGGTGGGCAGTTGCCCACCAACTCTTAAAACACTAGACGGTAAGCTCTGTGGGCATCGCCCACCCTACAATCTGTGGTTTATTCATCTGAAAATTGCTGTAGATTATTCGGTGTTGCCGAATCATAGGGATGAACCGCTGGTTGACTGACCAATCTTTCCCCTCATCCCTCAATCCCTTCTCCCACCAGGGGAGAAGGGAAGCCGGAATAAACCCAGATTTAAAAGCCCCTCTCCCAGAGCAGGCGAGGGGTTGGGGTGAGGGGCTTTTGGGTTTTGTCAGTCAACCAGGGATGAACCGTCGCACCCTCACCCCAGGGCGTGTTTAAAACTGGCGACGATCGCACCCTGGATTGGAAAATCCGGGGCTAGCCGTACCCAGTCCACTCAAGGAACTGAATGCGAGACCAGACTTCCAGCCCGTTTAGACGGACTTTGATCCTTGATCTCTATCCCTCAGAAGCCAAAATCCAGTGTAGGTCATGCCTGAGTCGTCGGGTTGCACTAGCAAAAAGTGTAATCCCTGGCTGGCTTGTTTGCGCTGTTCGTAGAGTTGGGCAGCCGATCGCACCTCTGCATCGTCAAAGGTGGCAACAATCCAGCGATCGAGGTCTCCCGCCGCCAAAATTAACCCGTCGGGTGCGCCTGCGATATGCTTGAGCATAACGGGTTGGGCAGATTGAAGCCATTGGGACAGGGGAAGCGATCGCCGCCCACCATCAATCACCACACCGGGAATGGGCGTTGTGGAAGCAATCCCCAGTTCGATCGGCAAATAGGCTTCGGGCATCTCCAAAAAGGGAACCATGCGACCTGTGAACGCTTCAGTAAGCTCGGCGGCGGGCAGTGCGGCAAATCGCCATTGAGGGGCTGTGGGGTAGCGATCGGTGATACCCCAAAATTCTTCGGGCATCGGTTGGGGAGGGTTTCGCATGGGATGATAGTATCTTGAATTTTAGATCGGCGATTTTAGATTGGCGACTTTAGAGTCTAGAACCCCGAAAATAAAGGTTCTGAATGAAGCATCGACCACCCTGATTTTTCAAATTAGGCGAGGTGAGGCGAGATATCTTCATCCTCACACAAAAGACTGCTACGGAGGGTTAACGATTTGGAGCGATGCAATGCAATGCACGGTATCTTGATCATCATCACTAGCAGGTTAGAGAAGGAACACCATGAATCAGCAAGTGTTAGAAGTGATCTCACAAAATTTTCAGTCAAAAATTGCGATCGGGGTTCAAGAAAAAGCCGCGGATGCACGTACTATGGCAGGTCAAGCTGTGAATAATCTAACTACTACTTTTGATCAGGCTGCGGTGCAAAAGGTAGAAAAGTTAGGATACACTCTCACCAATAATATTCAAGATTTCATCACGGTTGCTGCTCAAAATTGGGCGACTGCACATCCGTTACTAGCTTGGTTTTAACCCATCCTCTTTGGACGGTTGGCATCATCTGTTTAATGCTCTTTTTAGCTTGGGGACTGATTAGAGCGATCGCTTATTTGAGTGAGCAGATGTGGATATTTATTTTGCAACTACCTATTAAACTTTTCACGAGAAAATCAGGCTTTACGGTCACTTATAGCGATCGCAAAAAACAACTTATTAACAATCTAAATCGCCTGGAAGCACTCAGACAAGAACAAGACAAACTATTGCAAGAAGTGAAAGCAATTTTGGCTTCTGAACTATAAAATGAGCGCTAAAGAATGAGGCTAAAAGTAGGCACGCCTAAAAACATGCCCACTCATTTTTCTCACCCCCTACAAAGTGTGGCAAACCAATTCTCCTCTCCCTCCCACATTCCCCTAAAATAATCTTTGGAAGATCCACACGCATATTCAAAATGGCAACCTACAACGTTGAAATTCTGCACCAGGGGCAAACCCACACGATCGTAGTACCGGACGATCGTACCGTCCTCAGCGTAGCAAACGAATTAGGATTAGATTTACCAAGCTCTTGCACTGCTGGGGTTTGCACGACTTGTGCCGCCCAGATTATGTCAGGAACCGTAGACCAAACGGATGGCATGGGGGTCAGCGCCGACTTGCAAGCACAGGGATATGCCTTACTTTGCGTTGCCTTTCCTCGCTCTGATCTAAAGATTGAAACTGAGAAAGAAGAAATTGTTTACCAACTACAATTTGGTCAACATCAACAACAGAAAAGATAAATGCAATGGGCAAATTGGGGGCGTAGTCGTCACGATCGTCGGTCTTCTTAGCAGTTGTTTCTAGGATCGGCGATCGTCCCTAGCGTCTAGAATTAAGAGCATACCTTGAGTGAATGGCTGAGATTAAATCGGAGTGTCATAAAGCTCGACCAGCGCCTGCACTTTGTGTCGAATCAGACTCCGCACCGATTCAGGAGCCATAATCTGACACTCGTCTCCATATCGAAAAATTTCTCGAAAAAACCAGAATGTAGAAGTCACTCGCCGCAAGACTCGCCGCACTTCTGAGGAATTGGTTCGCCATTCATTGGAGATATCTTCTGGCTTCGCCTGGTAGGCAAATGCCAGCCCGCGATAGACATTCATTTCTACTTCGACGGTATCTAGGCTGGGGTTCCATTGACCTGCGATCGGGGTGATGGCCGCCTCTGGAATGCGATCGAGCCGCAAGCACCAGTTATGCGCCAGTTCTGGAATGTCTTGATTGCCGTCTGTTTGTTCACACCAACAGTCTAAATATTGGCGCTGTTCGTGAGGGGTAACTTTGGCGTAGCGAATTGTGAACACCCAGGGGCGATCGACCGCATCTCGATAAGCCAGTTGAAAAGGTTGCTGCCGCAGAATGTAGCGATCGATCTCTTGTCGCCAGGGAATTAACGGAGTCTCTAAGTAGCGATCGATTTCCCTTCGCATTGGATCGGACAGTTCACCCCGTTCGAGCAAGAGATGGGCGATCGTTTCTGCAATCCGCGTATATCCTGTGTCATGTAGCACTCGAATTCCTTGATTTAATTCTCGAATGCGCGTGTCTGACCAATCGTTGTTGCGACCGATCAGCAGTTCGCGACGAGCGATCGCTTCGACCAAGCGAGAAATGTTGGGGCGATCGCCCCAAAGCATCCCTTGCTCTTGGGCGATCTGCTCTAGCTGTGCCTTGTCATGTTCTGAAATCGACAGTGTAACGGATTGCCCGCGACGACCCATAAGAACTCCAAAAGTGTACGTTCACTTTGTACTCGACGATTTATATTTTGCCTGTCATCATAGTCTCAGTGCAACCCGTCACGTACACTCAACCCTAATGACTGTTTACAAAACTCCGCTCAAGCCTGTTTATTCTCAGACTGTTCAGACTCCACAAGGCGTAAGTTTGCCGGAGGGTTGGGTGCTTTCATGGCATCAAGCTGCAACGCTAGAAGCCTTGCGCGACCCGACGGTTGATGTTGTGTTTAACAGCGCTATGACGGGCGATGGGAAGAGTCTCGCTGCATTTTTAGAAGTGCTTCAGGGAGAGTGCAGCGCGATCGCGCTCTACCCAACAAACGAGCTTGCCCGCGACCAGGAAACGCAAACCCGCGATTATGTTGCCAAGTTTCAGCCATCTCATGAGCCACGAGTGACCCGCCTCAGTGGAGCAGAGTTAGAGATTTATGCCGAGAACGAAAATATTAGTAAAGGAGCCGCGATCGCAACGCGCACAAGCCAATCAGAAGTATTACTCACTAATCCCGATATTTTTCACTTTTTACATCGGGGTGCATACATCATCAAAGGAAACAAAGGCGATAGCCCTGACAAGCTTTGGGGACGAATCGACAAAGACTTTGACCTATTCATTTTTGATGAATTTCACGTTTATGCGGCTCCGCAGGTTGCGAGTGTCATCAATACAATGTTGCTGATTCGATCGACCAATCGTCGCAAGAAATTTCTATTCTTATCAGCAACACCAGACATTCATCTAATTGGGCGATTAGAAAAAGCTGGATTTCGCTGTCGGGTGATTAGTCCGATCGAGCAAAACAAATACCAGTTCCCAGAAACATTAGAGCAACAGCAGCAACTCAAGTCTCAAAATTGGCGGCAAGTTGCCAGAGCAATCGATCTCAATTTTGTCCCATTAGAGCCTGTTGCAAAAGCCTCTGAATCTTGGCTAAAAGACAATGCAGATCTGATTCTTCAACAATTTCAGCAGCATCCTCACAGCAAGGGTGCAATCATTCTCAACTCGATTGCAGCCGTGAAACGACTAACGCCATTTTTTCAGTCGCTGATGCATTCTCAAGGTTTCGTGGTAAGTGAAAATACAGGACTATCAGGCAAAGGTGAGCGAGAGCGATCGCTCTCTGCTGATTTGGTTTTAGGAACCAGCACGATCGATGTTGGGGTCGATTTCAAAATCAACTTTCTAATTTTTGAATCTTCAGATGCAGGAAACTTTATTCAACGTCTGGGGCGACTGGGACGACACGACGGCCATGAGCGAAACGGTCAGACGTTCGAGTTTGATCAATTCACGGCTTATGCGTTAGTGCCAAACTTTTTAGTTGAGCGGTTGTTTTTGAGCGAGGAGCCGCCTTTAGTGACTGGAGAAAGCCGCGATCGCCTCTCCCTGAACCAGATCATCAATGAGAAATATCGTCAAATCAATGACTTTCGAGGCTATTACCAAAGGTGGGGAGCAGTGCAGTCGTTTAGGCTTTGCCTGGACTTAAAGCATCAAACAGTTCGGCAGCAATATGCGGGCAGTCGAGAGCAGTTTCAGACTGGGTGTGAGACCGTTTTTGAGACCAGTTTATCGAAAATTGCGGGGCATGTGAGCGGTTGGGCAAAAGACTGGCAGCAGATGTCGGGTCAGAAAGCCGGAAACCCGATCGCGGAGGATGCCTGTAGCTTTCGAGGTTCTAGCCCATTGCAGTGTGGTTTGTATGACGAGACGGAGCTAAACGAGGCAGACCGATTCAAAACCTACGATCTGCCAGGAATTTTGGGGAATTTAGAGATTGAGCTTTGGACAAAAGAGGCTTTCTTGCGATCGCTTGATGCCACTGCCAAACGCACCAGACAACCCATTCCCAAAGGTCGTTTTGCCCACTGTCTCGCTTTTATGAAACTCAAAGCCTACCGAGAAGAGCGACTGAACTGGAAGTTTCAGTTTCCTAGCAGTCTAGAGAAGGGTGCGGATGCTTGGAAGGTGCAGGTTTTAAAGGGAGTTGAAATTTGGCAACCTGATAACCGCTGGGCTGGGGAGATTAACCGGAAATTGCGCGATCGAGCATTGGTCAGCTATGTTTTGCATCGCCCAACAAGTGAAGTACGGCAGAGACTACGATTGCCAATGCACTTTCAGATTTACCCGATTAGTGACCCTTACAGTTTTCATGAACCTGTATCTCCCTACTCGATCGCGTTTGGGCAGAGTGCCTTGCTGTTGGACACGTTGGCGTACCAGTTCAAAAATAAAGGAGGCGAAATATGGATCGCTTAGAAAAAAGAGTGGGAAGAAAGCAAACCCAAAACTTAATAGGTCATGTTTCAATCCCTGATAGGTATTCTTACTTACTACCTATGCGTAGCAGTAAGCAAATTTCTTCCCATGTGTCTATAGTAGCAGCATCCAATCCAAATAAATTTTGAGATAGTTATGACATATTAAAAAAGCTCTCTGTTATGATGTGACCAAACAATAGCAGGTAAGCTGCAATGCTTAAGCATCATGTTGATTTGGATTTGCTCCGTAGCCTTATTGACGCTTTGGAGCTTGAACGAGAACGAAACAACCGCCAAATGAACAGAATAGTTTGTGGACACCATGAACTCGTCAAGCGAGTTGAGTTTTTGGAATCTGAGATTCCCTATTTAAGATATCGAGCCGATAGAAGTGCTGAACTAGAGTATCTAGAGCATCCGTATTCTTTGGATGGAGATGCCCGATGCAATAGACCTCTTCAAGAATAAGAGAACTACGCTAAATGAAGCGCCTAAACGCGGAAAATTCCTGTCATTTGCGCTACTCGTAGCGTACTCTTGTTATTTCTGAAGATGTCTAATTGGTAACAAGGTAAATACATGAACGAACAAAGCCTCTTAGAACGCATTACCATTAACCCTAAGATTTTCGGAGGTAAACCAATTGTTAGAGGTCGCCGTCTCGCCGTTGAGCATGTGTTGGGAATGCTTGCCGCTGGAGATACCTTGGAAACGCTGTTAGCAGCTTATCCTTGGTTAGAGCGGGAGGACATTCAAGCCTGTCTGATCTACGCCCGTCGTCTAGTTAGTCATGAGCGTATTGAAACCCTGGTTCTGGAGCCTTAAGGATGAAGCTACTGCTTGATTCTTGTGTCTGGTACGGAGTTTGTAACGCACTCACTAGCTCTGACTATGAGGTAGGGTGGGTCGGTGAATGGGATGCTGATCCGGGTGATGAAGAAATCTTAGCGATCGCCTATCGTGAAGAGCGCATTCTCATCACCCTAGATAAAGATTTTGGTGAAATGGTCATTGTTCGAGGCTTTCCTCATGCTGGAATTGTGCGACTTGTGAATTTGATGACCCGCCAACAATCTCAAGTCTGTTTGCAAATCTTATCTCGCTATGGCGATGAGCTAAGGGCAGGCGCGATCGTGACTGCTGAATTGGGTAGAGTCAGGATTCGCCCTCCTGAAAACTGATGAATGGAGAACAGTAAAATGCCACCGCAATCGATCGCTGATATCCAATCAGCCATTCCACAAATTCTGGAGCAAGTTCCTTATCTGAAACTATTGGTTCTCTTCGGTTCCAGAGCGAGAGGGGATCATTTCCCATCCAGCGATTGGGATTTTGCCTTACTGTTTGATGAAGAACTCCGCCAACAGTATGAACCTGGACGCAGTTGGAACTGCTACCGATCTTGGAGTGTACTTCAGCAAATTCTCGATTTGGGCGATGACGAAATGGATTGGGTTGATCTGAAAAATGCCTCAGATCTATTAGCGCACGAGATTGCTCGTGATGGTGTAGCGATTTACGAAAATGAACTTGGTCTATTTGAGCAATTTCGACAAGAATCTTTAATGACACCGCAACAACTAAAAAGCAATTCGCCGTGAACAAAAAGCAGAGCTTGCAGCAGCACTACAGCGGTGGGGATTATGACAGACGCTGACCGAGAAAGAATCGGTAAAAAGCTGATTGGCATGAGCAGGCGATTGTCTCGGTTGTTTACTTATCAACAGCTTACATTTGAGGAGTATCTTCAGGATGAGGATCGGCAGGCAAGTATTGAGCGATATATGGAGATTGTCATTCAGGCGGCAATCGACATCAATAAAATGCTGATCAAGCATGTAGAAAATATTGATTTAGAAAGATTAACTAATACTGAAGTATTCACACTTGCAGGTGAACTGGGCTTTATCTCTTCAGAACTAGCGACTCAACTTGCTCTATCGGCGGGATTTAGAAACGTACTTGCCCATGTTTACGATGACATCGATCCTGAAATAGCCTACCGTGCCCTGCAACTATCGGTCATGCAATACCCGCAATATATCCAACAAATTCAAACCTACCTAAACTTGTTAGAAGACGATGAGTAATGAAGTTGACTTTCTAGAAGGAGATTTTGGCTTTGATGAGGACAGCGATCGCACGCTCACTTCCACTCAACGCGAACTCCTGACCCTTAAATTATTGCGAGAAGCGATTCAGTTGCAAAACCCAGACGATGCGGTAATGCGAGACTTTTCAGAGTATGTATTGCCAAATCTGCTGCGAGTCGCGATCGGAGTGACTGCCAAGGGCGGCAAGTTCTTTGATGACCTCGATCGCAAAAATGAAGCCGCAGGCAAAGTCAAAGTTCGACGAGATAATGCAGCCGATCAATCACTCAATACCCATTTGTTGAATGGTTTATTTCCTGCAAACTTAATCGAACGGCGATTAGCAAAACTAGACACTACTATCAAACGAGTCGTGCGCGATCGTGAACGGAGACTGGTGATTGCTGGGTTTATTCTGCACGATTTTGAGAAGTTTCCTGATGCCCCTGACGACTGCCGCAAGCTGCCTCTAGACGCACATCGACAAATCATTGATCAAAAAGTGCACCAGCTAGGACTCGATCGCTTGATTGATCCCAATGATTTGACTGCCTATAAAGCATATGTCGATGACCTGTTATGTATGGCATACAACGCACAACGACGATGGGATACTAACTGGAACTTCTCAGAATTTGGGCTAAACCCAACTCTCAAAGATCGCGTGTTGAGAAGTTTGTCTGATCTGACATGTCTTGCCGACTCATTAGCATCGATCGTCAAACATCCTTACGATGCCGAAAACACTCGCTTAAATGATCTACTGCACAATCTGAGCGATGGTCAACTCCAGTTCACATATCACAGTATTTCTGAAAATCGTGGTGTGCTGACCAATGTGGTAAACAACGCGCTAGTGGAGGCTCACACCAGCCTGAATACTGACGATCGCACCTACTATGAGCCTTTGTTGTATTTACCAACCGGGGTCATTTATCTGGCTCAGAAAGGTGCACCAAAAATTCAGCGATCGGGATTGAGCGATCGTGTTGTCACCAACATTATAAATCTTTGTGAAAAGCAGCTTCAAGATAGAAAAGTTGGATTCAGTCGCGGTAATATCGGTATGAAATATGCCGATTATTACAATCTGTTCTTTGATATTCAGGGCTTATTCCTTTTCGCTGTTGATGCAGTTCCTAGCAAAATTAGAACTAGTAAGGCAGCAGATAAGTCTGCAAATTTAGCTCAATTCAAGCGTAAAGGTACTTTGCCTGAGCATATCGATACTAGCTTTTCAGAAGATCTTCGGATTGATCATCTAGCTGAGCTAGGAGCTTTAGTTACTGGAAAATTCTGGAAAGAGTATCTTGATAAAGTCAAGGCTCTACTGAAAAAAGACAAAAAACTTCCTCCACTTCCTACGCTGGATCTGACGGCAGAAGCTGTACAGTTTTTGGGCTTATCTGAACATACTGCTGTAATTAAAACCCTTCAGCAACTCAAGGATACTGGAGGCATTGCATACGATTGGTATTACATCGCTGCGAAATATCTTGAGCATAACCCAGGGCTAGAAAATGTCCGCGAAATTTCTCAACGATTAGTAAATCGATGGGTAAAAGCCACTGAGCCAATCATCCGACAATACGAACTACCTGACGAATGGAATGACTTGCGTGAATGGTGCGATCGTGTGATTATGCTTCCTGGCGAAACGCAAGAACAATCGGTGACTGAATACGCTGATATCTTTCTCAAAGAACTTTCCAACTATAACAATGCTAAAAAGCCACGCGGACGGCAACTGATTTGCTCTATCTCTCACTCGGCTTACACCGTCACAGAGCAAATGGAATCAGCCGTGCTATTTACTCCGCAAGTGTATACAAACAAGCAAACGCTGGGCGGTTCCAATGCAAAACGCAATATCTCTAACATTTCTGGCATTGAGATGATGCTGCGGCAAATTTTAATGAATCAAACTCAGGCAGTGGGCAAACGCTTTGAAGATGGGAAATATCGCTATCTCTACTTCTATCCGACCTACTACTTCACACCTGAAACCAATCGATTTTTGCAGAAAGCCTATAGTGGCATTGCTCAAACTCGTTTTGATACGAGCATTCGGAATCATTTCATTAGCAAAGATCTGGATGCTAGTTTTGAACGCGATCGCTATCAAACCGTTGATGCGTTCTTAATAGAGGCAGACCTAGAGCACAGAAAGAATCTAGATGAAGCCGACCCAGAATTTAAGCGCGATCGCACCTTCAAACTAGCTTATCCCGATGATAAACCTTTGACGTTCTATTTCATGGCACTGCCACCTGGTAAAGACCCCACCGATACCGAATCTTGGGTAATGCCTGCATGGTTAGCGTTGGCGTTCCCGATGATTTTGGATGTCAAAACCGTGGTTTCAGAGTCGCCAATCCCTCCCTTTAATGATGGGGCAGAGTTTGAAGAAAGTGTGTTTCTCGATAGTGCACCCCAAGCCTTACGGATGCTGATGGGCAACGATCGCTTTCGGCTCGACCACATATTAGAAGGCTGGAAAACAGCGGATGGCATTCAGCGATCAGCCCCTCTGAACACATTGACGGCCGCCTACGCCATTCATTTAGATGTAAACGCCAAACAGGGGAAAGGAGGCTATGACGCAAATTGGGGCAGGTTGACGGAGTTAGCGAAAGACTTAGATACTAGCCCGCTCTATGTCTTTTCTTACCTGGCTAAATGGGCGAGAAATCAATCGAGTGACACGCCTAGCCCCAAGAAAATTAGGCTCTATGCTCATCACTTTTATCCCTGTTTTGATCCCTATGTCAAATTTGATGCAAACCAAACAATGCTAATTGTGAATAGAAGGTCCCCTTTGAATCATCCTCAAAACCTGACTGAGCTTTATCGAAAGTTCTATCGAGCCAAGCAGCGCTACAATCCCAAAGCAAATGCCGTACTAAAACCGATCGATGTTGCGGCTGAGGTGTTGCTCAAAGCCGACACTTCCATCTTTCAAGGTGAAGTCTTAGTCATGGTCGTTGCGGCTGAAATCTTCAAACTGATGGATCGCGTTCGCAATTCACGGGCTGAGGGGTTTACCCAGATCAGAGACCGCGAGGAAGAACGTCAAGCGATTTTAGACTTTGCCCGCTACTTTGTGGAGGACGTATTTGAGAAGGCATTTGCTGGCGATCGCGCTCGATTATCCGGCAGACAACTCAATCTGATTCGTGACACTTGCGAATTGCTCTACCGCCTAGAGCAAGACAAAGACAATCGTGAACTCAAAGCGAAAGGCGAACTGAGCGAAGAAGAGCCTGGAGCTGGAAACTAAATCATTTACAGAGGAGAGTTAATCATGGCATTGCTAAAAACTGTTGATTCCAAGTTCTTTCATACCGAAATTCCCTATAAACCGATGGGGAAATACGTTCACTTTTTGACAATTCGCGTCACCGAATCTTACCCACTGTTTCAAACCGATGGGGAACTCAACAAAGCACGAGTCAGGGCCGGAGTTGTCGATAAAACGCCCATTAGCCGTCTTTCAATGTTTAAGCGCAAGCAATCTACCCCCGAACGATTAGTCGGTCGAGAACTGCTGCGAACCTATGGTTTAGTCAAACCTGAAGAGTGCGAATATAACGTTGAGTTTGGCATGGACAATCCAGACTGCATTATTTATGGCTTTGCGATCGGTGACTCTGGTTCCGAAAAATCTAAAGTAGTGGTTGACACTGCATTTTCAATTACCCCGTTTGATCAATCTCACGAAACGTTTACGCTGAATGCACCCTATGAAAATGGCACAATGGCATCAAAGGGCGAAGCAGGCTCTAAGCCGGGTGAAGTCACCAGTCGGATTAATCAACAAGACCACATTCGTCCTCAAGTGTTTTTTCCGAGCATTGTCACCCTAAAAGATCCAACTGAGGCAAGCTTTCTCTATGTGTTTAACAATATTCTGAGAACTCGTCACTATGGTGCTCAGACGACTCGAACTGGGCGAGTTCGCAATGAGTTAGTTGGTGTTGTGTTTGCAGATGGCGAGATCATTAGTAACCTGCGCTGGACTCAAGCCATCTTCGATCGTATGAGTGCTGCCGGAACGCTCCACTCGCCCGACCCGCTTGATGAGGATGATGTCATGAGTGCAGCCAATGAAGCAATTACCCACTTACTTGCCGAAGAGTTTATTGTTCATACTGATCTAATCGGGGACTCGTTCACCCCTCTGTTAACTGAAGTGAAGTCAATTATCGGCAGCGAAGCAGGCATTCAAAAAATTCTGCACAGGCAGACAAAGAGGCAAAAGCCTACGCCAGCAAGCACATCAGCAGCAAGAAAAAAACAGCAGCAAAAGCGGGGTAAGTCTGATGGTGACGATTTATCGCTGCACGATCGAGCTTCACGATAATCTCTACTACGCCACCCGTGAAATCGGGCGATTGTATGAAACTGAACCCATTCTGCATAACTATGCCCTGTGCTACGCGCTGGGGTTAGTCGATAGCGATCGCTACTCTACAACAGTTGCCGACGAGCATTCTTATCGCTACTTTTGCCCTGAGCAAATTCCTAAATATGCAGAGCATCTAACGCCGCTCAACCAGCAGGGAATCTATGTTACGCCCGCTCGATCGCTCAATCACGCCGCCGTTCTCAACACTTGGAAGTATGCCAACAACCACTATCACGTTGAGATGGAGAAAACTCAAAAGAACATTCCGAGTTTTGGCAGAGCCAAGGAGATTGCACCTGAGAGTCAGTTTGAGTGTTTCATTGTGTCTGACAAGTCGCTTACGCTGCCTAAATGGATTCGGTTGGGTAAGTGGATGAGCAAGGCAGAAGTGCGGGTGGAGGCGTTGCTCAAGCCAAAGCGATCGCAGGGCAATTTCACGTTTCCCTATCCACTCAACCCGCTGGATGTGATGTTTACTCATCAAGTTCTCAGCTATGACACCGTGAATATGCCGCCCGTCAGCTTAATTCGCAATGTTCGGATTCAAGGTGAGTATTACAGCTTTGAGGAAAGTAAGCTCAAAATCCCGGCTCAGATGCACTACCGATTTACCTAGAAAGTTACGCTGACTGGGCCGATATACTGCGTCAGCCTATAGATTTTGGTTTAGGAAGGGGTGGTGGGGCTGCGCCCAGCCAGGGGTTCCACCCCTGCACCCCGTCCAAAATCTTTAATTTTATGCCC
>JAAUOZ010000104.1 GCA_012034655.1 Leptolyngbyaceae cyanobacterium CSU_1_3 | reverse complement strand
AACGGGCATTGCGACAGCTCCAACGCAAAGCACAACAACTCGGAGCCACTCTTGTGATTGAGCCAATTGCAACTTCGACCAATTCCCTAAACGAAGCGGCTTCTGGAAGTTAGTTTCTTAGCAGACTGACTATTTCGATCTAATTGCCCTATTCGGAGCGTTAGATCGAAATCTGTCGCTCTAATACTCCGATCCAGAGAGTTAGGCTGCACAGGGTCGGCATAATGTCCCAACTGGGGGAATTAGATCGACACTTTCCGCCTAATTCTGGAATTTGGCACATTAGATCGACTCGATTTCCGTATATTACCCCCCCACAAAAGAATTAGGCAGAAAACTTCAGTATTTCTTCCAGAAAAAACTCTGTATTGGTCTGTCTAAGATCCCATTCAGTCAGATTTGATGGATGAGCAGAATTGAGAAAATGACACCACCACCGAAAAAGCTTTTAGACCCTTACAGAAAATAATTCGTTCTAGCTCTTAAAAAAGAAAGCTTGAGAGAAGAGGGAATTAACTCTTAGTGTCAAATTTTCCTATGCACAAACAAGCGCACGATCGTCGCTCTTCGTAAAGAATCTAAACAGATACATCCATGATTCGATTAAACTCAAGCCCGTTTAACGGACGCGCTGATATTGCAGTACCCTAAAAATTGACCCAAAACTCATTCCAGAATCATGCGCGTCTTCGTTCTCCTGTTTAACGCCCGCACCGAAAACGAGGGAATCCACACCATTAGTGTGGGCGATCGCAACGTCGTTTTGATGTTTGAAGAAGAAGACGACGCACTTCGATATGCCATGCTGCTCGAAGCGCAAGACTTTCCTACGCCTGCCGTCGAAACCATCGATCGTGAAGAAGTCGAAGAATTTTGCAACAGTGGCGACTATGAGTGCAAGCTGATTCCTAAAGGGTTTGTCCCTCAAAACGAGTTCGATCGCCTCCTGCTTTCTCCCCCCGAAAACAATCGCGACGACATCGACTGGAAGGCAGACGGCAAAGCAGAGGAAGACTCAGAATTCTCAAACACCGAACTCGATCGCATCCGCCGACAGCTAGAAGGACTTTTGTAACCAGAAGAAATGAGGGGTTGGCTTCGGCCGTTGAACATCGGAGAGGACATGGCAGAAAACTTGATTCGTCTTTCAGAAACACGGGGACATTTATTGACCGAACAGGTTAACCCCGAAAGTCTCAACCTCGATCAGCTTTCGAGTTTAGAGTTGGTAGAACTGTTTAACCGCGAGGATGCGAGAACGATCGCGGCGATCGCCACCGCCAAAACTCAAATTGCTGAAGCCATCGATCGTGCGGCCCATGCCCTCCAGCAAGGCGGACGGCTTTTCTATGTAGGGGCTGGCACAAGCGGACGCTTGGGAGTTTTAGATGCGGCAGAATGCCCGCCTACGTTTTGTACGCCGCCAGACCTCGTGCAGGGAATCATTGCCGGGGGCGCAGGGGCGCTAGTAAGGAGTTCTGAAGGGCTGGAGGATTTGGCAGAAGATGGGGGCGCGGCGATCGCTCACCACCACGTAACCCAATTAGATGTCGTCGTCGGCATCACAGCCGGGGGCACAACGCCCTATGTGCACGGCGCACTACAAGCCGCCAGACAGCGAGGAGCGACCACCGTGTTTATTGCCTGCGTCCCTTCTGATCAAGTCAGTGCAGATGTGGATATTGATATTCGTCTCTTGGTCGGCGCAGAAATTTTGGCAGGCTCGACGCGCCTCAAAGCCGGAACCGTCACCAAACTGGTGTTGAATATTCTCTCTACAGGCACAATGGTTAAATTAGGCAAAGTCTACGGCAACCGGATGATTGATGTCGCCGTCACCAACCGCAAACTGCACGATCGCGCCCTTCGCATTCTTCAAGACCTGACCGACCTAAGCCGCGAAGAAGCAGGCTACTTACTAGAAAAAAGTGGACGATCTGTAAAACTCGCCCTCTTGATGCACTGGACGGGGCTTGACAAAGAAGCCAGCGATCGCCTCCTCTCCGCAAATCAAGGCAACCTCCGCCAAGCCCACCAAAGCACCCAACCCTAACCTCCTGCTCCTTCATTGTCCTCTAATCTCCTCCCGGCACTTGCACAATTTGCCACTGCCCCTTGACTTTGCCAAAAATTATCCGATTCTCAAGCGGATGGTAGGCATAGCGATTGTAGACATAGCCCTTTTGCCCATTGGGCAAAATGACCGCAGTCCAACCTTCTATAGGGCTATACGCTTCAATCTCCTCCTCCTGGCTATTCTTAAATGATCTGCGATCGAATTCCACAATTTCATTCGACAACACCCCCACCACAGAACTGTTGAGGCTGGGTTTTGAGCGCACATTGACCCGATCGCCCACCACAATCACCCGTGTCAATTCATAATTAACGCCCTCGCTCCCAGGAGTGGGAGGATACTGCTTATAAAATTCGCGCTGCACCGTTGGGCAAATCCAGCCCTTTGTTTGGCTTGCAGAGTCTAGATGAGTTGTGCCGCAACTTGCCCCCATTGCCTTTTTGAGGAGGCCC
The DNA here is from genome assembly GCA_012034655.1 of Leptolyngbyaceae cyanobacterium CSU_1_3. Lineage (GTDB taxonomy): Bacteria > Cyanobacteriota > Cyanobacteriia > Leptolyngbyales > Leptolyngbyaceae > JAAUOZ01. The sequence goes on along the minus strand of JAAUOZ010000104.1, from coordinate 16,221 downwards.
CAGAAGCTGGCTTTGGGGTCAGCAAGGTTGAGGTCTTTCAAGGTCTGGGGTGCGCCAAACCCGATCGCAACGCCCTCCACCGGAATTAACGACGACACAAACTGAGCATCCCGCTTTTGAATGGCGCGCTCTACCTGTTGCCGAAACTGAGCAAATTCGCGATCGCGGGCTGTGTCATCTCGAATCGTCAATCGCTGGTGGGGAAAATCATCCAGCTTTGGCTGTGGGGTCGGTTCTGGGAGAGAAGTGACTCGATCAGAACTCGTAGCCAACGGCGAGGGATTCGCTTGGGGTGACGGCGTAGACTGAGCAACAGGAGCTTGAGGAGACGACTTTCTACTGATCGTATTTCTGGCGATCGTGGCCGCGAGACCCGCACTCACCACCGCCGCACAAACAACCGCGATCCCAATCCCCAACGGTGCTTTCTTCATAACCAAAAATCAGATGTGACGATCATGAAACAACTACACCCCCGCCCACCAAGTTTCAAGAAACCCCACCCCTCTCGCGTCGCCCAAAGCCAACCCCTCCTTCCTCACTTCTCGAAAAAACCTCAAAACGTTCGGATGATCAGCCTGTCTGGTAGAATAGCGGCGTTGTCACGATAAATACGGCTTTGAGTCAGTCGATTGATCTACCTAAAGTCGATGATTTTTTACAAGAACTAGCAACCATCCAGCAAACCGGCTCCAAACGCATTGCCCTGCTGGGGTCTCGGCACGTTCCTATTACTCATCAAAATTTGATTGAGATGATGAGCTATGCGCTGGTTTTAGAAGGAAATCGTCTCATCACGTCCGGATCTACCGGCACAAACTTTGCGGCAATTAGAGGAGCGTTGCGTGCCGATCCTAGCTTGCTGACGGTGATCTTGCCCCAAACAATGGATCGCCAACCCCGCGAATCTCGCGACCAGCTTGAGAACGTCATGCACCTAGTTGAAAATCCTGAAAACAACAGCCTTTCTCTAGCAGAGGCAAGTGCGTTGTGTAACCAGGAAATAATTTCTCGCTGTCAACAGTTGATTTGCTTTGCATTTCACGACAGCCAAACGCTGCTGCAAACCTGCCACGATGCAGAAGACCAGCGTAAAATTGTAACGCTATTCTATTTTGACTAAGGAACGTGGACTAAATAATTCCGTTCACTGCAAGGTGGTCTTGCTCTTACCCCAGCCCTCTCCCAAGTTGGGAGAAGGGGTTAGAGGATGAGGGCGAAGATCTCCGGCATTGATCAATCCACATTTCTAAGACACGGTGAGCGGGTCGAGAAAATTTGATTGAGGAGACTGGAATGAGTTTGTTTGGACTGCCCGTACAAACGATTTTGTTAGGGTCGATCGGGGTGGCGGCTTTTCTTGTCTATCTGCCCTTTAGTGTAGTCGGCCTAGCCCGCGTGCAGGCTGGCTATAACAAAGAAATGATGGCGGCTCCCCGTGCCGCCCTAGAGAAACTGCCACCCTTTGGGCAACGAGCCACTTGGGCCCACGAAAATTCTTGGGAATCATTCATTCTCTTTAGCGTGGCAGCATTGATGGCCTATGTTACTAATCAGACTTCTGAAATGGCAGCATGGCTAGCGATCGCTTATCTCGTCGTTCGGCTACTCTATTCCGCAGCGTATATTTTTAACATTCCTGCCCTACGCTCGCTGATGTTTGCCAGTGGTTCCTATTGCATTGGCTCGTTGATTGTCATGAGCGTAATGAGTACCCTTAAGTAATGCTCAAATTCTCGATCGCGAACTACACGATCGAGAACTATTACGATCCCAAACTACACGATCCCAAACTCAGGCTTGAAGGTCATCCGCCAGGGGTCCCCATCGGCATGATCAATGAACCTTAACCTTTTTAATCTGCTATGGCTTCTACTTTTTCGTTTGATGTGGTCAGCGACTTCGATCGCCAAGAACTCGTCAATGCAGTGGATCAAACCAATCGCGAAATCATCGCCCGCTACGACTTAAAAGACACCAAAACCACAATGGAACTGGGCGAAGAGGCGATCGTCATCAACACCGACAGCGAATTCACGCTAGATGCGATCCAAACCATCTTGCAAACCAAAGCCGCAAAGCGCAACCTATCCCTCAAAATTTTTGACTACGGCAAACCTGAATCTGCCAGTGGCAATCGCATTCGTCAAGAAATCAAGCTAAAAAAAGGCATCAGTTCAGAAGTTGCCAAGCAAATCACTAAGCTAATTCGCGACGAATTTAAGAAAGTGCAAGGCTCGATTCAGGGAGACGCGGTGCGCGTGTCTGCCAAAGCAAAGGACGACCTGCAAGCCGTGATGCAGCGACTCAAGCAAGAAGACTATCCGATGGCGTTGCAGTTCACAAACTATCGTTAGCCCCACCCCGATCGCAGCTTTTCAGATTTTTATATAAATTGATATCTGAATGTCTGTTCATACGTTATGATGAGAACACACCCAAAAGGGAGATAAATCATGACAACTGTAACTCAGATGAAATGTGCTTGCGAACCCTGTCTGTGCGTCGTTTCGACCGAAGGCAGCGCAGTCGAAAAAGAAGGTAAACTCTATTGCAGCGAAGTCTGTGCCAACGGACACCCCGACGGACATGGCGACTGTGGACACAAAGGCTGCACCTGTTAAAACAGTCAATTTCTCAGGCCAATAGCAAAAAATAGCCAGCCTTTCTTAACTGCAAATGCGACGCAGAAAGAGAGGTTGGCTATTTTTCTGAAGGATAAGGGATAAGGCTAGTAGAACGCGGCGTAAGCCTCCTTACCGTCTGGAGAGCACAGCAATACTATGCCTCTACTCAAGCCATGCCCCTACCAAAAACATAGACAAATTCGGTCAACAAGCTGGGTAGACAAATTACAGACTAGACAGCACTGTTTTGGCGGCCGCGATCGTGCGATCGACATCCTCATCAGTGTGCGCCAGCGAGGTAAACCCTGCCTCAAACTGAGACGGCGCAAGATAAATGCCCTGCTCTAACATGCCCCGATGGAAACGCCCAAACTTATTCAAGTCACACTTTTTCGCATCTTCGTAGTTGCGAACCGGCCCTTCCGTGAAGAAGAAGCCAAACATCCCACTGATCGAACCGCCACACGCCGCGTGGCCCGTTTCGTTGGCGACCTGAAGCAACCCCTGGGTGAGACGGGTAGTAATGCGATCGAGGGTCTCGTAGGTCCCTGGTTGGTGCAGCAGTTCCAGAGTTTTAATGCCCGCCGCCATTGCCAGAGGATTACCCGACAGGGTTCCCGCTTGGTACATCGGCCCAGCCGGGGCAACCATCGCCATGATCTCGGCGCGTCCTCCATAGGCTCCCACGGGCAACCCTCCACCGATGACCTTGCCCAGCGTTGTCAAGTCAGGCGTAATGCCAAACTTCTCCTGAGCGCCCCCATAGGCAATGCGAAAGCCCGTCATCACTTCGTCAAACACCAGCAGAGCGCCGTTTTCACGAGTCACTTCTCGCAGACCTGCCAGAAAGCCAGCGTCAGGAGGGATAAACCCAGCATTGCCAACGATCGGCTCCAAAATCACCCCAGCGATCGCCCCTGGATTAGCCTCAAATAGTGCTCTGACAGTTGCCAGATCGTTATAGGGTGCAGTGAGCGTGTTGTCGGTAGTAGACTTGGGCACGCCAGGAGAGTCGGGCAATCCTAAGGTCGCCACCCCAGAACCCGCCTTGACCAAAAACATATCGGCGTGGCCGTGGTAGCAGCCCTCAAATTTAATGATCTTTTCTCGTCCTGTGAAGGCCCGCATCAGCCGCAAGACAGACATGCAAGCCTCGGTTCCAGAATTGACGAACCGCACCATTTCTACACTAGGGACAGCCTCGATCACCCGTTCAGCCAAGACGTTCTCTAAGGCATTGGGTGCACCAAAACTGGTTCCTTTTTCTAAGGTTTCGTGCAGAGCCTTGAGGACATCGGGGTGAGCGTGTCCGCAGATAGCAGGCCCCCAGGAGCCAATGTAGTCGATATAGCGGTTGCCATCTACATCCCAGGCGTATGCGCCCTGCACCCGATCGAACACGATCGGCTGCCCACCCACCGACTTGAAGGCCCGCACCGGGGAACTGACTCCCCCTGGCATGAGTTTTTGCGCGGCGGCAAAGATTTCTTCTGATTTGGTTGTTTTCAACATGCCTGTAATCAAAGTTTTCTCCTTAGAAATCTGCGAGTTAATCGTGTACCACCAGCCAGGTTTTGACTCCGCTCAACCTTCAACTGTCGCAGGTTGAGCAGAGTCGAAACCCGATTCACGGGTATTTTATTTTCATGCAAATCCCTTAAATCTATCCTCATTGCTACCTGGAGTCTTATCTGAGTCTTATCAAACCTAAAGATACTCCTGAAGGTAGGCAGATTTCTGAGCACAGCAAGCGATACTAAGTAATTATCTCATCTAATCGGAGGCGACGAAGATGTCGTACCAGAACAATCAGGAGTTACCTGCGAGCATTCGCAATCAACTTTCTGAAACGGCTCAACATTTCTACAGAGTAGCGTTTAACTCTGCCTTGCAGTGGTATGGGGAAGAAACCAAGGCTCACCAAATTGCGTGGAGTGCAGTCCGCAATCAAGCCGTCAGCCTAAATAGCGCGATCGTCGAAGTGATCTAGTGGCAAATGTTGAGTTCAGTTTTTAGATCGTAAATTTTAGACGCAGGTTGCCTCACCTATGTTGAGGGGCGTTTTTGTTGAGGAGAGCTTTCAGATTAAAGATCAGATCCAAGATTGACAAGAAAAATTGTGGGAGTGCGGCTTGCAAAAAAGCGATCGTGCTCCCATTTTGCATTTTGGCCCAATTTCGCTCACAGTTTTGCCTTCTGCCAACTAGTACTGCTTCGCTCGATCGGAGATTGCCCCCCTTCAACGTGCTAAAGAGGCTGAGTTTGCTAAGATGCCTGACAGTAATGAAGGTGTTGAATATGTCAGAAACCAGTCAGGACGTGTTTTCTCAAGCGGTGAGCGATCGCATCTGCAAACACATGAACGACGACCACGCCAGTGCTATTTTGATGTACGCCCAGGTCTTCGGCAATGCCACCGAGGCAAGCGCCGCACAAATGAGAGCGATCGATGCCGCTGGGATGGACCTCACCGCTCACATCCACGGAGAACCCGTACCATTGCGGATTCCGTTTGACCACTTGCTGAAAGATGCTGAAGACGCTCACCATACCCTGATTGATATGGTCAAGCAAGCACGTAGTAAGGGATGAGGGATAAAGGATGAGGGATGAATCATGGAATGTAGAGGTAGCCATCGAGCAGCGATCGCCACGGGATGAATTGCCCCCAGCCGAGCCTGCCTCATCCCTCAACCATGTTTTTGTATTTCTGGAAATTTTTTCCCTCGAAGGGGGCATTCAATCTTACGTTAAAGATATTCTGCAAGCCTACTCGTCGCTAGTTGGCGGCGCAGATGTGTTTTTGCTACGAGATGGGGCCGGGGTCAAAAACCCGTTGGAGTCGAGTTCGCTTAGGTTTCACTATCTGAAAAGTCGATCGGCGGCTCTAGGGCGACTGCGGCTGGCAGTTTCGCTCTTGAGCTATCTGTTGACAAACCGACCTCAGCGTGTTTTTTGTGGCCATATCAAGTTGGCTCCATTAGTGCGAATGCTCTGCAAACCGTTGAAAATTCCCTACACAGTGCTGACTTACGGCAAAGAAGTGTGGGAGCCTCTGTCGGCGCAGCAACAAAAAACCCTTCAGCACGCCGATCGCATCTGGACAATTAGCCGATATTCTCGTGATCGAGCCTGTGCTGCCAATGGCATCGATCCCAGTCGAGTTGAAATGTTGTCTTGCGCGATCGATGGCACAGCCTTCACCCCTGGAATGAAATCACCCGACCTGATCGATCGCTACCAGCTAGCAAACTCAAAAGTGTTGATGACGGTGGCGCGTTTATGGTCGGGCGACCCCTACAAAGGAGTCGATGTCACCCTTCGGGCGCTGCCTAAGATTGCTCAAGCCTTTCCTGAAGTCAAGTATCTGGTAATTGGTCGAGGAGATGATCAGCCCCGCCTCGTACAACTGGCCCAGGATTTAGGCATGGGCGATCGCGTCGTCTTTGCCGGATTTGTCCCCACTGAAGATCTCGTGGCTCATTATCGGCTAGCCGATGCCTACGTCATGCCCTCCCAGGAAGGCTTTGGTATTGTCTATCTCGAAGCGATGTCCTGTGGGATTCCGGTTTTGTCGGGCGACGCAGATGGGTCAGCCGACCCCTTGCAAGATGGTCAGCTAGGCTGGCAAGTTCCCCATCGCAACCCAGAAGCGGTGGCGGCCGCCTGTATAGAAATTCTCAAGGGCGACGATCAGCGCTGCGACGGAACATGGCTGAGAGAACGATCGCTCGCCATCTTCGACAAACCTGCCTTTGCTCAAAGAGTGCAGAAGTTAGCCCGTGAGCCACAAGGACTGACTGACTGACTGACAAAGCTCGAACCGTCCTCACCCCCAGCCCCTCGCCCGCTCCTTATCATTACCAACAAGTCTTGAAAGCGCCACTAGAAGAGGGTTTCAGCAAGTACTCTGCTCTCAATAATCTCTGACTATTGAGAAGGGGCTACGAGAGAATCAGTGCTCTAGAGGGTTAAATCGCTGCTATCTTTTTCTACGAAAAAGATGTTGGTAATGACAAGCGCCCGCTCTTGGAGAGAGACCTTTAAATCTAGTTTTGTTCCGGCTTCCCTTCTAACCCGTGTGGGAGAAGGAGTTGGGAGATGAGGGGAAAGGTTTGTTAGCCATGTAATCTGAGTTCCTCACCCCTCCTTCGACAATCCACTACCCGCTCCCATTTAGATGCCCATTCCCCGGCTGGTTCAAGTTCCTTTGATTGGGAAACAACTTGACCAGAAGATTGTTAACGTAAACCTGACCATAAACATTTGCCCCCGCTTCCTGCTCAGAGGTCGGAGGCTCCTCAGGGTTCGGAGATGTCTCTAGCGCCTCCTCTACCCACGGGTCAGCCACTTTGGGAGTCTCAGGACTCGGTTGCGTATCTGTGGTGGGCAGTTCGGTTGGAGAATGGGTAGGAATTGTGCCAGGCGGCTTAACCGCAGCATCGATCGCCAGCCCCTCAACAGGACGGCTGCGATCGCCCATCAGAGAACCCGGCGGAACCACTCCCTCCGCCTCAACCCCTCCATTCATAATGGTGCTGCTCGAACCCACACAAGCGTGCGCGCCAATTTTTACCTGACCCACCAGCAACACACCCGCCCCAATGCTTGCGCCTGCCCCAATCTCGATCGTGCCACCATGAGCATGAATCACCGACCCCAAGCCAATACACGCCCCAACGCCAATGACAATGCGGCTCTCTGGGGCAGCCTGAATCAAAACACCCGGCGCGATCGCCGCCCCTTCATGAATGGTGACATCGCCACTCACAAAGTAATGGGCAGTGTCGATCGACCGTAATTGCAGGGAAGGTAACATCGTTCCACAACTTTTTTAGGTTTGAGTTTTGAATCAGCATCACCCCATTCAAAACTCAAACCCATTTACTTACCAGCTTTTTGAATCACAAGTTCAACAATGCCGGCGTTTTGCCTGGGGGTCAGTTCCCACCAAGCGAACATATTGACCTGCATACTCAGACAGTGCCGATTCTAGCGCCGCGATCGCCTGCGACTCAGACCCCGCCTGAATCGAACTACCCGTCTGCCAAGCTCCACCCTTATATCGGCGGGCATCGGCATACTCCAAGCCAATTCGCGACCCTTGACGCACCAATTGACGAATCTGATCCACCGCCTCACTACTCAAACGCTGGCTGCCATTAGCAGAAGCCTGCGCCCCATAGGCAGAACTCGCTGACTGAGCAGAGGCCGCATAGACCGGAGGATCAAGAGTCAGCCCCGTTGCAGGAGCCTTACCCGGACGGTGAATCACAGTCTCTAGCACTCGCTTCTTACCCACCGTATCGACTCCCACAAGCCGCACATAATGGGCGCTGTGCTCTGCAATAAAGGATTCTAGCGCCGCGATCGCCTCACCCTCAGACCGAGCATGAATCAGCGGCGCACTATTCCAAGAATTGATCTTAAAGCGGCGCTCGTCAGCAAACTCTAGCCCGATCGCGGCTCCCTGCCCTAGCAGTTGCCGAACCTGGTCAGACACAGCGCCCCCCGCACTCACACCAGCCCTCCCTTGAGGAGCCGTCGCACCATTAGGCACAGACCGATGGCTCGAAACAACAGGCTTGCCATCCGGGCGCTGGACGATCGTTTCCAACAATCGCTTCTTAGCCTTTGGGTCAATGCCAATCAGCCGCACATACTCACCTCGGTAATCAGCCATTGCCGCTTCTAAGGCCGCAATCACACCCGACTCGTGGGTTGCTTGAACCGGAGCCGCCGTTTTCCAGGAAGACGTTTGAAACTGCCGCTTGTCGGCGTGCTCAATGCCAATCCGTCCGCCTTTGCTGAGCACCTGCCGCACCTGAGCGACGATCGATCCATCTAAACCCCCGCCAGAGGAGGCATAGCCGTTGCCATTACTGTGAGAATTTGCAACATAGGAAGCCGCAGACCCATTAGAAGAAATCTGCGCCGCCTGCTCACCCGGACGCTGAATAATTGTTTCTAAGACGCGCTTCTTAGCTTTAGCATCAATACCAATCAACCGGACGTATTCACCGCTATGCTCACTCAGACAGGTATTAAGAGCCGCGATCACCTCAGACTCACGGGTCGATGAAATGGGCGCACAGGTCTTCCAAGAACTGGTCTGAAACTGCCGCTTGTCGGCGTGTTCTGTGCCAATTTTGTAGCCTTGAGCCAAGAGTTGACGGACATGTTCAGCCACGCTGCCATTGCCCGAACCAGCGGCACGATTGGCAGTTGAAGAAGATTGATTCATAGTAGGACTCGCCGTTTCGTTTCTGATGGGGGCAATACAAGCAATATTTTCGGCACAGCGATAACCCGATCGCAGTGCATCATTAATGTGAATAATGTGAGACGCAAACTTGACATCTGACTCTTGCACGTTAGGCAGACGATCGGCCTGCTGCTGAAGCGTAATCACCGCCCCAGAAGGCACATACTTCCCAGGGGGAATCTCGACATCCTGCACCAGCGCGTGCATCATCACCACGCAGCCCTTGCCCACCCGCGCATTAAACACAGTCGATCGAAAACCAATAAAACAGTCGTCACCCACATAGCAGGGGCCATGAATCAGCGCCATGTGGGTGAGCGAAGAACGACTCCCGACCCACACAGAATATAATTCACCATCGTCTCCGGTGACTCGACCCTGCTCTAAGCCGTGCATGACGACTCCATCCTGAATATTCGTGTCGCTACCAATATGGAATGGATGCCCTTCATCGGCTCGAATGGACGTACCCGGCGCAACCATCACATTTTCGCCAACTCGCACGTCTCCAATGATGTTAGAAAACGAGTGGACGTAGGCGCTGGAATGGATCTGGGGTTCTGCGAGACTCTGTGACCAAGGCGTGGGCGGAGCCGCATAACTACGGACTGCCATAAGAAAAATTCTCCTAACTGAAAACGCAACCTCGATCGCAGCAGTGCAGGAAATCACTCCGATCGCAGACGCTTGCGCGCATCAACCAACTAAACCAAACGTGCTTGCTCCAAACTTCTTCGCTCCGTCTGTCGCCTGACCTTCCCTGGAAATGGCCGCGCAACGAAGCGAAAACGTTTGCAAGAACTTTCTAGTACTGAGTTCCCTTGTTGTAAAGCGATCGATTATCCACACTCACCGTGTCAATAATTGCAATCACCGCAGCATCAACGGGACGCTGCTCACTTCCAGGAACCTGGCGGGCAGCACTCCCACGGCTCACCAGAACCCACTCATCTACCCCTGCTCCTACGTTGTCAGCAGCCACCTCAAACTCTTGAAGCGGCTGTCCTTGTTCGTCTAAAAGCTGTAAAAGTAAAAACTTTACACCCCTGAGACTCGGCTCCTTTTGGGTACTGACAACGGTTCCGCGCACTTTGGCAATGTGCATCAGGCGTTATGGACGGTTCAACGGACGGATGCCGCTCACGCTCTCACGAAACGGCTCAACTGCCTCGGTGTATCGGATCGGCAGCACATACTCCAGGTTTTCGTGGGGACGAGCAATGATATGGGTAGACAGCACTTGTCCACCGTTCACCCGCTTGACGTTCTCGATTCCAGCCGCAACGGAGGCCTGAACTTCGGACACATCGCCTCGCACAATCACAGTAACGCGACCGCTACCAATCTTTTCATAGCCAACCAGGGTGACGCGGGCGGCTTTCACCATTGCGTCTGCGGCTTCTACCACTGCGGGGAAACCCAAAGTCTCAATCATGCCAACTGCAATAGCCATCGTTAATTCTCCCTTCCAATCTGTTTCTATCGAACTCGATCGCTAATCAGCTTACCGCTATTAGCCCTTCTCACTAGCCTTCTCACTAGTCTTCTAACTTCGGAACTGCTCAACCGCTTCGGTATATCGAATCGGCAACACATATTCCAAATTTTCGTGGGGGCGGGCAATGATGTGGCTCGAAGCCGTTTCACCACCGTTGACTCGCTTGACGGATTCTAACCCGGCCGCGAGGGAGGCTTGCACCTCAGACACATCGCCCCGCACGATGACGGTAACGCGACCGCTACCAATCTTTTCGTAGCCAACCAGGGTGACGCGGGCAGCTTTCACCATTGCATCTGCGGCTTCTACCACAGCCGGGAAGCCCCGCGTCTCAATCATTCCCACAGCGATCGGCATCTCTAATCTCCTTAATCTCCTGATAAGCGAAACTGATTGTACAAACCCTGAGAAAATTTCTGGACGGAGATGACCATCGCTTCAAGCTTTATCAAGGCTTATCCCATAGCTCTCTCATAAGAATATGGGTTGAGGTACACACTTGACAACATAACTTTCAATGATTGTTGCAAATTCTAGATATAAACCAGCCTTATTCGATCCCTCGCTCTCACCTCGTTTCAGAGAACAGTCTTAAATTTGTTGGAAGATTATAGCCCAATCATCATAGACTTTTTTCAACTTGATTCATAGAAAAGTTTCTTGAATATAAGTCACACTTATAAATATAATTTTGCTTTTCTATACGATTTCGACAAAATTCTTCAGGTAAGCGATGGTCTAGTGAGCACATTTTGAGCACATTGTATTTTGGAGGGTTTAGGCGGTAAGCTGAAATCTAGACAAGTTAACGATCATTACTTTCCCAAAGTTTCATAAACAATTTGGCTCTCCGAGAAATCTCTTGGGGGGTGTTTTTGGCAGGATTTTTAAGACGAAGGACAGACTCCATGCAACAGTTCCTTATCGAAACAAGCTGGTGGGTTCCCTGTTATGGGCTACTCGGTGCAATCTTGACGTTGCCCTGGTCAAGCGGGGTGATCCGACAAACAGGACCGCGACCTGCTGCGTATTTCAACATTCTGATGACGCTGCTAGCATTCGCCCATGGCACGGCTTTGTTTACCGCAACCTGGGGACAGGAATCTCAGCAAATTGTGATCGAATGGTTCAAAGCAGTCGATCTCGATCTGTCCTTTACGTTGGATATTTCCGCCACCAGCGTCGGCGCGATGGAACTAATTACAGGCTTGAGTCTGATTGCCCAACTTTTTGCGATCGGATACATGGAAAAGATTGGGCAATCGCTCGATTTTTTGCGCTGATGGGCTTTTTTGAGGCGGCAATGAGCGGTTTGGCCGTCAGCGACTCTTTGCTGCTGAGCTATTGCCTGTTGGAATTGTTAACCCTCTCCACTTATCTGCTAGTTGGCTTTTGGTATGCTCAACCCCTGGTTGTGACGGCGGCACGGGATGCGTTTTTGACGAAACGAGTGGGGGATATTCTTCTGCTGATGGGCGTAGTGGCGCTCTCTTCGCTGGCGGGCAGTCTCAATTTTCCTGACTTATATGATTGGGCAGAAACGGCTCAGTTGTCGCCAACAGTATCGGCGCTGTTAGGCTTGTCGCTGATTGCGGGGCCGATCGGAAAATGTGCCCAATTTCCCCTCCACCTCTGGTTAGACGAAGCCATGGAAGGGCCAAACCCTGCTTCGATTTTGAGAAACTCTGTGGTGGTGGGCTGTGGAGCGTATGTGTTGATCAAGCTTCAGCCGATTTTGATTTTGTCTCCTGTTGCTTCGACGGCGCTAGTGGCGCTGGGTTCGCTGACGGCGATCGGTGCGTCTCTGGTGCGATCGCCCAGATTGATATTAAGCGAGTTTTGTCTCACTCAACGAGTGCTTATTTGGGGCTGGTCTTTATCGCAGTGGGCATGAATTGGACAGGCTTTGCTCTGCTGTTGCTGTTTACCCATGCGATCGCAAAGGCGCTCTTATTTATGAGTACGGGATCAATCATTGCCACTACAAGCTGCCAGGACATCACCGAATTAGGCGGCTTGTGGGCAAAGATGCCTGCCACAACGACGGCGTTTGTGGTGGGGTCGGCTGGGCTGGTGGGGTTGTTTCCTCTGGGAGGCTTTTGGGCCCTCGAAAGAGGCATAGATGACTTTTGGCACGGCCAGCCCTGGCTGGTGGCAGTGGTGCTTGGGGTCAATGCTTTGAGTGCTTTGAACTTGACTCGTGTGTTTCGGCTGGTGTTTTTGGGTAAACCCCAAATCAAGAGCCGCCGCGCTCCTGAAGTTCCCTGGGCGATGGCAGTGCCATTAGTGGTGATGACGGTTTTGACGCTGACCATTCCGCTTGTTCTGCAAAAGCTGGCGATTTTGCCTAGCTGGCGCTATGTCAACTGGCCAGCCTCAGCCTTGTTAGTCATTTCAGGGTTGGTAGGCTTTGCAGTAGGAGCCACAATTACCCTGAACTACACATGGTCGCGATCGATTCTAGCGCCGCTCAGATTTGCTCAAGATGTTCTGGCCTATGATTTTTATGTCGATCGGCTCTACCGCGTCACCGTGGTGTTTGTCGTCAGTACGATTTCGCAATTTAGCGCCTGGTTCGATCGCTATGTAGTCGATGGACTGGTCAATCTGGTGGGGTTGGCCTCCATTTTTGGGGGTGAAAGCTTGAAGTACAGTGTTTCTGGACAGTCTCAGGCCTACATGCTAACCATTTTGTTGGGGGTAGGTTTGTTGGGTGTCGTGCTCACCTGGTCGATGTGGGAGTCGCTTCTCAGCTTAATGTTTTGACGACAGCTTTCTAGAACTTTCACTTTAGAACGATTTAATTATGCTGAGTGCTCTAGTTTGGATTCCAGTTGTGGGAGCCTTTCTGATTGGGATATTGCCAGAAAGCGTTTCGGCTAGTCGGATTCGTCAGATTGCGATCGCCGTCAGCGTGGTGGTGTTTGCCTGGACGATCGCGATCGCGAGTCAGTTTGATGCCGTGAGCATTGGGGTTCAGTTTGTAGAAGATTTGCCCTGGCTCGATTCCCTGGGCTTGACCTATCGGCTGGGTATAGATGGGCTGTCGTTCCCTCTGCTGGTTTTAGGTAATTTTCTGACAATTATTGCCATTTACTGTAGCGATTCAGAAATCGATCGTCCCCGATTCTACTATGCGTTAATTTTGCTGTTGAATACTGGCATCGCAGGCGCATTTTTAGCGCAGAACTTACTATTGTTTTTTCTGTTCTACGAAGTGGAACTCATTCCGCTCTATTTGCTGATCGGCATTTGGGGAGGGGCAAAACGTGGATATGCAGCCACTAAGTTTTTGATCTACACCGCCCTCTCTGGTGTATTAATTCTTGCGTCGTTTTTGGGATTAACCTGGCTGGGCGGTTCGCATTCGTTTGAGTATGATCCACTGCTCTCTCAAGCGTTACCAATGGCAACTCAGCTAGTGTTGTTGGGTGCGGTTTTGATCGGGTTTGGAATTAAGATTCCGTTGTTTCCCCTGCATACCTGGCTTCCTGATGCTCACGTTGAAGCATCGACTCCCATTTCTGTGTTGTTGGCAGGGGTGTTGCTAAAGCTGGGAACCTACGGGCTGCTGCGTTTTGGGCTGGGTCTGTTTCCTGAGGCGTGGGCGGTGCTGGCTCCCTGGTTGGCGGGCTGGGCGGTGGTGAGTGTTCTGTTTGGGGCATTTTGCGCGATCGCTCAGACGACATGAAGAAAATGGTTGCCTATAGCTCGATCGGGCATATGGGCTTCATTTTGCTGGCCGCCGCAGCCGCAACGCCGTTGAGCCTACTCGGAGCCGTGTTTCAGATGGTCAGCCATGGTCTGATTTCAGCGATGCTCTTTGTGCTGGTTGGCGTGGTTTACAAAAAAACCGGAACCCGCGACATCAATATTCTCAAAGGTTTGCTCAACCCAGAACGCGGCTTACCGATTATTGGGAGTTTGATGGTCGTCGGCGTGATGGCCAGTGCAGGCATTCCTGGCATGATCGGCTTTATCTCAGAATTTCTGGTTTTTCGAGGCAGTTTTCCCGTGTTCCCAGTCCAAACCCTCCTGTCGATGGTGGGAACCGGATTGACCGCCGTGTACTTCTTGCTCTTGGTCAACCGCACCTTTTTGGTCGTCTCCCAGAGCAGTTTTCTAGCCTCCCCTGCGTGCCCTGGTCAGAGCGGTTGCCCGGCTTTGTGCTGGCCATTTTGATCGTGATCTTAGGAATCCAACCAAACTGGCTCGTGCGCTGGACAGAAACCACCACCACCGCCCTGCTGATCGATTACCCCACGATCGCCGCCCAAAGTTCCACAGGAGTCGCCACTCGGTTCCCCAACCCAAAAGTGATCAGCGATTAAAGAACGTCTCCTCAAGCGGAGGTTTCTAGCAAACCAATGACCCGCTGTCTTCGATGTTGCTCAGCCAGCTTGCGCCCTGAGCAACATCGAAGGGCAAATATCAGAGGGTAAAATCTTTTTTAGAAATCACCTAAGCACTTTTAATCACCTAAGCACTTTTTCCTCCCTCCTCCCTTACCCCTCCTCCCCCATTTCCCATGGTCAGCACCACCCGCAAACCCTCAACCCATCCCCTCGCCGAGATTATCGATCGCCTAGAATCTGGTGGCGCACTGCTGCCTGACTCTGCCGAAAATGTGCTCGAAGTGGTAGGCGTGCTCAAAAGTTACGCTGTTGTTTTAGATGCTTACTGGCGCAACCTGACTTACATTTCAGAAAATCAGTTTTTAGTGTTGTTTCCGTTCTACAAATACTTTAATGGAGACGTTTCACTCCCTAAGTTGCTAAAGCACTGGTGGCACGATCGAATCAACTACGAGTTTGCTGAGTATTGCATGAAAGCCATGATGTGGCATGGTGGCGGTGGATTAGACAAATACTTAGATTCACCAGAGTTTGAAGTCTTAGCGGGGCAAGCCATTCAGGCAAAATTGAAGCACAATTTGCCCATCAAGGGTCTGACTAAAATCTTTCCAGAATTTCTCCTCGAACAGGTACGGCAACTCTGCTACTACAGTGCTTTGGGTCAGTTTTGGGACATCATGAGCACGTTGTTTTTTGACCTGTCCGATCGCTACGATGCAGGTGAAATCCGGTGCATTCCTGATGTTGTGGCGCACGTCAAAGCTGGGTTGGTCAAGGCGGCGAGTGTACCGATTACCTACTCCGTGAAGATTGAAGGTCAAGCCTATGACATTCTGCCCAAATCTGCCGGGCTGACCTTTTTGATGGATGCCGCAGTTCCCTATGTGGAGGCAGTTTTCTTAAAGTCATTTCCTTTCATGGGTACGGTTTCCTACAATGCCCAGGCGCAGCAAATTTCACCTGATCCGGGTCGTTTCAACTACGGTGTTCTCTATGCCGATCCATTGCTGACGGGTGGGGCAGGCATTCCGCCCACACTGCTAATGCAAGATTTGCGCCACTATTTGCCCCCCTATCTAAAAGACTTTTATCAAGTCTCAAAGCGGGGCGAAACGGATCTGCGAGTGAGAATTTGTGTGAGCTTTCAGAAATCAATGTTTTGTGTGACGACGGCTGCTATTTTGGGCTTGATGCCCTATGCGATCGAGACTGCCGAGGCAACTGAGCAGCAAGCCAATCGCAAATATCTTGAAGGCTGGATGGATCAATTGATGGAGTCACGGTTGCCCAATGTGCAGGTCTGCGAAGTTTAGCGATCGCGTTTCTTAAAATCGTGGATTGAATCACTCCGAGAACCTGGTTGACTGACAAACTCTTTCCCCTCATCCCTCAATCCCTTCTCCCCTGGTGGGAGAAGGGAAGCCGGAACAAACCCAGATTTAAAAGCCCCTCTCCCAGAGCGGGCGAGGGGTTGGG
>JAAUOZ010000441.1 GCA_012034655.1 Leptolyngbyaceae cyanobacterium CSU_1_3 | reverse complement strand
CCTGCCATTAGCCTCACCCCCGACCCCTCTCCCAGAGCGGGCGAGGGGAGAAAATGGGTTCCTCTTCTCCCATTTTGGGAGCAGGGGTTAGGGGATGAGGGTCTTAAGTTTAATTCCACCTACCTACCTTAGCTGTCAATAACTGTCAATAACTCCATTTATCTACGTGTCGTGATGCGATGCCAATTTTTGCATTTCACAATTCCAATTAAACGGTGAGGGATGTACTTTGAAAGCCAATTTTTTCATTCACACGATCGCTCTTCTCACAACGATTTCTCTTTTATCTCCCGCGATCGTTCGTGCTCAATCTGAGCCAACCCATTCACTTCACAATTTGCAAGAATCGACCTCCCTCGATCAAGTCACCTCCGTCTCTCAACTCTCTGACGTGCGCCCCACCGATTGGGCGTTAATCTCTCGTAGAGCGCTATGGTTGCATTGCAGGCTACCCCGATCGTACCTATCGTGGCAATCGCGCCTTGACCCGCTATGAATTTGCTGCGGGCTTAAATGCCTGCCTCGATCGTGTGAACGAATTAATTGTCGCCGCAACGGCAGATCTAGTTAGAAAAGAAGATTTTGCAACACTACAGCGACTTCAACAAGAATTCTCAGGGGAACTAGCCACGATTCACGGTCGAGTTGATACCTTAGAAGCCCGCACTACCACCCTAGAACGCCAGCAATTTTCGACCACTACCAAATTGCAAGGAGAGGTGATTATGGCGGTGATCAGCCCGATTCAGGGAGACAATGCTGTGACTGGAGAGGAGGTTGAGAAAAATCCGACTCTGGGGTATCGAGTGCGGCTCAATCTCAATACTAGTTTCACGGGTCGAGACTTGCTGACGACTCGTTTGCAGGCAAATAATGTAACAGCTTTGGGCGGGACGCAGTTTGATCCAACTAGCCCAACAGGGGTTGTAGGAACGGGCATATTGGGGACAAATCAGGGACGGGTCGAGTTTGATGGCGACAGCCGCAACCAGGTAAGCTTGAGTTTGTTGCGCTATCGGTTTCCGATCGGTGACAACACCAACATCTATCTTGCAGGCACAGGCAATGGCTTCGTTGACTTAGATGCTTCTGCTCAGCTTAATCCTTATTTTGATGGCGGAGCCGTTTCCCTATTTGGTTTACGGAATCCGATCTACAACTATTCTGGCGGTGCAGGCATTGGTGTGCGGCATCAGTTTGGGAGTGCTGTGGAATTGAATCTGGGCTATCTGACCTCAACTGCAAACAACCCCGCAGACAAAACAGGTTTAACCAATGGTCAATATGGTGCACTGGCTCAGGTTATTTTGAATTTGAGCAGTACTTCGCGCATTGGTTTTACCTACATTAATGCCTATACGCCTTTTGATACGCTAACTCCAGGAAACGAATTTAACTTGACGGCCACCGGGAGCAACTTGTCGAATAGCAATTTTGGTGTACCTGTGAGTGTCAATGCCTATGGTATTTCTGGAACATTTCAACTGTCGCCCAATTTGGCACTGGGCGGTTGGGTAGGATATGCAAACCATCGTTATATCGGTCGCGGTGAGGGAGATGTGTGGAACTGGGCAGCCACGATCGCATTTCCAGATCTCTTCAAAAAAGGCAACTTGGGCGGGTTGCTCGTCGGGCAGGAACCCAAGCTGACTTCGACTTCTGGCAATATTGGGCAGCGCGATCGTGATTCCTCGCTACACATAGAGGCCTTCTATCGCCATCGCATCAACGACAACATCGCCGTCACACCGGGTGTTATTTGGATCACCAATCCAAACTTTGACACGAATAATCAAGATGCGATCGTTGGGGTAGTCAGAACTGTGTTCTTTTTCTAAGTTCAGTAGTGCATCAATGCTCTGCGGGATGGCACTCTCGGCCATCTTGATGCAAGCACAATGCCTGCCCCACAGGCTTCTAGAGTTCGGTTTTCGATACAAATGCGGTACAGACGTATGCCTATGAGGAACCAAGCGTCTGTACCACTTGATTTTGGGCATTGGTAAAAAGGGAGATGAATTCAGCCTGAAAGACCTATGAAATCGTTTCGGCTCATCCCGTCAATGACCAACGCCTGATTTTGAGCCTAGATTTTGAGCCTGGATTTTGGGCCTAGGTCAATTTACACTTCTTAATTCACGATAATTCACGATTCTTAATTCACGATCGTGAGAGAGCTGACGACTCAGCCTACCATATAGGCAGAGCGCAATGCCCAGGCGATCAAAACGGCAATGCTGCCCAAGATCAATACGGACGATATCGTGATGGCAGCGCGACTGTCTGCACCATCAAATTTCATGATTCCACGATTGAGATCTGACATGAATCGAACACTCCCTTTTGGCGTTGTGTAGAAAAGTCTGGAGAGACTGCAATTCTAAGGTAATGATAAATTTGTGAAGATCACCCTTTCTCAAGTATTATTTTAACTTTTGTTAGGTCTACGATCGTGTTATCTACTTCACATAAAATATGAAGTCTTGACATTAAAACCTGGAGAGAAGATTTTCAATCCTGTGTCCAACCAAAACTACGGAGGACGGATGACCGCGTCCACGGCAAGATAGAAAGGCAAATTCTCAGGTCGTCTGCCCGATGAAACTTGTCTTGGTCGCTCTCGTTCTGCTGCTCTTGATTGGCTTGCTAGAAGTTTTGTTACGCTTACTGTTTGGCTTTGGCAGTCCGCTAATCTATAAAGCTGATCCTGATATTGGCTACTTGCTAGTGCCCAATCAAAAAGTTCGACGGTTTGGCAATCAAATTGAGATTAATGAATATTCAATGCGAAGTCATTCAATTGTCACCGATCGACCCGACTCGACGCTGAGAGTTTTGATGATTGGTGACTCGATCGTCAATGGCGGCTGGTGGACTGATCAAAAGCACATCTTGTCAGCAATGGTTGCCAAACAGATAATTGCCAAACAAGGGGGCAGCCCCTCTTCCACGATCGAAGTGCTCAACGCATCTGCAAACTCCTGGTCGCCTCGCAACGAACTTGCCTATCTCAAACGGTTTGGATTGTTTGCATCGCAAATGGTGGTGCTGGTGATCAATACCGACGATTTGTTTGCAACGGCTCCAACACCACTCCCGGTGGGGCAGCGATCGCAACTATCCCGATCGCCGCCCTCCCCTGGCACTGGCTGAA
>JAAUOZ010000103.1 GCA_012034655.1 Leptolyngbyaceae cyanobacterium CSU_1_3 | reverse complement strand
ATCAGACGGGTCGAAAAGTTGCTGAAGATTTCAAAGCCAACATGACAATTGTCTTTGATGAGCTACTGCCACAATGGAATTACACAGCTAAACCAGAATTACAGCTTATTTAATCCACGATCCTTAGCAGAGCATTGGGGACAAAATTGATTGCTCTCGAATGCTGCGAGAATTAAGTCCCGTTCTTCTGCTGTGAATGGGTCAATGTCCTCATCTTCGCTTTGAGACTTCGGAATCTTAATCTCGGCGGGCATCCCTTCAAAGGGGTTCGACATGATCAGTCCCGATGTAATTGCCCAGTTACAGCAAGCTGAAAGTCGGGTCAGAAAATCCTTGGCAGAAATGAGGGGGATGTTCTTCACAACAAAGTTCCGAATCTCACCCGCCTTCTCCAAGTCATGAGTGGGAAGACGCTTCAGGTAGTTGGTGTAAACCGAGTACTTCAGCTTCATCGTGTTCGGACTGCATTGCGGACGCTTGAACTCAACGAATTTTTCCCACAAATCTGCCAGCGAGGTTTGTGGTGGCGCGATCGAAGTCACTTTGGTCGCAGTACTCAGCGCAGACTGCGGCTTGTACTTCTCCAACGTTTCGTCAAACCGCTCGTAGAGAATATCTTTCTCGATCTCCCCAGCTTTGAGTTGGGCGAGACGGCGATTCGTTGAGGTATCAATCAAACCCGTCGATAGATAATGCCGCTTACCGCCGTAGCTAAAAACAAGCTGTAAATGACCGTTAGAACTCTTAACCTGAACCGTGCCCTTGAACGCTTTTCCTGGAGTATTTGAGTACATCAGAATCTCCTGGGGCGGGGGTGTCAGCTTTACCCCAATTTTACCCCAATAAACAACCGGAATCGCCTGAAAAACACCCAAACGATAGTACTATCGCACTAACTTTGCTGCCAAAGAAATATTGCAAGAATCTCTCAAAAGCCCATGAAATCAGGACTATAAGAGATTTCCGTTAGAAAGCGGGTAACGCGATTCGAACGCGCGACATTCACCTTGGCAAGGTGACGCTCTACCACTGAGCTATACCCGCAAATTTCGGACTGTTTCTAATATCGCAGACTAAAATCAGAATGTCAAGCCCTGGTTGGAAAGCTGAAACTCGAAAGTCGCCGATCGGGAGAATCAGAAAGCAAGACAGCGTATAGGATATTAAAGAGTAGCTGACGCAAAAAATAAAGCTCATTCCCATTCTCCCCTCTTCCCTCTCCTCATGGTTCAATATACGCTTGCTCAAAGTCCCGAAATTATCCTCACCGTACCGGGAAAAGACTCCGCCAAAGCCCGCGAAAAGGCAATGGATCAGTTGATGGAACTGATGGACGAAGGAAAACTGCCGACCGACCTGGCCGACGGATTTGGCCCTCAGCATTTCATTGAGATCAAAGAACCAGGCGCGATCGCGGCAGGCGACGAAGATGCCCTCAACCAAGCCGTTCAGATTCTCAGCAGCCTGGCAACCCTCAAGCTCAAGGCTCAAGAATCACGATCGGAAGCGCTGCAAGTTCGCAAACAGATCGATGTCTTGTTTACAGACGAACTGGTGAGCGAAGAAGAGATCAACAGTCTCAAAGAAGGCTTCAAAGTTCTCAAAACCTACGCTCAGACAAACATGCGCTATCGAGAAGCCCGTTCTCAGGCAGAGCAAGCTCGCGTTGTCTTAGATCAAGCTCTTCAGTCATCCCCAGAACCCAAAACGCAGAAACCCACAGCCGAAGCCGAGCCCAAAATACAGAAATCTGGGAAGTAACCTCTCCTGGAAATTAGGGGCAGCAAGACATTATGATGAAGGTGTCTTAAACAAACTTCACAAAAAACCGTGACTGTAGAGCAACTTTCAACACCTGTTGTATTCGAGAAGCAAACCTGGGATTGGCAGGGGCATCAGATTCGCTATGTATCCGTCGGCGCGGGTCAACCGCTAGTTTTGATTCATGGATTTGGGGCCTCGATCGGGCACTGGCGCAAAAACATTCCCGTCCTCGCTGAAGCTGGCTATCAAGTGTTTGCACTCGATTTGTTAGGGTTTGGCGGTTCCTCTAAGCCAGAACTCGCCTACAACCTAGAACTTTGGGTGGAATTGATTCACGATTTCTGCACCGCCAAGGTTCAACAGCCGGCGGTGTTTGTTGGCAACTCGATCGGTGGGCTGCTCTGTCTGATGATGCTAGCCGAGCATCCCAAAATCTCGGCGGGGGGCGTGTTGCTCAACCCAGCAGGTGGGTTAAATCACCGTCCCGATGAGTTGAGCTTGCCGTTGCAATGGGTGATGGGCACTTTTGCAAAGCTGGTGAGTTCGCAGGTGTTGGGGGTTTGGCTCTTCGATCGAGTTCGTCAGAAAGCAAGAATTCGCAACAGCTTAAAGCAGGTCTACCGCAACCCAGAGGCGATCACCGATGAGTTGGTTGATCTGCTGCACGAGCCTTCCTGCGATCCGGGTGCTCAGAAGGTGTTTGCCTCCATTCTCACCGCTCCTGCTGGCCCTCGACCCATAGAGCTGCTGCCTCGCATTACTGTCCCTTTACTGGTGCTTTGGGGAGAAGCTGACCCGTGGACTCCGATCGCGGGTTCGCAGCTTTATCAGACCCTCAGCGAAACTCAAGATGTCAGATTTGTTGCCATCCCAGACACGGGGCATTGCCCCCACGATGAGCGCCCCGAAGTTGTAAATTGTCTGATATTAGACTGGTTAGCAACCATCCAGAGGAGATCATCAGATTAATGTAAAAAACAATACTGATGTCCTTACTGAAGCCTAGGGGGTTTAACTGCGGGAATTTACGGATTAATCTCTTCAAGAAAAAAGCTAGCCTCTGAACAAGTAGCGGATCAGTTTCGCTGAGTGAGTCAGCAGCTTTAGAGCGAATTTAGGGGCATAGACTATGAATGACCGGAATCAGGCACACGGTCACGCGGGAGAAAGTTTGAGAAAAGAGCGGGATACTGTCTCCTCAGCCAGCCCGTCCTGCGAAACAGACGTGCGGCAACCCACCCTGAGCATCCGCAAGGCAGAGGCCGATCGCTTGCTCAAGCAGGGAGTTGAGCAACATCAGGCTGGGCAATTTCAATCTGCGTTGCAATCCTTTCAACAATCTCAGGTTCTCTATCTGGAGATTGGCGATCAGCAGGGTACTGAGAAAGTCCTGGGTTATCTTGCCTTAACGTCCTACAATGTGGGCGAGTATGCAGAAGCGATCGATTACTCTCAGCGCAGTCTGGTGCTGGCCCAAAAAATTAAAAACTATCTCAGCACTGTCAAGGTCTTGGGTACGTTGGGCAATGCCTATCGTCACCTGGCAGACCATGAAAGAGCCATCGAATATCAGCAACAGAGTCTAGCCCTCGCTCAAGAAATTCAAGATCGACGGGGCGAAATGGCAGCCCTCAACAATCTTGGACTCGCCCACAAAGCCTCCGGAAATCATAAACAGGCGATCGACTGTGAGCAACAAGCTTTGGTGATTGCTCAAGAACTGAATGATTTTTTAGTTCAGGGGCAAGTGCTCAGAAATTTGGGCAATGCCTTCTATGCAATGGGCGACTATGAGCAAGCGATCGCCTACTACAAGCAGCGTCTCAATCTAGCCCAGAAAATTGGCGACCCTCGGCTAGAAACTCAGGTGCTCAGAAATTTGGGCAACGTTTACTATGCATCAGGAGATCACGAGAATGCGATTGTATACAACCTCCAGCGACTGAGCCTGTCTCAGAAACTAGGAGATCTCCGCACCGAAGAGCAAGCGTTGGGCAGTTTGGGCATTTCTTGCGATGCGTTGGGCAAAAGTGAGCAAGCGATCGACTACCACGAACAGCGATTAGCGATCGTTCGTCACATTCAAGATTTTCGCCTCGAAGAACAGATCCTAGGAACCTTGAGATTGGCTTATTACGCCCAGGGCGATTACATCAAAGCGAGCTTATATACCAAAGGGCAATTGCCCCTACCCGGATTGCAGCGTTAATAGCAGCCTCTCATCTTTCACCGATCGCTCTTTGCAACGTTTCGGTGAAATCAGGATAAGAAATGGCAGCAGCCTCGGCACGGTGAATGGTAGTGGTTCCCTGGGCATTGAGAGCGGCGATCGCCAAACTCATGGCAATGCGATGGTCGGTAAAGCTATCGACTTCTGTACCAGTTAAAGCCTTACCGCCAGTAATTTCCATCCCATCGGGTAGCTCGGTGACGCTGGCTCCGAGGAGATTGAGTTGAGTCGCCATTGCGGAGATGCGATCGCTCTCCTTGACGCGCAACTCCTCGGCATCTCGAATCACCGTTATCCCCGTTGCAAAGGTGGCAGCCACCGCCAAAATCGGAATTTCGTCAATTAAGCGAGGAATCAGATCGCCTGCGATCGTGCAGCCCTTGAGTTGGGTATGGCGCACTCGCAGGTCGGCCACTGGCTCTCCCGCTACTTCTCGCTGATTTTCGAGGGTGATGTCTGCACCCATTTGGGCCAGCGCCTCCAATACACCCGTCCGAGTTGGGTTGACCCCCACATTGGCGATCGTCAACTCAGAACCGGGCACGATCGACCCCGCCACCAGCCAAAACGCCGCCGAACTGATATCACCGGGCACGATCACGGTTTGCCCCTTGAGGCGAGCCTGCCCCACCACCGTCACACTATGGGTCTCTGGATCGACGCTCAACTCTGCCCCAAACGATCGCAGCATTCGCTCACTGTGATCACGGGACAGCGTTGGCTCGGTCACGGTAGTCTTTCCATCGGTCATCAATCCAGCTAAAAGAATGCAGGATTTAACCTGGGCAGAGGCGATCGGAGAATGATAGTGAATCGGCTTAAGAGCTTGCCCCCAGACCGCTAACGGCGCAAGGGAATTTTCTTGCCGTCCCCAGATCTGCGCGCCCATCTGCTGAAGGGGTTTGACCACACGAGACATGGGGCGAGATCGAATCGAGCGATCGCCCGTCACCGCAAAAAACCTACCGGGATGGGAGGCCAAAACTCCTAGCATCAGGCGAATCGTCGTCCCCGAATTGCCCACATTCAGCACGTCCAAAGGTTCTTGCAGGTTGCCCAGTCCAATTCCTTTGACGCGCACTTCGTCAATGTTTAGATCAGAAATCTCCGCCCCCATCGCTCGAAAGCAACTCGCCGTACTGCGCGGATCTTCGCCCAACAACAGCCCCCGAATCACCGTCTCACCCTCTGCCAGCGCCCCCAACATCAACGATCGATGAGAAATCGACTTATCTCCCGGTATGCAAATTCGCCCCTGCAAAGGCTGATGAATGCTGGATTTCTGAATGATCAGATCATGCCGTTCGTCAATAATTTTGAGCGCGATCGCGGTAGGAGTTGCCATAGGGATCAGCTAAACTGAGCATCGGATTGCGTTGTTATCCTACCGCTTTATGAAAAGTTTTGAGTTTTGAGTTGAGTCATTCATCCCTCCTCCCTCCCATGCCGACCCACCACCGCAGACCCGTTCATCTCTCCATCGTTTCGACAGATTTGCCCGTATGGACAAACCTACAAACGATCGCCACCCTCTACCAAAAAGATCAAGAGCGATTCCATATCTTGCTCACCGAACCAAGAGTGATGGAATCACGAGAATGGCAGGATGTAACGGCGATACGATCGTCCCACAACCCGCAAATCATGGCGCTGCCAATGCCAACTCCACGCCTGCTCTGGCTAGAAATTTCGCCCTACCGCGTCACAATGACGATGCAAGGAGACGGCAAGTTGAGCTACCGTCACCTTTGGGAGCGAGGCGTATACGGCACAAGTCGCTATTGGCTTCAGAGCAGCCAAATGGGTCAGGGGAGCCAGATTAAGCTTCGCAACTACACTCGTCGCCTCTACTTGGAGGGGCATCCTCTACCTGAGTTGCTGCGGTTAGAGTATGAACTTTGGGCTAACCAAACTCAGCTAGGCAGCTATGTGTTGAGCTTAGAAATTCAGCAAGATTGAGGCTCCAACCAATAGCAGCCAGAGACTACAAAAGCAGGCATTTCTAAATCTTGGCATGGCTCTCCAAGTTCGCCCTCTCCTGTTGGCAGAGGGGAAAAGATTCCCAGATTACCCGTTCCTCAGATCGCAGAAAAGATAAGTCCTGCCTTACGCGATTGGTATACAACTTGGCGCAGTCTTGTTTTGCTTGCATTTGCTCGGACTCAATCAAACAATGCGCCTGCGATTCTGGGACACATGAACTTTTTTGCAGCGTTCAACGTATGGGTTTATCGGCACGAGTTAGCTTTCGAGGTTTACCCAAGAGAGCATTGACCCTGGGGGGTGAGGGCAAAAGTCTAGTTGTGGCTGACCTCGTACTGAGGGCATCGGTGGAGCCTAGAGGATTGCTGCGGCAGATGATTTGAGTCGTTCAGCAATGCCCAAGAGCAACTTCTGGCTGTTGCAATTGAGCATTGTTGGCATCAAAACTAGAAGGTGAAAGTAGCTCTGACGGTTCCGATGACTACGTCGTCGTTGTTGCTGTTGTGGTCAGGGGCAGTCAGCCAGACAATGCCGGGCGTAATGGCGATGTTGTCGTTGAGCCGATATTCGTAGAAACCCTCAATGTGTAAAGAGGTGTCACGATCGCGCCCCAGGTTGCCGCTACTGCTGGTTACTTTGGGTTCTTGACCGACGATAATTCCAGCGACATTACCCTTCTTACCCAGGTCAGGCAGAGCCAAGCCGACTTGCCAGTTCCAAATGTCGAGGTCGTCTCTTGCCCCGATTAGCGTCCGAGCGTTGGTGTAGCCAACCGATCCATTCAGAACAAATTGAGGACTGAGTTGAAAGGAGGCGCTCACCCCGTAGGCGTTGGCTGAGGTGGGTAGCCCCGTAGCCTCGCGGAAGTTTGCCAGGTTGCTGCCGACATTGCCGTTGGCGGTGAAGTCGTTGTTGTAGGCGTGAATGTAGGTCAAACCAACCCCAAGTCTGTCGCTGGGCTTGAAGGTGAGTTGGGCGATCGCACCATAAGCGCCGTTAAACAATCCCGCTTTGTTTGCTGGGTTGGCGGCATCGTTGGCTAGATAGCCCAAAGATAGTTCTAGTTGGTCGCTAAAGGAGTGCCGAATGCCCAAGCCTGTGCCAGCCAGCAGATAGTAGATCGAGTTTCGAGTGCCAAAGTGGGTGAGTGCTCCGGTTGCGCCGTCTCCATCAAGAAAGGGGTTGAGAGTATCGGTAAAGTCGTCGATCGCTCCAGCGTTGGCTTCGATGACCACCGTGGTTTTTTCGCCCAGAGGAAATTGGTATAGCAGCGCATCGACGGTGACTTCGTTGTTGCCCTCGCCTGCATAGCGGAGATTGCCCTCGCGGGTGAGCAAAGTCCCTGCACGATCGGTGGGGATAGCAGCAAGATTTTGTGCCTGGAGGCGAGTTCTCAGCAGGTCTCTACCCGTAAAGCTGGTGTCAAAGTTGAGTCGGACGCGATCGCCCACGATCGTATTTTTGGAGACTTCACTCCCGTTGATCGTGTTGCCACTGGCAACCCCAGCAATGCCCAGCACCACTTCGGCATTTAGCTTGGTGGTAGTCGAGAATTGTTGTTTCTCTAGGGTGGAGGTGCGCGCTTCTAGGGCATCAACGCGACCCCGCAGGGTGGCCAGTTCGGCGGCAAATTCTTCTTGCAGTTTTTGCAGGGTAGCCAGGTCTTCTTTCTTGACTAAATCAGCCGTCGCTGCGGCGATCAATTCGTTGACGCGATCGAGGCAGGCATTTAACCCGGCAGCAAATTCGTAGCGGGTCAGGGCGCGGTTGCCACGATAGGTGCGATCGGGGTATCCCGCGATGCAGCCATAGCGCTCGACGAGAGACTGCAATGCCTGAAAGGCCCAGTCGGTGGGTCGCACGTCAGAAAGTTGAGAGACCGAGGTGACTTGTGCCTGAGCGACGGGATCAGGCTCGCTCAGTTGGGAGATCGTCGCAGTTGCAGGTTCGTTAGCAGTTGCAGGAGACGCGATCGCCAGGCTGGTTGCCACCACGATCGGGTTGAGCCACGCTGCTTTGAGAAGAAATGCTTTAAGAGGGGATTGTGACATAAATTCGTCCTAGGCTCACACCGAATGAATCGTTTAGTAATGAGAATTACGGGTCAAAGATGAAATTGGATTGATCGCAAGGCTATACGATGATAATCGTTATCGTTGAATTAACGCCAGTTGTAGAAACAGTGTGCCATAACCGTCTTATTACTTTCTGCTCAAGTCTGTCAAGCTTTTGCAACTTATTCTCAAATAGCAGAGTACAATTCAACTATTCTCTGGGCTATTTTGAGGAAGCTTGAATCAGCACTCTTGAATCAGGCTGCGAATAAGTAGCAGGATAGAATTAAAATTCCAGGCTGACAGCAAAAGTCGTCTGAACAGGACGTTTCAACAGGTACTTTATTTTCGCGACTGTCTCTAACAACAGTTCGGACAGTTTTAAATTGACCACGATAGAAGGCGAATTTCAGTCTTCGATCTTGGACAAGTGCCAACGGTGGGATGCGGGTTTTAGCCTTCGCCTCAAAAATTGTCCGGACTATTGCTCTAAGGAACGTGGATTCAATCATTCCATCCACTGTAAGGTGGTCTCGCCCTCATCCCCTAACCCCTTCTCCCAAGTTGGAAGAGGGCAGTTTGAGTTTTGTCAGTCAATCAGGGTAGTGTCCTTACTGTCGGTTCAGGGGGCTGGGGCGACTTCTGGGTTGGCTTTTGCGGCAGCAGAGGGGCCGTCAGTTCTGCGTCTGGGTCTAGCTGGCTCGAATCTAACTGGTTGATGAGCTTGAGGGTTTGGGCACGGGCAACGGAACTTTCGATCGGTTGCTTTTTGAGCCAGGCGATCGCCGGCGATCGACCCTGTTGAGAGGCTAAAATCAATGCGCCCCAGGTCTGCACATCCTGCCGATAGGGATTGATTTTCAAGGCAGCGCTGACTCGTTTCCAGAGCCGCCCTGAGTCGGTCTTGAGCAGCGTGGCAATTTCGTTCTGATCGGTTGCAGAGGTTTGGAGAAGCTGTTGCGCCCTGGCCCAGCGACCATCGATCAGATTCACTAGGGCTTGCTGCCCGATGCTGACCCACGGTTTTTCAGCCTGCGATCGGGTCACTTGTGCGTGCTTGGCTACCAGATTCATCTGGGTTTGGGCGGCGGGTGTCCATTCCGAGAGGGCACTGCGTTTTTTGACCGATTGCAAAATTTCGAGGGCCGTAGACCACAGACCACTTCTGGCTAGATACAGCGCATCAATGTAGGCTCCATTGTCTAGGGCTGGCACTGCGAGAGAGATAGGCGTAAGTTGAAGAGGATTGTTCGCCGATTTTCGTGCTCTGAGTTGGTAAGCCTGAAAGTCGGGTTCTAGTCCGACGGTTTGGTTGATCCAAAGTTCGGGTGGGTTGCCTTTGGCGGGCTTTTTCCAGGTTGGCGTTTCCCCTGCGGGGCTGGTCCAACGTAATAGGGCATTCAGGCGCGTGCGAGTCGGGTTGAAGTGAACAATTTGCCCATAGGCAACGGGGGTATCTCCCGTTTCTATTTGCCCAGCCAGATTGAGCCAAGTGCCGTTGGGTGCTCTATCTTCGAGGCGTTGGAGAGTGGTGAAGGGGAGCGATCGATCGGCTGCCTGGTAGCCGCCAGGTCGGGCTTTGACGATCGGCGCAACGACAAACGATTCATCGGATTCGTCAATGCCAAGCTGGCTGATCATCTGCACATATTGTTTTTTAGAGCGACCATTGGCGCTAGGAATCGGGCGATAGACACGCAATTCTATGATGCGATCGCAATCTAGGTCGCAGTTGTCTTGGCGTTTGAGAATGGGCAGCAGAAGGTCGGTGTTTTTTTTAGCTGTGCCTTCTAACAGGAGCGGGTCGCCAGTCGTCAATCCGGCTTTTTTGAGGGCAGTTTGCACTTCTGCCAGGGTGCGAGGTTCGTCACCGCCGACCACAGGAATTCTCGCCTCGACTGGGAGAAACTGATTCAGCCAGATCACCGATCGTGGGTCAACAATAAATTGCACACTCAACCAAGCACTACCAGCGACCAAACCTGCCGCCCCAGCGAGGGTCACGATCGCGCCCACTGTGCTCCAGCGAATCTGAAATGGCGCTCTAAAAACTGAAGGATATTTCATTGCTCGACCGCAACAACACTCTAGAGAAGAACAGCCCCTTTACAGATGTTATACGCGGACAGAGAAATTTGTACTAATTATTTTGCACTCCTGCTAGAACGGATTCGTAAAGTCGCCCTGCTCTTTCCCAGGTGTAGTCGGTTTCGATCAGCGATCGCCCCGCTTGGGAAAGCTGCTGTCGGAGGGCAGCGTCTTCAAAGAGTCGAGCGATCGCTTGCACGTAGTCTTCGACGCAGTTGGCACGGAGAGCACAGAGGGGAATGCTTGCCCCATCTGAGTTTGTTCCATCTACAGACATGCCTTCTAAACCGCGATCGCTGGATACAACTGGCGTTCCGGCGGCCATTGCTTCTAGCGTTTTATTTTTGATTCCGTATCCAGTTCGCATAGGGATTACACAAACCGTTGCTTGATGTAGATATTCTGCCATTGAAGGAACGCGGCCGGTGACGGTAATGCCCGGACGATCGCCGAGTTGCAATACTTCCGGAGTCGGGCGCGCACCCACCAATGCCAGCGTTGTATCGGGATATTTTTGCTGCAAACCTGGCAAAATTTCTAGACTCAAGAACTGCACCGCATCAATGTTAGCTAGGTTATCCATTGCGCCAATAAAGACGAGTCGGTGTCCGGCGGGATCGGCAGCCCGATAGGGAAACTCAGCGAAATCGACCCCATTCGGAATCACCGCAAATTGAGCCTTAGCATTGAACGCTTGCAGTTGCGATCGATCTTCTGCGGTGGTTACAACAATGTTGGTAAATTTTTCGCAATAGCGTTGTTCGTAGCGCTTGAGGAGCGGTAAATTTAAGCGATCGCGCAGTGTATTTTCTGAGGTTTTTGTTTGTAATTGGTTTTTACACGATCCATAGACAGAGCTATGCACATTAACGATTGTTCGGAGTTGTTTTTGAAATTCAGGACGAATATAAATTTCGTTAATACTGTGTTCGCAGGTGACGACATTAAATTTATTTGCTTGAATCGCTTGATCGATCCAATTTTGCATCTCTGGTGTGTAAGCAGACAACACATTTGGCGGTGTTCCTGCTGTAAGAAATGTAGTAAAGCGCTGAAGTTTGCTGAGAATATTTCGCCCCGTTGGGTCAGCAGGACGATCGAAAACCACCAATTCGGCTACCTGCTCGCGCAGCCCCTCCATGTCTGCCTCAGTAACGGTGGACGATCGCTGCGTCAACAGGGTAATGCGGTGATTGCGACTGAGGTATTTGAGTAAATTAAACGTCCGCACCTGAGTTCCTCCACTGGTTGGCGGATAGGGAAAGGTAGCCGAAAGCATCAGTAGGTTCATAATCTGGGAGCGGTTTCAACAGGAATGTCTTGAGGATCTGCAAACAGAGTTCCCCAGTCAATCCTCAAAAATTGGTTTTGCAACCTGGAACTTAAGTATGGATTCAACAAATTTGCTGAAAATTACTGAGATTCATTTCCTACGATCGTGGCTATTTCGTAAAGAAATGGGCAGACTTAAAAGCATTCTACAGATTTCTCAGGGTCTCCGGAGTAGCCGTCGATCGTCGTGAAGGCTGTAGACAGTTATCAGTCCGTGCATTCACAAATTTCATCAAGCTGCTGCCACAAATTACTAATGCTTGTCATCCGAGCTTTTCTTCTACTAGATAAAGTGTTTCAGTTTTAAAATCGAGTCACTACAATTTTGTTAATCTTTGTCAATTAATGGAAGTATCGAAGGAGTTTTTTATGCGATCGCGCGGCATTTATACCTTGGCAAATGATGTCGTCTATGACCAATTGATCGCTTTGCTCAACAGCATTGAGGCCAACGTTAGTTCAGACATTCCAGTTTGTGTCATTCCGTTTGATGATCGCCTCGATCGTGTCCAAAAAGCGATCAGCACTCGCCCGAATGTGACGCTATTTGACAACCAAACCTCCCTCGATCGCTGGGAAAATTTTGCGCGGCAGTTTGCCCAATTTCACCCAGAAGCAAAGCGAACGGCTCAGTCTCATCCACGCTGGTATCAAGGAAAATTACATCGAAAATTTGCGGCCTTTGATGGAAGTTTTGACGAATTTATCTTCTACGACGGCGATAGTTTAGCCATGAAGCCTGTTGAAGATATTTTTGAAAAACTACAAACTAATGATTTTATTTTTAACGATTGGGAGCATAAAAAACCTCACGAAAATGCAGCCCTAAATATCGTAGAGATTGAGCGATCGAGTAGTTTCAAGGAATCAGAAATTAGACCAAAACTTCACTGTTCTAGCTTCTTTGCTTCAAAGCGAGGAATATTTAACCCTGAAGAGACTTTACTTTTGCAATCGAGACTTCAAGCTGAGGCTGGCTGGGTGAATGGTCAAGGTTGGTGGGATGATGCCTTTTTGTTTAACTATATGACGCTAGTGTACGATCGCCCACAATTTAACTTTACCCTGAGTCTTGAAAGCCACGATCGCACCGGAAATTGTGCAAATTCTGATCCCTTTGTAGCGATCGATCAGGTACTTTACAATCAGCAAGGATTAAAACCAATTCATCGCATTCATTACATGGGCTATGCATCTAGCGATTTTGCTCGTTTGTCTCAGGGAGAATTGGTTGATATTCCACACAGAGATATATTTTTACACTATCGATTTCTCAAAGAACTCGAACAAAAACCACAGGTTCTAAAGCCTGCAAGTAGCCTGATTAGAGTTAGTCGATTTCTCAATAAAACTGCTAACAAATTAAAGAAATATGTCCAAAATTAGCTCCAAAATTAGCCCTAAAGTTAGCGTTTGTATTCCTACCTTTAATCGGGCAAATCTTTTGCCGATCGCCATTGCCAGCGTGCTAGAGCAAACTTACTCTAATTGGGAATTAATTATCTGCGACGATGGCTCAACCGATGGCACTGTCGAACACATGAATTGCTACACCGATGAGCGAATTCGTTATGTGCGACACGCTCAAAATGTGGGCAAAAGCAACAACATGCGATCGGGCTTTGAGGCTGCGACGGGCGAATATTTTATCAAATTTGATGACGACGATCGTTTAGCCCCAGAATTCTTGTCTAAAACGAGCCAAATTCTAGATCAAAATCCTCACGTTGATTTTGTGGGAACGGATCATTGGGTGATTAACTCTAATGGCGATCGTAATCTAGAGACAACTCAATTAAACTCCCAAAAATGGGGTAGAACTGAATTAAAAGAAGGAATCGTTCAAAACTTACTTGAAGTCGTTTTTATCAGGCAGAGCTTTCAAATTGGAGCCACCCTCTTTCGGCGCAGCGTTCTTCAAGAATTGGGATTTATGCGTCCGAATATTCAAAACTGCGAAGACAATGATTTATTAGTTCGTCTTGCTCTGGCTAAAAAGCAAGCTTATTATCTTCCAGAATGTTTGATGGAGTATCGATTTCACGATGGGCAGCAAGGCATCGATCGAGCCATTCCCTATCTAAAAGACAAATTAAACTATCTAGAAAGCTTCCAGTTTACATCAGAAACTCTGGAAAATGTGCGGCGATCGCGCATGATTGAAACTCAACTTTTGCTAGGGTTACGCCTCATCGAAAAAGGCGACACTCAAAAAGGTCGAGAACTGGTACTCGCAGGCAAATCAAATTCATCGCTCAAGGCATACTCTGGATTCGTTCTCTCCTTCTTTCCCCCGATCGCCCGCAAACCTGCTTTTGAACTTTTGCGCGGGGTACGATCGTCCTAAACCGCCACCTCGGCCCAATGGTGAAGTTGTGCGGCGGCAGGCAAACGGTCAAAAACTGCTGGTGTGGCTCTCATCGTCTCTGGTGAGGTATCGACTGTGATTGTTCTTCGGCATCCCAATTGTGTGTCAATTTCTATCTGAATCAGACCGATCTGGAAAAACAAAAAGGTTTCTCATTATCTAGGGACTTCTTCCATGACCTCTCGCAGCCCCGATCGCATCCTGGTTACGGGTGGCGCAGGCTTCATCGGCTCCAATTTTGTACACCATTGGTCTCGCCACTACCCCACCGATCGCTTGGTCGTGCTTGATGCCCTCACCTATGCCGGAAATCGAGCCAACTTAGTCGATCTCGAAGCTCAGTCAAACTTCAGATTTGTCAAGGGTAATATTTGCGATCGTGCCCTGGTTGACTCACTGTTGCAAGACGAAAACATTCAAATGGTGGCGCACCTGGCGGCAGAATCTCACGTCGATCGCTCCATTGTCGAGCCGGATGCTTTCATTCAAACCAATCTGGTCGGCACGTTCACGCTGTTGGAGGCGTTCAGGCAACATTGGCAGCAGCAACAAAACGAAACGATGCTGTTTCTGCACGTCTCAACCGACGAAGTGTATGGCGATCTGGGTGAAGACGATCCGGCATT
Source organism: Leptolyngbyaceae cyanobacterium CSU_1_3 (assembly GCA_012034655.1). Lineage (GTDB taxonomy): Bacteria > Cyanobacteriota > Cyanobacteriia > Leptolyngbyales > Leptolyngbyaceae > JAAUOZ01. The sequence goes on along the minus strand of JAAUOZ010000103.1, from coordinate 4,491 downwards.
CAGCGAAGCGACTGCCTACGCCCCCAACAGCCCCTATTCTGCCTCCAAAGCAGGAAGCGACCACCTCGTTCGTGCCTATCACCACACCTATAGACTACCGACGATCGTCACTCACTGCTCCAATAATTATGGCGAATACCAGTTTCCCGAAAAGCTCATTCCGTTGATCTGTGTCAACATTCTTCGAGGCAAGCCGCTACCGATTTATGGCGATGGGCAAAATATTCGCGATTGGCTCTACGTAGGCGATCACTGCCGAGCGCTGGATCTGTTGAGCCATGCCGGACGATCGGGCGAAACCTATACGATCGGTGGCGACAGCCAAATCAGAAACATTGACCTCGTGCTGATGATCTGCGACCTGATGGACGAACTCGCCCCTAGTCTGCCCATTCGCCCTAGCCGCGAACTGATCACTTTTGTCGCCGATCGACCAGGGCACGATCGCCGCTACGCCATCAACGCCGCCAAACTCAAGACCGAACTCGGCTGGCTTCCCCAAGAATCGATCGCCACAGGTCTGAGAAAAACCCTCACCTGGTACTTACACCATTTTGAACCTTAGATTGGCAGATTTCTAGGAGCCTCTCTTCGCGACCATTTTTACCTTGGCTTGACCACCAGCACCGAACAAGGCGCATCTGCCACAATCTGACTGCTCACCGATCCCAACAAAATGCGCTGCATCCCCCTTAATCCACGACTGCCAATCACAATCAAATCCGCATCGTAGATATTAGCAAGTCGAATAATTTCCTCTGCCGGGTCGCCTGTGCCAATCTCCAACTTACTCTGACAGGGCAATTCTTTCTGATAGGACTGCAACTGTTTCTCTAGCCGATCGTAGGGAAACGCCTCCAAATCAACGGCAGGGCGATCGACTACAACGTCTAGCTCGCTCTGATTGGCTGAAACAATGTGCGAGAAAATCACCTGAGTCGTCGATCGCAGGTGCAGCGCTTGCAGGGCTTCAATCACCTGCGTTGAGAGATGGATCTGAGCAGAGGCAGCGCTCTCTCCCATATCTAGCGCCACCAGAATCGTGTTTAGCATTCATCAAACTCCTGCTCGTTCTGATTCGGCTTTTGATCTTTTATTTTGATCTTCCACGCTACACCTTTGCGATCGCCATTATTGGCTCCTGCTGAATCATTTAACACAAGGTCAGTTCGACGACTGGACTTTTTTTGCCTTCACCCCAAATCCTTCTCTCAAAACGGGAAAAGGGGAACCCGATCACAGTCTCTCGCGCGCTCTGGGAAAGGGATTTAGTGTGAGGGTTGCAAAAGTGGGATGCACTCGTTTTAAGATGCTGAATAACTCTTCATCTTCTCCATGCCGCTTCCTACCATTATTTTGCCTGGCTATCTTGCTAGCGCGATCGACTATCACCCAATGCAACAAACCCTGAACGAGTTGGGCTATCCAACCGCTACGGTTCCATTGCTCAAACGATCCTGGTTGCCGACCCTAGGCGGACGATCGGTGTTGCCGATTTTAGAGCAATTAGATCAAACCGTGCAGCAGATGCGCCAGCAATATGATGCGCCAAAAGTTAACCTGGTTGGGCATTCCGCAGGCGGATGGATCGCTCGGATCTACCTGGGCGAAACCCCTTACGATGTCCACGGGATGCAACCTGGCAAAACCTACGCCTGGAAGGCCCACACCCAGGTCGCCAACCTGATTGCCCTCGGCACTCCGCACACCAGCTTCGAGCGCTGGGCCCTCAAAAATCTCAACTTCGTCAACCTCAGCTACCCTGGTGCATTCTATGCCAACGTTCGCTATGTCTGTGTGGCTGGGAAAGCGATTTTTGGAAAACGCCCCGGCGATTGGCTTGCCCATAGCAGCTACAAACTCACCTGCGGCCAGGGCGATTGTTGGGGAGATGGCATTACGCCGATCGTCGCTGCCCACCTCGAAGGAGCCGAAAACATCACCTTAGACAATGTGCGCCATTCCCCCCGATCAGGCGGTTTGTGGTATGGCACACCTGAAGTTGTCAAACAGTGGGCAACCTATTTGGCGTAGAATCCTTGAGGGTTGCCAGATTTCAGAGACAGGTCAACCCACGGATGACACGCCTGCAACCCTAGCTGCGGTTGGCTGCGATATTGGTCTCCAGCCGCCCAGACACAGAGGCTGCGATCGGCAGCAATATAGTACAAATACTCTGCTCTGGGGTCATATTTCAAACCAACCTTCAGGTTAGAAAAGTCATCTTCACAACTCTCGTAGCCAAATCGCACTACAATTTGCGCCACCAGACACTCAGGCGTATCGCTCACCTCTCCAGAGGTATCTCGCTCTTGCCAAAACTTATCTAAGAATCGATCCAACGTAGGCAAAAGCTTTGCAGGCTGTCCGCCTCGACTCGCAAAGACGATCGCAGGATTACCCTCAACAATAATGTGACAGGGAGTATTCATAGCAGGGATACGGGATGAGGGATGAGTTCATCATTTCATATTTCTCGCGACGCGGCTTAGGGCAGACCCTACAAACTATGCAGTTCTCTGTATCCCAGCCCCCAAGCGATTGTGGGCCACTCATCAACCCTCCCTCCAAAAGAAGGGTATTCACGGTTCTGAACGGGGAACAGTTGTTAAGAGAATGTTACTTATCATTTTCGATACAAACCTTTACAACTAGCTTCCTATGGTGTCCCAGGTTCCTCCTTCCTCAATCGCTGCCTCTAAACTGATCACCGAGCATCCTCGCTGTCGCATTCTCACATCTCGTGCTGAGTATCGATCGTGCCATATTCGAGTGCCCGACGATACTCAGCGTTTGGCCGCAGTCTTGGTTGGCACAAAATACTACAGCTTCTTCAGGTTAATCAGGGAGCACCAGAAAACTCTGCAAGTTGCTGCTCGTCTGGTTTATCGCGGGGGCGAAGTTGTGATCACAAAGGTTGCCAAAGGAGAAGTGATCTGGGTCTACGAGCCTGATGTGTTGGTGGATGACTCGGTTCAGGAGGTGGTTCTTCCTTTGGCTCAGCGTAGGTCTGAGAGCGGACTGTGGATGTTTCTGGAATCTGCCCAAGATTATCAGGTTTGCCACATTAGAGTACCTGATGTCGCTATGCCCCTGGAGGCGATCGTCGTTGATCGGCAATATTACGGCTTTATGCGAAGGGTGCAGGGTCAGGCGGAGGCGATCGAATTCTCAGAGCGCCTGGGCAGCAAAGGAAATCAATCAATCATCACCCGAAGCGATCGCAACTATGTAATTTGGGTGCTAGAACCAGACGCAACGATCGCGTAAAGCGTACTCCTGCGTCTTACGACGCGTCTCTGGCAAACCGTTCTCGGTTGCCCCATGATTCAGCCAGCTATTCTACAAAAAATTAGGCGGGCAAGAGCCTTGTTTCCCAAGTTTCACCAAGAACTTTTGAGAAATGAGACCCTTGCCCGCTCAGTGTTTGGCTTTATGTAGACCCAAAGAGAAGCTCTAGAGATCTTTCTCGCCCAACTCGCGAGACATGTAATCGAACGGCTGATCGAGGAAGTCGGTTTTCTCAATGCCAGTCGCCGTTGCCACTTGGTCTTTAACAATTTCCTTCATGATCTGAATGCCGCGTACCGTAGGGCCGCAAGGCACGCCCAGAGAGTTATAGGTTTCGCGCAACCCTTCGAGGACTCGCTCATCTAATACATCAGTGTCACCCGCAACGAGAGCATAGGTGGCATAGCGCAGGTAGTAGTCCATATCGCGCAGACAAGCTGCATAACGACGAGTAGTATAGGCATTCCCACCGGGGCGAATCAGTTCGGGGAGTTCATCAAAGAGGCGCAACCCGGCTTGTTTGACGATCGCCGAAGCATTGGAGTTGATGATGGTGGCTGCCTGCACCCGTCTCATGCCTGTGTCAAAGTAATCTTTTAGGCTGTCAATGGCGTTGCGATCGAGGTAGCGCCCCGTAACGTCGTAGTTTCTAATTAAGCTTGTGACTGCGTCCCGCATGAAATTTTTCTCCCAATAATCCCTGTAAACAGATTTCGTGAATAAACTTGAAAGCACCGACCCACAGCAATTAGCCGGACACTCACCGTCATAGGATTTAACGGAAAGTTTACCACGCAGGGTTGAGCCTAATTTTAGGGAAGCGGCGATCGTGAAGTATCTCTTTAATAAAGTTCATATTACTTAATAAAACTAGAAATTTTCTGCGTCAGAGCTTCGCCTGAGCACATTACCTCGGAAACCAGTTTGAGGTCTAAATTGTGTCAGCCAGGTGAATATCGGCTCCTATGAACTGTGATTTGTTAGCTTGAACTTAAATTTTAAGAAACAGTTGAGAATTATTTGATTGTATCCTAAGATACAAAATATCTACGGGCCTATTTTTACCATAATTCAGGCGATCCAGGGTACTGCTTAACAATACTCCGGACAGTTTTTGAGGCGAAGGCTAAAACCCGCATCCTACCGTTGGCATTTGTCCAAGATCGAAGACTGAAATTCGCCTTCTATCGTGGTCAATTT
>JAAUOZ010000440.1 GCA_012034655.1 Leptolyngbyaceae cyanobacterium CSU_1_3 | reverse complement strand
TTATCCCACGTCCCTTTTTTCTTGGAAACTGTACTCCCTCATCCCCTGGATGCGCCCGTTCAAGGATGATTTGATAGCCATGTTGCTGTGCCAAATCGTCACAGTCATCGATTTGGCGTAACAAAATCAACCAAAGCAGTGTGGGAAATAGTTGTTCTAAAGCCAAACGTGCGACGGCTTGCCAATCGAGTTGTGGTAATTCCCAGGCAAGATAAGTCCAATGCGCCAGGAAATAGGCAATGAGTGCCAGCAACAACCAACGATAGACGCCTAAGCGGGTGGATTGGCCAAACTTGTCCCAGCCAAAGCGATGTTTGATGGTTTTGAAAAAGCCCTCAATCGCCCAGCGACGACGGCCTAAGCGCACCAGATAAGCCCCGGAATAAGGCGCGGTAGAAACGACAAACCGGAGTTCGCGTTTGCCTTCGGCGCGTTTCAACCAGAACCAAGAAACAGTGACAGGGAATGGCAAATCGACCAAATTCACTTGGATGCCACGTTTGGCCTGACGGTACAGTTGTTTCAGACTACGACCATCAGTGAGTTTGCGATTGTGCCGCATCCCGACAATGGGAATCCCTCGTCGCTGCCGCACGGCAGGCAGAAAATCCACCGTGCCAAACTCCGTATCGCCTAACACGAGCACCGTCCGCCCTTGGCTCAATTGAGTCGGCACCGTTGCCAGCATCTTACAGGCAAGTTGCACCACCGTGGGATGTCCTTTGCCCCGCCAGATCCGAAAACTCCAGGGCACCCGCCACTCGCCCAACACCAGATACATCACCACAATGTGCAATCCCCGCTTGCCGTTCAACACCCGAACCCAAGGGTCAGGCGGCTGTCCCGCATCCACCGGATTGCCCAGGTGCGGAAACTTGCCACATTTGGCTAAGGTCGTCAGGTCAAAGATTACTTGCAGCGGCACTAACCGACTGACAGGATGAGCCAGCACCTGCGCCAGCATCGCTTTGCGGGTGGCCCGCAATACCCCCAGCGTACTCCAGGCATAGTGATTCAGAAACCGACTCAAGCTGCTCCCAGATTTGACCGGGCTACGACTGGGTAGCGGCTGACCTTGAGCCTCCAGAAACTGCCCGAACACCGCATTCAGACTGGCTTGCTGATACACCGTCGGCATCAGACACAAAAGACTGTAGACTAGGAACTGGGCGTGTTGCGTGATGGTTTTCATAACCGTCCGTCGAAAATTATTGTTACGCCCTTTTTCTCAGATTTTTACACCCTTGGCAATACCTTCACGGCTCAGGTGCAAGATCTGAGTTAACGGCTGCTAACCCTTTGGGATTGATGGCAATAGGGCGTTTGTTCATGGCTTGCCGCTCAATAAAACCATTCTGACAAAGTTCATCAAGTAAATGCTTAATGAGATTAGGTTCTATTTGTGTTTGTTCAGATAGTTCAGCAGGAGTTAAGTAGGATAGATCTTCATCGGCACTGGTTCCGCATGATGGGATAGCTAATATGGCTATGGTGTATGAATTTGAGCGATAATAGGAGAGCTAAAATCACGACTGCGGGTCTAACCAGATGGAACTATTTTCGAGCAATTGCCCCGACTGTTCCAGTCAAAATATCCAGGTTCATACGCGGTATCAGACGGTGGCGCATGGGGAACGGCAAATTTACCATTGACGGGATTGCGGCAGCTATTTCAGCGATACGGTATTGACGCCGATGGCGGGATTGAAAACCCCACTGAGTCGAATTATCCAAATATTAATGGCCCGCAGTGAGGGGATGGGGTTGAATGCCACGGCACGCACTTTTAAGGTGTCCAAGCAGAGTGTGATTGATTGGGAATGGCGATGATCAGACTTGAAACCGACCCTGCTGTTATACAGCTTGCTGCATCAATTTATCAGTCAGGTGATTGAAGCGGATGAACTTTACACCAAAGTGGGGCAGAATACGGCGGCCTGGGCTTCCGCAGGCTGGACAATCGTGATGATGGAACGGCGCAGTCGGTTTCTCGGGGAATTACAGTGTGGCCCGAAAGACCAGCAATTATTTCAGCAGGCACTGGAAGGCTTGGTTCGAGTGATTGACCAAACTGAGGATTTAACCCGGTTGAGTGATGGTGAGCGGCGCTATGGCAATATTCTTTTCAGCATCTGTCATCAACTCTTGCATGACGGCCGACCGGGTCGTCCCCCAAAACGATTACCGCCTGGGGTGCGCGTTCGGCTCAAAAACAAAGGGTCAAAAAAACGCCGGGGTCGTCCACGACCCAAGTATCAAGCCCCGGTGCCAGAACATCCCCAAACTGAATCGGTGATTGACCCCGCGACGATTCATGCCAATCATGTTGAGGCATTTAATGCCGCCTTGCGTCGCCGTAATGCGGCGTTTCGACGGAAGACGAATACTTACGCCAAAACCCAATGGGACTTGCAACGAACCTTGGATTTGCACTGGCTGATTCACAATTTTGTGCGGGTGCATTTCACTACCCAAAAAGTGCCAGCAGTGGCCATTGGTATTCTTGAAATCGGCCTTGCTTGGCCACAGTTATTTAGCATTCGTTATGCGCCTAATTCAATCTCAGAAGTCAATACCAGCTTCCCATGCTTTGGAACCAGTGCCCTCGCCGCCGTCTTGGCCGATAATCTTTGTAAACTCCAGTTCACGGTGCGCTACTTCAAAACCGCTGACCTGCTGGTCGAAATTAAGTTTGCCAAGGCTGATGGTTCCTGGCCCAAGCTCCGGGCCCAATTACGCGTCACCCAACTGGTAATCCTCGATGAATGGTTACGTGACCCGATATCTACCTTTGAAGCACGGGATTTTACTTGACCTCCTGGATGACCGCTATCGTATCCATTCCAACCTGTTGGTCTCTCAAGTTCCAGTGCCCAGTGGCACGCCCAAATTCAAGACCCCACCATTGCCGATGCCATCCTCGACCGCATTGTTCACGATTCTATTCGACTGCCGCTTAAAGGTGAATCGATGCGAAAGCTCACCAGCACGATTGGCTCACAAAAATCGAGCGCCAATTCCGAGACACACAAACCATCCTCATGAGGCTCGCTTCGCGCTGCTTGACATCCTCATCTCTTCAGCGCGATCCTAAACTCATCACAGCCCTCGCTTCGCGTTCGCTTTAGACCCGCCGAAGTTAACTGTCATTCCGGTGCCG
>JAAUOZ010000102.1 GCA_012034655.1 Leptolyngbyaceae cyanobacterium CSU_1_3 | reverse complement strand
TCCTAAGGGATGGGGAATAGGTTGACTTTTGGCAGGCTTCGTGAGAGCAGAGGAAGTCATGAGGAGGGGAGATGGGTCAGGTTCGGACGATCGCTCAGGGTTTGAAGATTTTGACGCTGCAAGGGGTGGCGGTGGGCAAGAAGGGGTTTGGAGTGCCAACGTGGGAGGGGCAACTGTTGCATGTGGGGCGAGAGGGGACGATCGTGCCGTTGGTTGATTTGGTGAAGGTTGGGCTGGGGGTTCCTTTTGCGATCGCCGAGCACCAGGGAGATTGGCTGGTCACGGTGTCTGACTTTTCACCCCTTCACTATTTGGTGCGTGTGCAAGGAAATGGAGCCTATAGCAAGATTGCTGATCTGTCGGAATTGAGCGGTGAAATAGGTGGGCCGTTTGGGGTGGCGGTGCAGGGTAAAGACTCTGTGGTGACGCTTTCGACGGATACGATCGAAGGGGTGGGGGTTTTGTTGCGGGTAGATGAGAAAGGCACGATCTCTACGATTGCTAGCCTAAGAGGGTTTGGCAATCCGTTTGGGGTGGTGGTTCGTGATTCAGAGTTTGTGGTGGCCCAGTCTCAGGGTCAATTGTTGCGCGTGGATGCGATCGGGAAGGCTTCTGTGATGGTTGATCTCAAAGCAATGGGGTTGGGTATTCCTTTGGGGATGGCGGTGCGTCAGGATGACCTGTTTGTGACGATGAGCCTAGGCCGGGTGGTGAAGGTTGATCGTAGGGGAAAGGTGGACACGATCGTTAATCTTCTCGAAGCTCGTTTTGGCATTCCGTCGGGCATTGGGTTAGATGGGGCTGATTTGATTGTGACGACAAATTCTGGCTATTTATTGAGAATTCAACTCCAAAAATCGGCGACTGGAGAGGAGAACCAGATTTGAGAACCAGATTTGAGAACCAGATTTCTAGCTCGCCTTCTCGCACAAGGGTTTGAAGGCGAACCGGAACAAGACTAGATTTAAAAGTCCCTCGCCCGCTCTGGGAGAGGAGTTGGGGTGAGGGCGATTTGAGTTTTGTCAGCCAATCAGGCTTTCCTCCTGGTTTCTAATTGCCTGCCAGGTTAAACGCCGCATGAATTGCCCGCAGTGCCCTCACACCCTCGTCTTCTGCTACTACACAACTGACTTTGATCTCTGAGGTAGCGATCATTTGAATGTTGATTTTGTGTTGATAGAGGGCTTCAAACATTTGAGCCGCAATTCCGGGTTGGCCGACCATTTCAGACCCGACAATGCTGACCTTGGCGATCGCAGTATCCACTATGACCTCGCCACAGCCCCACTCACGGAGCCGCTGTCTGGAGGGCAGCCTTTGCCGCTTCTCCATCCATCTGCGCTACGGTGAAGGCGATGTCGCGCGTCATGATGCCGTTTACGACTCGACAGCGCTGAGACTGAATGATCATATCCACGCTGATGTTGTGTTGGGCGAGGAGTTGGAAAATCTGTGCGGCCATGCCAGGACGATCGGGCACATGCCGCACGGCCACACGCGCCTGTTTGAGATCCAAAGCGACTCCGCGCACGGGCGAATCTTCGATGGCTAGTTTGGGATCTTGCAGGTCAACGCCCGTTCTCACCCCCGATTGATGAATGTCGAACGCTTCGCAGAGGGTGGCGATCGCTCGATCGCAATCTTGCTGATTTACCACGCAACTGACCTTAACCTCGGAGGTTGAGATCATTTGAATATTTACGCCAGCATCCGCTAGAGAAGAGAACATCTGCGCTGCCACGCCGGGGCGACCAATCATGCCAGCACCCGCGATCGTGACTTTGGCAATTTTCTGCTCCACCATGACTTCGGGGGCTTTTTCTAAACTGGGAGCCTGATCGACCGTTAATGCTGGAATGATTGCGCTGGAGACAGCTTCGGCACGGTTGAGAGAATTTTTGACAACCGTAAAGGCAATGTCATTGCTATTGCCTTCGTGAATGGATTGGATAATCAAATCGACATCCAGATGTTGAATAGAAATTTCACCAAACAGACGTGCCGCCACACCGGGACGATCGGGCACTCTCAGCAGGGCAACCTTTGCCTGGTCGATATCAAACTCGACGGCATCGACGGGGCGGGCAATTTCCAAGCCGTCTAGGGGGCGCGGCTGCGGCGTGGGAGAAGTCACCCAAGTACCGGGGTCGTCTGCCCAACTCGATCGCACGACCAGGGGAATGCCGTAATTTCGCGCAATTTCCACCGCACGCGGATGCAACACCTTGGCCCCCAAACTGGCTAGCTCTAGCATCTCGTCGCAGGTGATTTCGCCCATGAGTTTTGCGTCTTCGACCAGTCGCGGATCGGCGGTGAGAATACCCGGAACGTCGGTATAAATTTCGCAGAAGTCGGCTTTGAGAGCGGCGGCCAGGGCAACGGCTGATGTGTCTGATCCGCCCCGTCCTAGGGTGGTGATTTCGAGAACTTCTGCATTGCTGATGCCTTGAAATCCTGCAACGACGACCACTTCACCCTGGTTAAGATGGTGATTGAGGCGATCGGTTTCAATTTTGAGAATGCGAGCGCGGGTATGGGCGGTTTCGGTGATGATGCCCACCTGTGCGCCTGTGAGGGAGACGGCGGGCTGTCCGGCTTCTTGGAGGGCCATGCTGAGGAGCGCGATCGTCACCTGTTCGCCTGTGGAGAGCAGCATATCCAACTCTCGCCGACTGGGGTTTGCCGAAATTTCGCTGGCCAATTTCACTAAGCCATCGGTCGTTTTGCCCATCGCCGACACGACCACAACCACAGAATTGCCCGCTTTGACTGTGCCAATAATTCGTTGGGCAACCGCTTGAATGCGATCGACGGAGCCGATCGAGGTTCCTCCATATTTCTGAACAATCAGCGCCATGATTCACTCCCCACCTCGAAGGGTTGGCCTCCGCAGATCCCAGGTTTAAGTTTCTGATTTTATCGCGCTTGGGATCTTGCAGCGCACGAATCCTTTGAGGAAAACCGGATTTCTTGCTCCCCGCGCCCAATTTGGGAGAAGGTTGGGGGTGAGGGCGAAGAGACTGTGCTACCCCTCTGGGAGGCTCCTTCACAAATGCTCTGTGGGGTAGCTCGGCTGCCCTAATGCAGGCAAGTATCCCCCACAGGGTAAAGTTTAGCTTTTGATCTACTGAGTCTGAGCCTCACCTCAAGCCTCACCTCAAGCCTCACCTCAAGCCTCGCCTCAAGCCTCACCCTGTATTTCTCATCCCCGCCGCGATGCCGTTGATCGTCAACAGTGCTCCTCTGAGCAGTTCACCCTTGCTGTAGCGCGATCGCACCACACCCGCCGCCGCCAGTGTTTTGTGCTGTCGCAGTCGCTTTAAGAGCGAGACTTGTAGGAAACCGAGCGGCACGATCGTCCCATTGCGAAGTTGCACCGATCGTTGCAGTTCGGGGTCGCCATCTAGCAAGCGCTTGTGCCCGGTGATAGTCATCACCATCTCGCGGGTGAGATAGTATTCGTTGACAATTTGTTCATAGACAGGCTCAAAGCGCTCTCGGTCTTCGGGCAGCGTCAACTCGCGCACATAGTGCCCCGCAATTTGTAGGTCTACCTTAGAAAGGGTCATTTCAACCTTCGAGATCGCCATCTTAAAGAACGGCCACTTCAGATAGAAATACTGCAACAACTTCAAGTGTTCTTCGGGGTGTTCGTCTAGAAAGTTCTTTAAGGCAGTGCCTACCCCATACCATGAGGGCAGCAAAAAGCGGCTCTGAGTCCAACTAAACACCCAGGGAATGGCTCGTAGACTGCCCAGATCTTTTTGCCACCGCGCCGCGCCGGGCGAGAACTAATTTGTAGCTGACTGATTTCTTCGATCGGCGTGACCTGATGAAAGAAATCGATAAAATCTGGCTGTTCATAAATCAAGCCGCGATAGTGAGAACGAGATTTTGCTGCCAACTCTTCCATCACCTGATGCCAGGGTTGAATGTCGTCAAACCCGGTTCTCAGCAGGCTTCCTTGAATCACCGCTGTCGTCACCGTCTCTAAGTTGAACAGCGCCAACTCCGGCAGAGAATATTTGGAAGCCAGCACTTCGCCCTGCTCGGTAATCTTGATGCGTCCGTTAACACTGCGTCCTGGTTGGGCCAAAATTGCCTCGTAGGCCGGGCCGCCACCCCGCCCCACCGACCCCCCGCGACCGTGGAAGATTCGCAACGCCACGTTATAGCGATCGGCAATACTCTGAAGCGCCTGCTGGGCCTTGTGAATTTCCCAGTTGCTACTCAAAAAGCCAGAGTCTTTGTTGCTGTCAGAGTAGCCCAGCATGATCTCTTGCAGCGAAACCTGAGCCGCTGCGTCGGGTTCAGCAGATTTGGCAAAGCCGCCAGAGAGCATCGATCGATAGAAGGGCAGGTCAAAAATTGCCGTCATCACCCCCGGTGCTTTGAGCAAGTCTTCTACGGTTTCAAAGAGGGGCACGACTTGCAGCCCACTGATGCCCGTAGCGGGGTCGTAGAGTCCGGCTTCTTTTGCCAGCAAGAGAACCTCTAGCAAATCGCTGGCATCGTGGCTCATGCTGATGATGTAAGTGCGGCAGATGTCCTGTCCAAATTCTTGCTGAAGTTTGCGAACCATCCGAAAGGTTGCGATCGTTTCTCTAGTCCGTTCTGAGAAGGGCAACTCTGAAGGAATCAGAGGTCGGCGAGTTTGCAATTCGGTAGCGAGCCAGAGCGATCGTTCTTCCTCCGACATTTGGTTATAGGGCTTGGGCAAAACCTGCAAATATTCGGCGATCTCGGTGAGCGCGTCGGAGTGGCGCGTGCTCTCTTGGCGAATGTCGAGGTGCGCCAAGTTAAAGCCAAACACCTCTACTTGGCAGATCAGCAAATCTAAATCGCGGCAACTGAGGCCTGTTTCGCCCAGATTGCGCTGGATCAGGTGCAATTCTGCCAAGAAATCGGTTCCAGAATGATAAATAGTCGCTTCGTCATACTCCAACAGTTCTTGCTGAAGATAGTCACCGTGGTAGAGTTGCTGGCTGCGGGTCAGGGTGTTTTCGAGTCTTCTCCGAATGTAGGACAGTTTGAGGCGATAGGGTTCTTGTCGATAGCGCACCGCCAACCCTTCGTAGACCTCTGGCATTCGCTGCTGATCTTGCTCTAGCGACTCCAACAGATCGGGCAAAACATCGCTCCAATGCAGCGACAGGCTGAGCAGATCGATGAGGCGGCCGGTCGATTTAATATATTTCTCTAGCACGAGTCTGCGCTGATAGCAGGCAGTTTGCCAGGTGACTTGGGGTGTGACTGAAGGGTTGCCATCGCGATCGCTGCCCACCCAAGAGCCAAACTGGCAGAAGTTGTGACGCGGCAGTTGCATCCCTGGAAAGGAAGCGTGAACGGCTTGCTTGAGTCGCTGGTAGAGGTGAGGAATTGCATCAAATAAGACTTCCTGGAAGTAGTGCAGCGTGTAGTCTACTTCGTCTAAAACCGTCGGCTTGAACTGGTGCAACTCGTCGGTGCGCCACCAGAGGCGAATTTCTTCGGTGAGTTGCTCGCGCAGCGATTCGGCTTCCCAGGAGGAGGATAAGCCCACCGATCGCAGGCTGTCTTCGACGCGATCGAGTTCTCGCAAAATTTTGGCGATCCGTCGCTGCTTGTCTCGAATCGTATGGCGAACAATCTCCGTCGGGTGAGCCGTAAACACCAGCCACACATCCAGTTGATAGATCAGCCGTTGGATTTGCTGCGGCGGCACGTTTAGCTGCTTGAGTTTGGGAAATAGCCAGTGAAACGTTCCGACTTCTCGACGGGCGTTGGCATCGTGCAGACTTTTCTCTAGCAGGTTGACTTCTAGACTCGAAGCGGGCTTTCTCTCTGGAGACGAGCGACCGTTTTTGCCAGGGAGGGCTTCACGGGCGGCTCGATATTGTTGCTGCTGGTCGCGTTGCTCGTAGTGTTGCTCGACGATGTTGATCAGTTGAAAGTAGAGGGCAAAAGCACGGGCAGCCCGAATCGCTTCGTTGAGGTCGAGTTGTTCAACTACGTGGAGCACCTCTGACTCGGTAAACTTGGTTGCTTGACCTTCGGGCGAACACATGTCGCGCAGTTGGTTGAGTAGATCGACCAATTCTTGCCCACATTCTTGGCAGAGCACTTCCTCCCACAGGTCTTCGATGATTCTGAGGCGGTGACGGAGAAAGAGCGTCGAGGTGAGCGCTGTCACATCTTCGGGCAGGTTGGTATCAGTGACTTCTGTATCAGTGATTTCTGTGACGATGCCAGTGGGTGATTCATCTGGGGAGGGGCGTGTCGAACTCATAGAGTTGTTCCAGCAGAGAGACTCAATAATTTTACGGCAATTGCTTGTTGTCAGGTATGGTTGGGGTTCTGGGTGGCGATCGAAGGCTTAGGTTTTGTCTAATTTTGATGGATCTGAGGGTTCGGAAAGGTCAAGCACAGGCAAGCGATCGCCTCGAAAAAGCTCTTCGCTTAGCACACCCAGTTCATGAACCGTCTGCGCGATCGCCTGAATGCCGACCAGCCCAACTAAAACAGGCAGCGTTGCCATCCCCAAGAGGATTTCTGGATTCAGCTTAAAACTTTGTGGAATTTGCTCACTGTCAGAGGAGGTTGATGAGGACTGCATGGCGACAGATTCCAAAAATGGAGGATTGGTTCAGTATAGGAAATGATTCGGGCGATCGCATCCTAGAAAAAATTCTTGCGGGTCAGGCAAGGGTCGATCATTTGATAGGTCAGCGAAAAGGTAGAGGGGGAGGGCGATTTTAGAAAGCTGCACATCGCGTATGAAAATAAAATACCAGTGAATCGAGTTTCGGCGGGCGGTACATGATTAACTCGCAGATTCTTAGTTTTTTGGTCTGAATTTCTGGCTAAATTGTGAGACTTTTGGATAACGTTGCATAACATATCAGAGAAAAGTCAGTCTCCCCAACAAAGTCAGTGGAAGAAAATGAAGCAGGGTGTGTTATCTCTAGGGAGCAAAACGAGCAGTCTGAGCAAGAAGGAACCCCGGCTCTGATGTTGAATGTACCTGAACGTCCGCTTTCATCGACCCCACCCATTGATCGATCGTCCCTGATGAATTGGCTCTATCAGGCGATCGGCTTGCAGCAAGTGAAGATTTTCACACGGTCGCGGGGCAATAATTTATATGTGCTTTGCGAAGGGAGGGTGTGTCCGAGTCAGCCGATCGTAATGCTTAGACTGGTGCGGGCGCTGGCGAAGACGAAGGTGCAGTGCTTGATGCCAGAGGGTCAGCCCCAGGTGTATCAGGTGGTGCTGTATGGGCGATCGCTCGGCCAACCGCGGCCGCAATGGGCAGAAGTCATTGATCTCAATCAGATCGATCGCCATTTAGAAAAATTGCAACGACGGGCAGCCACTTCTGGATCGGGTGAACCTGGGGCTGAGAAGCCCAGTGATTCTAGGAGGTTGGGCGGCCCAGATGGGGCGATCGTACTGGCGAATATTGCCCTGGCCAAACAGGGAAAATCGGAGGCGATCGCCCGCTACCTGAGCGAGGCTCTGAGTACGCTGGGCGTTTCGGTGAAGGCGAGTGTGCGATCGGTCGTCCGGGCTGAAGCTGACCCGATGCCTTTGCTCAACCGTCTCTGGGTGGTGTGCGAGTCGATTTATAGCCCCGATCCATCGTTGGTGGCGGCGGCGATTCCGCAAAAACTGCGCGACTTAGAGCTAACTGGCTTTCGCGATGCGATCGTGCTGGGCCAAGTGCGGGGTGAGTCGAAACCCGATTGGTCGCTGCGGGTCGATCTGACTCCACCCGATGAAATGCTCAGAGAATGGGCACGTTGGGGCGATGTCGAAGCGCTGACGCGATTGTTGAATCGTACCCTGGCAGAGCAAACTGTGCAGGTGTCTGCCACCCTCAAACAGACGACTTTGCATATCACCTGCCAGCCTGGAGAGTGGGAGCCGCAAAAGCATCGGGTAATGGAGGCGATCGCGCCTCTGCTGGAAACGATCGCTCCCCAAGGAATTCATGCTGTGACGGTATACGGTGGGGCAGTGGCTACGGATCGGGGTGAAGCTGAAACCAATCGGGTATGGGTGAATTCGATCCGTTCTGTTGCTCCGCTGGCGACGAGTCAACCGGCCTGGGTTGAATGGTTAGATTTGCCTGCAAAGGTGCATTCGGCCCTGGCAGACTCGACCGAGACGCTGGCAAAACAGGGAGATTTGCCAGCGATCACCTACCTACTGACGCGCCTGCTCAATCTGGATCTCGATCGTCAACTGGCGACGGGGGGCACTCAGATCCAGGTGCGGCGCAAGCAAGATTTGCTGCACATTATGGCTGATGCAACGCTCTGCCCGTCTCAGGGGACGGTAGGAACGGCGATCGCCAAGCTGCTCAAGTCTCTGGCAGTTGCGGAGGTGATGGGGGCAAGAATTTATGGACGACGATCGGGTCAGACGCGCCCTACCTGGAGCTATGGAGTTGACTTTAGTGCGCGCAGTCGGTTGGTTCCCGAAGCGTCGCCAGAGTTTGCTGCCTCGGATGCCTACGTGGGTGATCTGATGGCAGAACCAGGCGAGTTAATCGTTCATTCTGACTTGACCGAAAATGAACTGCAACTCGTGCTCGATCGCATGGTGGAGTCGGTGCAGACGTTTTTGACGCGATCGCAGCTATTCGTGCTTACGTCTCCTTCGGGAGTCGCTCCCCAGCCCAGCGATCGGGCGAAGCCGGCTCAGGTGGCCCTGGTGTGGGGAGTGCTCGGTTTGTTGCTCACTGTGCAGATAGATTGGCTGCTGGGGCGATCTATCAAACCGAGCACCCCTGCTCCTCAACCCAAGGCATCCCCGTCTCAGGCTGCTGCTTCTGAAGACCTGCAATTGCCCAATCTGTCGCTGCAAAAATCGGGGATTGGGCGCTGGCAACCCTCAAATGGCGGCAGTTTTACCCAATCGGGTCAGACCGTGATCGCGACGGATATGGCCCGCCCCCCTCAGAGAGATGCAGCGAACCCTCCGGTAGCCCTGATTGCGTCGCCTCTAAAGCCCAAAGCGGTGGTAGATGTCGCCCGATCGCCTTACCCAACCTTCAACGCTCGACAGCTAAACGAGAAGCTGGTGCTCTATCGTCAATATGTCGCCCAACACGGTGCGCCGGATGTGCTGATTTTGGGCAGTTCTAGGGCGATGCGCGGGGTCGATCCGGTGGTGCTTGAGCAAGCGCTGGCGGCTCAGGGCTTCAAGGGGCAGAAGATTTTTAACTTTGGTGTGAATGGGGCAACGGCTCAAGTGGTGGATTTGATCGTCCGGCGCATTCTCCCAGCCGAAAAGATGCCCAGGCTAATTCTTTGGGCAGACGGGTCACGGGCGTTTAATAGCGGCAGATTAGATATCACCTACAACGCGATCGCCGTCTCTCCAGGCTTCAAAAGCCTCCCTGATGAGGTTGCGAGTCGTGGGACTGCCGCACCTGTGGCCAGTTCTTTAGGAACGTCGATCGAAACGATTTCTGTCACCAATACCGTCGTCGCTGAGAGCTACCAGACTGTCAACACTGCCCTCAACCAGGTTCTGGCGAAGCTCTCGTCGGTATATGGTCGGCGCGAGTCTCTAAAGAACTTGCTTGGTCGGGGTTTGTCGTCTATGTCTGGTCAAGACGAAGGGATGACGATCGCCCAAGATGGGCAGGGATTGATTGATGTGGACGGGTTTTTGCCGATCGGAAATCGCTTCAACCCGGCGACCTATTATCAGAAATATGCGCGAGTGTCGGGGGCAAATGACAGCGATTATGATAGTTTCTGGCTCGAAGGACGGCAAACCGAGGCACTGCGATCGCTGGCAAAATTTACCCAGGCTCAAAAAATTCCACTGGTGTTTATCAATTTACCCCTGACCGGCGAATATCTTGATCCCGCTAGAACCAAGCACGAACAAGCCTTTCAGGAATCGATGCTGCGACTTTCTAGCGACCTTGGGTTTACCTATCGCAACCTGGTAGGAGAGTGGACGACCCAGCCTGAATTTTTCTCAGACCCTAGCCACCTCAATCGTTATGGGGCGTATGTCGTGTCGCACCATATTGCCAAAGACTCGATGATCCCGTGGACAAAATAAGGCCCCGATCGTTCTGTAATTTTTCATTATCGAATTGTGATATAACGATTAAGGTTTTGTTACATAAAGCACGGCAATCGCTCTGTGGGTACAGGTCTCTCTAGGAGATCTGCATAATCTGGCGGGCAAATCTAAGCGAATGCAGTTCTAAGGAACGTGGATTAAATCATGCCGTCAACTGCAAGGTTGTCTCGTCCTCACCCCGGCCCTCTCCCAAAGTTGGGAGAGGGATCAAGAGTCCGGTTCCCCTGCTTCCAACTTGGGAGCAGGGTTAGGGGATGAGGGCGAAAATCTCGGCATTCATAAATCTACATTCCTAAGCGAATGCGGCTCTGTGTAACGAGTTTGATTTTGTCCGTTACGTACTAGCACACCCTTGTAGACCGACTGGTTAGCGACCTGTCTATGCCCAGCAGGTTGCTTGTGTGCCCTCTAGAAACCCTCCGAAAGGAAAACAATTCATGACAGCATCGATCGCGAAGCCTGAAACCCTGGTATCTCCGCTTAATTCTAATCTCCGTCTCAAAGATATTATCAAAACCCTCCCCCGCGAAGCCTTCCAGCGCGATATGCGAAAGGCCTGGCTAATGGTGGCGACCAATGTGCTAATGGTCGGCTTGGGCTACTGGGCTATTCAGGCATCTCCTTGGTTTTTGCTTCCCGTCGCCTGGATTTTTACTGGCACAGCCCTGACGGGATTTTTTGTGATTGGTCACGATTGTGGCCATCGATCGTTTGCCAAGCGCAAATGGGTCAACGACTTGGTGGGGCATATTTTCATGGCTCCCCTGATTTACCCCTTCCACTGCTGGCGGATTTTGCACAACAAACACCACAACTACACCAACAAAATGGATGTAGACAACGCCTGGCAGCCCTTTCGCCCTGAAGTGTATGACGAGTTTGGTGTGGTCAGACGAGTGGGCTATGAATATATGCGCGGTCGGCTGTGGTGGTTAGCGTCGATTTTGCACTGGGGCATCATTCACTTCGACATGAGCCAGTATGAGCCGAAAGATCGGGACAAAGTGAAGCAATCGATCGCCGTTGTGGTTGCGTTTGCAGCGATCGTCTTTCCGACGCTTTTCTTGACCGTGGGGGTTTGGGGCTTTGTGAAGTTTTGGCTGTTGCCCTGGCTGGTTTACCATTTCTGGATGAGCACCTTCACCTTAGTGCATCACACAATTCCCGAAATTCAGTTTCAGGAACCAGACCAGTGGGATGCAGCCCAAGCCCAGTTGTTTGGTACAGTCCACTGCGAATATCCTTTCTGGGTCGAGTTTCTCTGTCACCATATCAATGTGCACATTCCGCACCATCTATCAACGGCGATTCCTTCTTACAATTTGCGGTTAGCCCATCGCAGCCTTCAAGAAACCTGGGGTAGTGCACTGCACGAATATACCTTCTCCTGGGAATTGATGAAACGAATCACGGATGAGTGCCATCTCTATCACCCTGAGTATGCCTATCAATCGTTTGAGTCTTACTCTAACGATCGTGCAAAATAGCTCAACCTGAGTCCCCGGCACTAGTGTGTCCACCCTTCAGGTAGGCAGGGCTGATCTATTTGCCGGAGAAGAACCTCGTGACCTACATTCCTCTGTTTGAACTTGGGCAAGTATCTACCCATGTCTAGCCCCCAGGGTGAGGGCAAGTTCAGGTTTTATTGAATCCTCGATCTTTGGTAATGTACCACCAGCCAGGTTTCGGCTCTGCTCAACCTTCAACCGTCGAGGAGAGGCGAAACCCGATTTACTGGTCTTTTATTTTCCTGTAAACTCCTTACTCTTCCCGCTCATCTGGAGCCACCTCACCTTCGTCCTCGTCTTCGTTATCGCTCGGAGGAACGGGTGTGACTCGCTGAGTGGGGGCGGCAGCGGGCGGCACTGGAGACTGAGGTGCGGTTGGGGCGATCGGAACCGCAGACGGCGTAACTGGGGCAACGGCAGGGCGAGGCAGCACCGGCCGCACCACGGGAGACTGGACGGGCGAGAATACGGCGGGTGTGGTGCTGTCAAAGCCCAACAACGGTGCGGCCGTGCGGTAATAGGTGGCCCACCGTCTCGCATCGGGGCGACTACGCCATTGGGTACGGCTGACATCAAGGGTAAGAATGGGGGCTTCTGCGCCCTGATTGCGACCGATAACCACTACAGACACCTGGCTTGTGAGAATATCACGATCGAAGCTTCTCTGGGCGGCGGCTCTGGCAACCTGTTCGGCGCGACGCATCAGGGTTGGGTAGCTTTCATTTGGGAGGCGATCGAGTCCTACATCCACCCGTGCCTCATAGGCCTGAGCAATTTTTGGCTCGATCGTGCTTTCGATTAGCCAAAACTCCCCGTTACTCCTAGCAACGCGACCAACCCGGCTGTCGTTATTTTTTGAGAAGACTTACGCCATTGGGAATTGAGAACGCGATCGATCACCATTTTTCGCTCCAAATTTTTTGAAGTTTGCCTTGGGCTGTTCCAAAACCCAAAACTTTTCTACTGTTCCCCAAAATATTAGTTCCAGAAAAGCAGATCTTTTCTATTATGTTTGCACGGTGTTGTGACCGTGACATTTGCTAATTCGTTTGAGGTATCTGTAATGACCAATCATTGGGCAATTGCAGTTGGAATCGACCACTATCAGTTTCTTCAACCTTTAGATTTTGCCCAACGGGATGCACAGGAATTGTGCGAATGTTTGGTGAGTGAGGCGGGGTTTTTGCCCGATCGCTGTCTCCTGTTTACGGATACCTCGCCTGAAGTGTTGGGTCGATCGACCTACCCCAGCCGGGGCAACTTGCAAGGCTGGTTTGACTATCTCAAAAAAGAATTAGTTCAGCCAGGGGATTGGCTCTGGGTGTTTTTTAGCGGCTATGGAGCCTGTTGGCAGGGGCAAGATTATCTGATGCCGATCGAGTCTGACCCGCTCAACATTCCGGAGACGGGCATTCCCGTGCAGTCGCTGTTTACCAGTTTGAAGAATTTGCCCACCGATCGAGTGCTGGTGTTGTTAGATGTGAATCGCAGCCAGGCTGCTGTGTCGGGCGAGAAGTTTGGGCTTCAGACTGCCGAACTGGCCAATGAATCGCGAATTGCAACGGTGCTCTCCTCTAAGCCAGAACAGTTCTCCCACGAATCGCCTAGCCTAACCCACGGATTGTTTACCGCAGCATTGCTCGAAGGCTTGCGATCGCATCAATGTTCGACGTTGGCTAGCTTAGAAGATTTTCTCAAAGATCGTCTACCCGAACTGTGCAACCATCACGATCTTCCAACGCAAGAGCCGATGTTGGTGGTCAATTCGCCCGATCAGCTTTACCAAGTCACTACGCCTGTAGATTGGGCAGAAATGGAAGCCTGGAACGGAGTTGAGAACAATCCGTTTGATCTAGAAGGTGATTTCTTTGTGCCGCCGATCGACGCAGACCCCGCCCTTGCCCAGGAGGTAGATTCGATCGACGAACCCTTGACCCGACCTGTTGCCTATCGCGATCCGATGCCGCCGTCTCCGGTGATTGATCTGGAGCTAGAAGACCCCGACGATCGTATGAACCCAGCCGCCGAGCCACCTTTTGAGCCATCGCCAGGCGTTCCGATTCCCAAGACCGATCTGCGATCGGTTCCTGCGGAGGCAGACGTTCCCGATCGCATGTTTTGGGAGCGGCTGTTGTTTGGCGGAGGTGCGATCTTGCTGATCCTGCTGTTGGGGGTGCTGTTCCGTAACTGGCAAACCTTTATGGGGCAGCAGACTGCGACCAAGCAACCTGCAAAACCGGCTCAGATCACAACTCCTGCGGGGCAATCTCCCAAGCCAGCCGCCAGCCCCAAACCCACCGCACCGGCTCAGAAACCCGTGGCAGTTGCGCCTCAGTCTGCCCAGCCCCCCGAAGCCAAGCCAACGGCAAAACTGCCTCAGTCTCAAGCGTCTCAAGCGCTGCTGAGTGAAGCCCGATCGTTCATCAAGCCAACCCTGGCTTCAGATGCCAACAAAGCGATCGAGCGGGCCCAGCGCATTCCTCCGGGCGATCCACTCTACGATCAGGCGCAGCAGGATATCGATCGCTGGACTCAAAATATTCTGGAGATTGCCAGAAAACGAGCCGCCGAGCGATCGTATCGGCAGGCGATCGCGGCGGCGCAACTGGTTCCCAAAGAGCGACCTCAAGCTTATGCTGAGGCTCAGAAGGCGATCGCAGAGTGGCAGAAGCGAGTTCGATAGGATAAGGGGCAGGACTTACGCGATCGAAGTCAACCCTCATCCCCCACCCCTAAAGAGAAGGAGCTAGAAATCTTGTTCTCCTGGAGGCTAGGGGTGAGGGCTTCCGAGAGCATTGCGTAAGTCCTAAGGAATGTGGATTAAATAACCTGTGGTGCGGGTGTCTCACCCGTTCGGACAGGCAAGATGCCCCTCCCACAAGAATTGCAGCGAAACAACCTTGCAGTGGACGGCTGATTGAATCCACATTTCTAAGGAGTTGCCTCTGGCACGCTTCGCAAGAGGGATGAGTTTGCATGGGTTTGCTATGAGAAAATGGCTGCTTGTCTTTACGCGCTACCCAGAACCGGGCACAACCAAGACTCGGCTGATTCCGGCGTTGGGTGCAGAGGGAGCCGCCGATCTCCATCGTCGTATGGCAGAACAAACCGTGACGGAAGCCAAAAAATTGCCTGAGGTGGCGATCGAAGTGCAGTTTGCGGGGGGCGACCCTGCTCGGATGCAACGCTGGCTTGGAGATGAGCTACGCTACCAGCCCCAAAGTTTGGGAGATCTGGGCGATCGCTTGTCTGAAGCGTTCCGTCTAGCATTCGATCGAGAGGCGAATGCTGTGATTGCGATCGGAACTGACTGCCCTGATGTCGATGCTAATCTATTGCTTACAGCGTTTGATCAATTAAAAACTTATGATCTCGTGATCGGTTCGGCAACGGATGGCGGCTATTACCTGATTGGGTGTCGTTGCTTTGTTCCCGATTTATTTGTAGACATTACTTGGAGTACTTCTGTGGTGTTTCGTCAGACGATCGCCATTGCCGAACATTTGGGATTGTCAATTGCATTCCTTCCGACACTAAGCGATATCGATCGACCCGAAGATTTGGGTGATTTACAGTAATGTTCATGGTTGAGAAACTTACGATCGTCATTCCCACCTTTAATGAAGCCAGTCGAATCGAGAACACCTTAGCCATTAGCCAAATGGCAGCGAATGCTGAAATCATAGTGGTCGATGGCGGCAGTCACGATCACACGGTGCAGATTGCTCAGGCAGCCGGGGTGAAAGTTCTTCGGTCTCGTCCGGGTCGTGCCCACCAAATGAATCGGGGAGCCAGCGCCGCGATCGGTGACATTCTATTATTTCTGCACGCCGATACCCAGTTGCCCCAGGGGTTCGACTCTATGATCCGTGCTGCTCTCAGCCAGCCAATGACGATCGCTGGGGCTTTTTCCCTCAAAATCGACGCATCTCTGTGGAGCCTGAGACTGGTCGAATGGGGAGTCAATCTGCGATCGCGTCTGCTGCAAATGCCCTACGGCGATCAGGCGATCTTTCTGCGCGCCGACACATTTCGGGCGATCGGTGGTTTCCCAGATCTCCCCATCATGGAAGACTTTGAGCTAATAAGACAACTCAAACAACGGGGCCAAATCGCCATCCTCCCTGCCTCGGTTGTCACGTCTAGTAGGCGCTGGCAAAAACTAGGCGTTCTGCAAACCACGCTCATCAACCAATCGATCATTCTCGCCTACCTCTGCGGCATCTCCCCCAGCCAAATTGCCCATTGGTATCGCACAAAACCAAAACATCAATGAGCGTCCCCAACTTTCACCCCAGTTACTAAACTAAACAAAGACTCATCCCTCATCTCTCACTTATGCCTGTTCGCAAAGACACCATTTTTGAGCAATATCTCGCCCCGATCGCTCGCCTCTTGATCGATGAACCTGCCCTGCGCCGATTCTACGAAAGCATCGATTGGCAAGTTGCCAGCGACCAATTTCGCGACCCTCAACTCGTTTACCCTGCCTACTACAGCAGCCAACATTTTCACAGCATCGAGGGCGGCTATCTGAATATCAGCGCGGCGGTTTCCTACGATCCGATTACCCAATATGCGCTGCCTCCCAACGAAACTTGGGTACGCCAAAGTTTGATTGACACCATCCAAACACAACCCCGTCGCATTCTTGACCTGGGCTGTGGTACAGGTTCGACGACGCTGATGCTCAAACAGGCCTTTCCGCAGGCGGAGGTGATCGGGTTAGATTTGTCGCCCTACATGTTGGTGGTTGCTGAACATAAAGCCAAGCAGATGGGGCAGACGATCGTTTGGCAACACGGCAAAGCAGAACGTACCCGCTTCCCTGATGCTTCTTTTGACTTAGTGACTGCTGCGCTGCTGTTTCACGAAACACCGTCGATCGTGGCCCAGTCGATCCTTCAAGAGTGCCATCGTCTGCTGACCCCTGGCGGAGAGGTTTTGATTTTGGATGGCAACCAAAAACCCTGCGCCAAACCGATTGGCTGACCCAAATTTTTGAAGAA
Source organism: Leptolyngbyaceae cyanobacterium CSU_1_3 (assembly GCA_012034655.1). Classification (GTDB taxonomy): domain Bacteria; phylum Cyanobacteriota; class Cyanobacteriia; order Leptolyngbyales; family Leptolyngbyaceae; genus JAAUOZ01. The sequence continues at coordinate 2,416 of JAAUOZ010000102.1, read as the reverse complement.
CCTTACATTCAGGATTATGCGGCTGGCAACCTGGATGCCTGGATGGGTGCGGCGGGGTTTGGAGCCGTCCAAACTCAAGAATTTTGGTGGGTTCATCAAGTGACTCGCGGCGTAAAACCTTTGCCAGGTCAGCAAACTCAATCTGAACTATTCACCCAAGCCCTAGAAGATGGACACTGGGCGATCGGCTAGACAAAAGATCTCCCTCACCCCTGACCTCTCATTTCTTGCCGCAACTGTCGCAAAACTTGACTGGTTCCTGCCTGCAAAGCTTGCTGGACGCGATCGCTAATCAGTTGTGCAATGGGCAAATCGGGAAATACGAGACTGGTGGGCGATTCTTGATATTCGCCGTCATTGAGCAGATTGATTTTAGCTGACTTTTGTTGTAGATCCAGACTTCTGGCACTTGGATTCCGGCGTAAGCTTCTAGCGTGGTTTTTGAGGTGACATCAGCTTCGATCGCCAGGTCGGGCGGCGGGTACACGTCGAGGTTCATTGACATCATGCACTCTCGCACTCGCTTGGCATTTTCTCCGATATAGAAACAGGTGTCGGGTTCGAGTCCGGCTTGCTTTTTTTGCGTCGAAAGGTCGTCGAGCCAAAATCCTCCCACTCTAAATTTCGAGCATCCAGCAGAATGGTGACAATGCGACCAATGATACGGTTAGGGCGTTCGTGGGCGGGTAAAGGTGACACAATTTCTAGCACTCCGTTGCTGTAGGCAATGCGTGCACTTCGCTTTTCGCCCAGTTCTTCTAAAATGGCTTCAAATTTCTCCCAGGTGATGTCTGTAATGGTCAAGACGCTGCCAGGTTCGAGCACGATATTTTTGAGGGGGACGGTGACTGGCGTTACGATTTGAGTGGTCATTTTTGGCAACCTCGATCGCTCGACAAATTAAAACTCACAAGCCGAAATTCACAAGCTGAATGCTCATACAGGCAATCCTAGCGCTTTGGCAATCAGGGGGAGCAGTTTGCTACAGGCTTCTGCGAGTTTGGCGGTGTCGGGGAGGTTGGCGATCGTTCCTTTCAAAAAAATCATTGCTTTCTCGCCCAAGCTCTTTTTCTCTGGCTGATCAGGATTTTGTCCGACTTCTGCCAGGGTTTTGACTTGTTCCAGAGCGTTCGTTTTGCCTTTTTCTGAGAGTTCAAGATCAGACTCGATCGCTGTTTGCAGTTGGGTTAATAGTTCTTTGATTCCGGGTTGTTCGCTGGTTGTGTTTGGTAGTTGGTTGAGTGCGTTGGTGACAGCACCGCTCATGTTGAGAATGCTGTTGGTCATTTGGTTTGTTCCAGTGTTGATAAAACTGTTTGCGCCTGCGTTGATGGCTTGATTTTTTTGGTCTGTCATGGTGTTGTCGGTTCCTGCAACGATCGTGAGGTTAGAAAGTAAATTTCCCAGATTTGTGTTTTGAGCCAGCGTAAGGGCGAGTTGGTTTATTTCTTGATTATGGCGTTTCTCAGATTCTAATAATTCAGCGTTTTTTGGGCTTCTAATTTTGCTTGATAAGCGGTATCAAAGGCATGTTCTACTTTAGCTTTGTCGGTTCCTTCGGGAAGCTGAAGCGTGACTAAAACATCGTTGCCTTTTTTCTCGATCGCTTGCACTGAGTCAGGCGAGATATCAGGATTTTCCTGCATCAATTTCTGAAAGGCGACGGCAAAAGCTTCTGGATTTACGCCATTTTTCAGCAAGAGTTGCACCGTGGTCATAATTTTGGTGTAGAGCTTCTCAAAGTCTCCAGGCTGAAACACTTTGTCGAAATCATGAGGGCGACGTTCTCGACTGCCAAACTCGTTGGGTTCCTCCAGCAAAAACACATATTGGCAATCGACCCGATCGAGCTTTGTCGTATGGTCGATATTCCAGGATTCGAGGCAAGCTCCGGTGAGACAAGCCTGACTAAAATCTGCACCCACAGCGAGTGTTTGGGTCAAGTTTGCATGGTTGAGGTTTGCTCCTCTGAGATTGGCATGTGATAGGTCAGCATTCGCATAAGATTTTTTGTAACCGTTTCGAGTTACCAATAATTTACGAACCTTAGAATCTGCAAGAATGGAAGTGCCAAGACGAGAACGATCGAGCTTCACAGCATCCGACCAGCAGACTTGATGCAGAATGGTTTGTTTTTGTTTGGTGTGGTTGAAATTAGTGCTTTTGAGAATGGCTTTGGTGAAGTCTGCATCAGTTAGGTCAGCCCCACAAAAAGAAGTACCACCGATCGCGCCGAGTGTGATGGCGATCGTCCAGATTAGGGCAAATTTTTCGTCACCCTTAAAGGCTCTCCAAGCGGCGTAGCCGCTTAAGAGAGCAACAGCAACAGCAACAGCAACAGCAACAGCAACAGCACCAGGAACAGCAACAGCACCAGCAACAGCAACAGTACCAGCAAAAGCAAAAGCAACAGCAA
>JAAUOZ010000439.1 GCA_012034655.1 Leptolyngbyaceae cyanobacterium CSU_1_3 | reverse complement strand
AAAGGTTCCGGCTCCCGTGTCCACGAGTACTTGTTGATCTCCAGTATCGATCAAGAAAGCATTAATTGATGCCTCGACAGGATTAGTCAGAAAGTTTTTCTGAAGTAGACGATCGGTTTCTGTTGAGTTCGTATTCGACAGCAGCGTATGGAGATCTTGGGGAAGTGTGCCGTCGCTCAAGGCTGTAATTGTGAAGTCACCTAACTTGAATGGATAGACACCTGGCACTTGAGCGATCGCACTTTTGCTCAGTGATACCGATGCAGAAAGACAAGAGGTCACAATTATTAGCACTGTGGTTGCAACCGCTATCATCAGTCTAGAAAACATATTAGACCCCTTTTAGCGATAACAATGGTTCGGACAAAATTTGAGCAGGTTTTAGACCTCAAACCCTGATTCAGCCGTGAGCAGGATATTATTTTCAAAGTTAGCGCTACACCTGACTTTGAAAAAATAGCTCAATTCTGAAACCGTAGAGCCTGTAAGCCTTTTGAAATCGTTCAAAAAAATGTCCGAAGTATTGTGATTAGGACTTGCTATAGAAACTTTAGAGCGATCGCTTGAACACACAAGCAACCTACAATGCTGACGAACAAGGAGCGGTTTAGCAGTCAACAGAAAAGTTGATCTATACAGACCTCTTGACCTAAAGTTTAAAGTTCAAGGAAAGAAGTTGTTGCTAGGTTTATTGATAGTGCATTTCTGATTAAACTTCCCCAGTGTTTTGTTTTTCTTAATACATTACGTGGACTTCGTAAGCTTTATGTTTCATTTGATACTATTCAATGAGTAACTACTTGGCGATCGCGACGGTCACGGCAACCTTGCGACATTTAATTCAGTCTGTGATTCAAGTCGATGTTGCGGGGGCTAGAGTGACCACGGTGCGCCCGGATACAAGCGGCAGCGGAACTCCAGATGTAGGCGTAAACATTTTTCTGTATCAAGCGGTTCCAAGTCTTGCCTGGCGCAATTCAGATCTGCGGCCGCGTCGTCCTAAGGGAGAATTGACCAAACAAGCTCAAGCGGGAATTGATCTTTACTATCTGTTCTCGTTTCATGGCAATGAGGTCGAGTTAGAGCCGCAACGATTGTTGGGAAGTACAATCCGAACTTTGGTTGATCAACCGATTCTCACCCCAGAGCTAATTCGGGAGACCATGAACAACTCGACGCTGGATTTTTTGTCGCGATCGGATCTGGCGGATCAAATTGAGCGAGTCACCTTTACACCCGTTTCGATGAACACCGATGATTTATCTAAAATCTGGTCAGTGTTCCTGCAAACGCCCTATGTTTTGTCATTTGCTTATCAAGGTAGTACAGTCTTGCTCGAAGGCGATAAACCAGGACAGGGAGGCTTGCCGCTGCGAAGTTCTCAATTTTATATCACGCCCAATCAGCCTGTGATTGAGCAAGTTACTTCCGACACGGGAGACCTGCGGGGATTTTTGGCAAGCAGTACGGTGGTAATTCGGGGTAGGCAGTTGAATGCAGAAGTGAGTGACGATCGAGCCGCAAGTTTGCAAACTGGAAATCCGATCGTGCGGGGTCAGCCTCAAGTCAAAATCGGGGATGTCCAGGTGGAAGTCGAACCAATCAGCGATCGAGAAATCCGTTTAGAACTCGCAACTCTGCCAGCAGCACAACGCAATCAACTTCGGGCGGGAATTCAAAGCTTGCAGGTTGTTTATCTGCTGTTACCTCAACGATCGCCCAATGAACCCGATCGCCTGATTGCCTCCAATAGCATTCCATTTGTGTTGAGTGCAACGATCGTCCAGTCAGAGCTATTACGTCGCCGAGATGAAGGCGATTCGCTGCGTTCTGGTGAAATTTCAGTGCGGCTAGATTTACTCGTCAGCCCACAACAGCGCGTTGTTCTCTTACTCAATGAATTACTGCTGAACAATCCCGCTTCTTACGTATTCACAGCGACCTCTCGAACAGAAGACTCTAACCTGGTAACAGTGCCGATCGGGAAAGTCAAAGCAGGTAGATATTTGGTGCGGGTGCAAATTGATGGAGTAGAAAGTCGGCTGCAAGTCGATAGTCGGCAAAACAGTCCTACGTTTGATCAGTATGTAAGTCCCGCGATCGATATTCTCTAAATCAGCAATGCACTATGAACGACTGGCAACAGCAAAATTGGCGCATTCTATTTGACTATCTCGCTGAAATGCGACAAGTGTTCGATCGAGAAAACACACACCCCACACCCCACACCCCACACCCCACACCCGATTCCGCCCTCGATCGACTATGTGCCGCCTTTGAACTCTCCCACTTTGAGCGCAAGGTACTATTGCTCTGCGCGGGTATGGAATTGCAAGCAGACACCTTTGCTGATTTGTGTGCGACGGCTCAAGGAGACCCACTACAGCGCTATCCCACTTTTCAATTAGCAATGAGATTGTTTGCTAAAATTGGTTATTGGGATGCGTTAACTCCCGATCGTCCTCTGCGTCGCTGGCGATTGATCGAAGTTGAAATCAGTCAAGTGCTGATGTTGAGTCCAATCCGAATTGATGAACGAATTCTGCACTATCTAGCAGGAAGTAGCGGCCTTGATGAACGGATTGGAACGCTGATTCAGCCGATGTCGATCGCACCTGATCTCGTCCCTTCTCACCAACAATTAGCGAAGCAACTCGCCGAGCTTTTAGTCACTAGAAAGGGGTCGATCGTTCAGCTTTGTGGAGCAGATTCGACGAGTAAACGCGCGATCGCAACAACCGCCTGCAACATTGCAAACCTACCTCTCTACAGCCTTTCTGCTCAACTGTTGCCGACAATTCCCAAAGATCTGCAAACCCTGATTCTGCTATGGCAACGAGAAGTTAAGTTAGCATCTGCTGTCTTACTGCTAGACTGCGATCTCATCGATGAAACTGACAAATCAGGGACGATCGCACAATGGATCAATGACCTGAACACACCGCTAATTGTCAATAGTCGAGAACGGCGATCGCTGGACTCAGTGCCGATGATCACCTTTGAAGTGCATCCGCCTACAACCGATGAGCAGTACCATCTCTGGGAAGTTTCTCTGGGTCAAACCGCCCCTGAACTGAATGGACAAATCAACACGCTAGTCGAGCAATTTAGCCTCAACGCACCCACGATTCAAACCATCTGTACAGAATTCAAATCCCACACCCCACACCCC
>JAAUOZ010000438.1 GCA_012034655.1 Leptolyngbyaceae cyanobacterium CSU_1_3 | reverse complement strand
TTGACCGAGTGCTTTTAGTATCAGCTATACTGCGTCAGCCTATAGATTTTGGTTTAGAAGGGGTGTGGGGCTGCGCCCCCAGCCAGTCATCCCCACCTGCACCCCGTCCAAAATCTTTAATTTTATGCCCTGACAAAGTATAGTCGCTGAAAAACTTAAGGGTCGATCCACTTTTCATCGGACTTAATTAGATTAATTAACTCCACCACACCCTCTGCTTCAGGAACTTTTTTGATTTCTTCTCGCCCTCTATAGAGAGAAATGTATCCCGCCTGTTTGCCCACATATCCGTAGTCGGCATCTGCCATTTCGCCGGGGCCGTTGACAATGCAGCCCATGACGGCAATGTTGAGTCCGGTGAGGTGTTGGGTGGCTTGGCGAACTTTTTGCAGCACTTCTTCCAGATTGAAAAGGGTGCGTCCGCAGGAAGGGCAGGCCACATATTCGACCATCGTTCTACGTAAGCCGAGGGCTTGCAGAATGCCGTAACACACAGGAATCTCTTTCTCAGGCGCTTCTGTGAGCGAGACACGAATGGTGTCGCCAATCCCTTCGGCGAGCAGTGTGCCAATTCCGGCGGTGGACTTGATGCGTCCATATTCACCATCTCCAGCTTCGGTGACACCCAGATGGAGGGGGGTAGTCCATGCCGAGTTCGTCCATACGGCGCACCATGAGACGATTGGCTGCCAGCATCACGGTCACTTTGGAGGCCTTGAGGGAAAGCTCGATGTTGTAAAAGTTGAGTGATTCACAGATACGAATGAACTCTAGGGCAGATTCCACCATTCCTTCGGGGGTGTCGCCGTAGGTGAAGAGCATTCGTTCGGCGAGGGAGCCGTGGTTTACACCAATTCGCATCGACTTATTTTGGTCGCGCAGAGAGATAACCAGGGGTTCGAGGGTTTCGCGAATTTTCTCGCCGATCTCTTGAAATTCTGTGTCGCTATATTCGGTACGATCGCTCTTCGGCTTTTCAAATACGTACAATCCCGGATTAATCCGCACGTTGTCTACGTAGTTTGCAACTTCTAGGGCAATTTTGAGACCGTTGTGATGGACATCGGCCACCAGAGGTACAGGCTGATAGGTTTTGTGGAGTCGATTCCGAATCTCTTCCATTGCTTTGGCATGGGCCATACTGGGAACCGTCACCCGTACAATTTCGCAGCCAATCTCATGCAGGCGGCGAATCGCGGCGACTGACCCTTCAATATCCAGAGTGTCTTCATTGATCATGGACTGGACAGCAACGGGATGGTTGCCGCCGATCGTGATGCTGCCTACCGGAACCGGGCGAGTCTTGCGACGATGGATCGTGGGATCGATAGAAAGCTGGCTGGAAGCAGCCACAGGACTGGGCAAAGTTTGCATACGCTTGGGTAATCTCGATCGCTAATCAGACGGAGATGAGCTTCTCTGTCTTTCAGATTGCCACAGATGGAGTGCTTTTGCGTGCTTTCTAGGCAACAGATAGATAGCGGATCTAGTTTTAGACACCGCTCCGCCAGGTTTCGGCAAACTTCCTAGGGCGCTCTTCTGGTAAAAGGCTTGACTCATCACCGTAAACCCAGAAGAGCCAGTTGGCAGCACATAGAGAGGGCACAGCATGGCTATGCCCCCGCCAAAACCAGTACGCTGGCATCGGAAATCGCAGTTCTATCGCTTCGCATCCCTCCTGCCAAACAGGGGCTAATGGGGCAAGAGCGTCCGCGATTCTTGCTTGACACAGCCTGACATAGCAGCGCTTTGGAGCGTCATAAAGGCTCGCAAATCTTCTCGATCGTATTTTGTCATCAGAAGCTGGCGAAGTTGATTTTCAGCCTCGATCGTTAGCAAACCAGTGTTGAGTGCCTGCTGCACTACCTCACGAATCAGAGCCATAGGAACACCCCAAGACGCATTAAAACAACCAAGGACAGGAACGCCCTACCTAGCCATATAGTGAGAAGCTTGACCTCTTATGCAGGTCAATGTCGCATCTGCGTGAATCTGCTTGTTATGCTTCTTCGGCTTAACCTTACAGACTTTCATCCGTCGGGATAAAAAGCTGTGTTCTAGTTTAGAAATATTTACAATCAAATAATGGAGCGGTCAAAAAACTCAAAAAGCTTGTTGCAAACAATTGATTTTGCTTGCTTTTGAGCGTGCATGAGTAAAAGAGACGCAGCCCAGCTTTTAAAAGTTCCCGCTTTTAGAGAAATTTTTTTAAATTCTGCCTGCGAGATTTGGCTGAAGATAGGTTTTGATTTGGCTGATTAAGCCGCGATCGCCTAATTTGTGCCCCATCCTCTGGTAAAATTCTGCGCTCCAGAAATCCGTTGTTTATGCCAAAGGCACTCGATCAGATAGGGCTAGGTTGTTCCTGGAGACGGCGGAAGTTCTAGGGCGATCGCGCCCAGTGTGCCCTTGCGAAAGTCATTCAAAATCTGCCGCGCCGTTCGTTCTCGGTTGCCTTGAATCTTTTGCTCTGCCAGATATCCGAGGTAGCCTTCTCCGGTCAGGTCATCTACATCCACTCCATACCGAACTTGCAGCGATGAAGCCATCTGTAGGTCTTTGAGCAGATCGATCAAAGAGGCAGCAACTCGCTGATTGTCGTAGGCCGCTTCTCCAATATCGTCACAGATTGCCAACTTAATGGCAGCATCTTGATCCATTAACTTGTTGGGCAAAACGCCAGGCGCATCTAATAGCTCAATTTGGTCAGAAATTCTCACCCAACGAAACTGACGAGTCACCCCGGCTCGTCGGGCACTTTCGACCACACGCCGCTTGAGCAGGCGATTGATCAGCGCCGACTTTCCTACATTAGGAAAGCCGATCACCACGGCTCGAATCGGTCGCGGCAACATGCCTCGATCGCGTCGTCTAGCATTTACCTGGGCCCCTGCTTCTTGCACCGCCTGCAAAATTGCTTCGATCCCCTTGCCATGTTGCGCGTCGGTGAAGTGAGGCTCATCGGACTGCGATCGAAACCATTCTGCCCAGCGTTGGCGCAGTTGAGTTGAAATCATATCGACGCGGTTGAGCACCAAAACTCGCCCCTTGCCCTCAAGCCACTGATTCACCTGGGGGTGATGCGTCGAGAGCGGAATTCGAGCATCTCGCACCTCTAAGACCACATCGACACGCTTAAGCTGCTCTAACAGAGATTTTTCTGCTTTGGCAATGTGACC
>JAAUOZ010000437.1 GCA_012034655.1 Leptolyngbyaceae cyanobacterium CSU_1_3 | reverse complement strand
TCATGGCGGTTCACTTGGTGGTCATCTCAGGCGTCAAACAGATTGTGAATCTGACGCCTGAGCGACGGCATATTCTCAAATTCTTTAGCAATAACTCTCAGAGATACTACCTCCTCCATGTACCTGACCCGTAATTATTTTTTGCCCTCCCAGAAGAGCGGAATGTGGGTTTACAGTTCCACGTTAACAAATAATCCAAGCCATAGACTGTAGCGGCTGCAATATGAAGGGCATCGTCAGCAGCTTTGGGTGGGAGATTACTTTTCGTGAGAAACGGCGTTGTTGCACAAATATGGCCAAAGCCGTCACAACAGTAGGAAGTGAAGGAATCAGCCCCTTACGGTAGGAGAATTAAGCAGCAACAGTCTCACTGACAGGCTTAGCAACCTGAATCATCCGATTAAGAATCGTACATTGACAGATCAATTCTGTGGCTTGATTGTCAAACTTGCGCGAACGCACTGTTCCGCCAAAGGCATTCTTGTATCTAAACATTGTCGTTTCCGCAATCGAGCGACGGTGATAATCGGACTGCTGCTTCCAGTTTTTTTACGACCATGCTTACGAATCGAGCGGATGGTTTGGTCTCTGGGGAGTGGAGGCACTTTACGATTGCCATGCTGGGCAATCACCGCATTCTTGCGTGGTGGAATTACAGGCTTTGCGCCGCGCTCAGTAATTGTGCGGTAGCTGCCTTGCGTATCGTAAGCTCCATCTGCTGAAACTTGTTCAATATCGTTGTCAATTTGCTCCAATAGCTCTGGCAAAACTTCTGCATCCGTGTAATCATTCGTACTCACGACAACTGCCAAAATCTTCCCAGATCTCTCATCGACCCCCACATGTAATTTACGCCAGGTGCGTCGTTTGCTCACCCCATGTTGACGGACTTTCCACTCCCCCTCCCCAAACACTTTTATTCCCGTTGAATCCACGACCACATGTCGGACTCCTGAGCGTTCTGCAATCGGCAGACTGATGCTTAGCTTGCCCATGCGTCTCGATACTGTCGTGTGGTCGGGAACAGGCAGCTCCACTCCCATCAAGGCAAAGATGGAACCAATAAACCCACTGGCTTGTCGTCCACCCATCTGAAACACACTTTTCAACATCACAACGGTTTGTATTGCAATATCGGAATACAGGATCGGTGAACCGGGGTCTCCGCTCCACTCACTGCTGAGCTAGTCTCCAAGGACTTCGTCGCTGACCCAAAACGTCAGACTTCCCCGTTGCACGAGTCCAGCGTTATACTCAGACCAGTTGCGGATGCGATATTGCTGTTTCATGGCATATAGTTTGTCTTTGGCGATTCAAACTTACCATGTACCTATCACTCCGCAACTCCATTTATGCAACAACGCCCTTCAAAAGACACAATTTAAAAGAAAAAGATAGTTCTCATTACTATCAAAGCCGATATTGGAAATACGCGGCTTGTGGTAGAAGGACTATCAAAATCTGTAAATATTAATCAAGATGTTGGATTACTTAGATTGAAAGAAAATTGTCATCCGTACTACGTTTCAGGGTTCATTAACTCTATTGCTGGCAAGGAATTGACAAGCCAAATTGGCACAGGTCAAATCAATCCTTTTCTTGGACTGGGCAAACTGAAGAAATTAATGATTCCCATTTTTGATCAAGACCATATGAATAAAATTGGCAGAAAAGATTGAGCAAAAAGTTCATGAAGCCTTTCAAACGCAGGAAGAAGCCGAAAATCTGTTGGAACAAGCTAAATTTCAAGTTGAAGAAATGATTTTGGGATAACATTCTGTAGATGAGTACTCCTCCTGAAATCATCGATGCACTCGAATCAGTTCTAGAAATCTACTTTTCAGGCGTTCGCCATCGGGAACGAGCAGCCTTCATCCTTTGCGATAACCTTGTCGAGATGACCTGCAAAACGAAAGCAAAGCAGTACAATCATCGATTTGATATGAGTTGTAACTTTCATAATGCCTGCACCTCCCCAGACGTAGACTTGCCGCCAGACCTAAAGGTGAGAGTTGTAGGCTATCGCAACACCCGAAACAATATGCAACATGCCAGTGCCGCAGCAACCGTAGATTTGCATCATTGCGCCACCTCAATGCTTGATGTAGTGAAAGTGATAGATCATTGCTGGACAGATACTTCAACAACCCGATTTCCCAGCAGAATGAAATGTGCTTTACGGATTGCTCGATTGTACTCCTCTGAAGGCGACATATCATTAAGAGAAGTCTTTGAAACCAGAATGCAGAAAAAAACGCTGGCGAACTCAGAAAGAAAGCGTCCACGTCACAGAACGGCAAATCCAGCCAGGGCTTAGGGACTATTGGTATGTTGCAATCCGGATGCAGATGCCCTAGTTGAAGAGTGTTTGAACGAAGTTGGGGTTGAGTAAGATTGGGCTGGCTGTATTATCAACTTCTTTAGCTGGCGCTGCGATCGCTCCAAAATAATCACCTCAACCGCCTCGCTGGCATGCAACGGCAGATCCTTCAACATCAAAGCTCCATCTTCAGACAAGATCGTCTCAATTTTGTAGGCATTCATCTCCCAAACCCCTTATTTAGCATGGCTAACAGTCTTAGTCTAATCTAGACTCCTAACCCCCATAATGTAAGCCTTCGCTAACCTAAACGCCCTCAAACACTCAACTTCCGACCCACCCAAACCATACGTCCCATGATCGCCGCATTTGGAGCATCGAAAAATCCCGTAGCCGTTGTTCCGGTAAATTTGCGATCGGCTCGGCTTTGACCCGGATGAATGCGTAGTGGTCTACCACGGCGAACACCAAAGCACACCTAACGGTCAAGGTAATCTGGAGGCGAGATTGTTAGAGCGACTTTGGGCGATCGCCCGGAACCCCCTTTGAGGTTGAAGAGCTGGCCTTACAGTTCAGCAGCAGCGAAGCCCATCTCCGCAGACTGGTCAAACGCTTGTGGCGACAAGGCCACATTTTAGAAGAAACCCGACAAGTCCCGATTGCTGGATCCAAGGTGGGATGACCCGCAAAAAAGTTTACCTGTGTGACCCGATTGACGATGATCAAGTGCTTCAAACCCAGTCACAGCAAGGCCAAAAAGCACTTGATCGCGATCTGGTTCAAAATGGTCAAGTGCATCAAAGCCAGACAGGGCAAGGAGAAAAAGCACTTGATTATCCCATTCGTCACACAGGCGCTCC
>JAAUOZ010000436.1 GCA_012034655.1 Leptolyngbyaceae cyanobacterium CSU_1_3 | reverse complement strand
TACTCGGCACACGATTATTGTGGCACTTACGGCAAATGCAATGCGTGAAGATCGTGTTCGGTGCATCAATGCAGGAATGGACGACTACCTTAGCAAACCCATCCTTAAGGAAAAACTGGCAGCAAAGCTGAACTATTGGAGTCAAATTTTACTGATCAAAAAGGAAAATATCATGGGAAATATGAACGATTCATTAATCCTTTTTACCAGCGATACTCAAACCAATGATTCTCCGCTTCCCTTACCGATCGACTGGAAGCATTTACATCTCATGTGTGACGGCAATGAAGAATTTGAGCTTGAATTATTGCAAATCTTTACCGACGATACGCTACAACATCTCATAGGCATTCAAACTGCGATCGCAACTCAAAACTTTAGCGCTTTAGAACATCATGCCCATCATATTAAGGGTGCTAGTGCCAATGTGGGGTTGAAAACAATGGAGGCGATCGCTGCCGAATTAGAATATCAAGCTCGGCACCATGATATTGAAGGAGCACCTTACTGTTTAATCAGCCTACAAAATACACTTCAAGAAGTGAAGTTGTTTCTGGTAAAACAAACCGGAAGCAAAACCAAAATTAGTCTCAAATTGATTAGGAAACCATCGGCATCCCGAATTTGAGTCAATCCTTGATCAGCCAACGTATTGATAGTGAAGGTTAACAATCAATAGGACAGGTTACCGCTCAACTGTTAAGCCTAGGTTGGGCGGAAAACTCGTTTCGTTCGGCTAAGGAAGTTTCCTCGCGCCGAAAGTTGTACCCGTTTAAATTGAGAAAGCGACAGATCATTGCACCGAACCGATCCCCCTCAGTCCCCCTTAATTGAGGGGAATCCGATATGCCGCGATATGCGGGGATCGCGATAGTTAGATCGTATGTGATGTCCTAAGGAATGAGCATTGAATAAGAACGAATTTTGTAGGATGGATTAGGCGCTAGGCGTAACGCATCAAGGTTTAAAGCTAACGTGTACGCTGCCAGCAATTCTAAATTCAAAAGTTAAGAGGAATCAGTAGGTAGAGCCTGCGGGGAATCAGAGAGCATGAAATCGAGAAGATGTTGCCAGCTTTCAAACCAGAGGTACTTAGTGAGCGCCAGAATATCCTGAAAAAAGCCCTTGCGGGTTCCTCGCTTGAGACGAATCTGCTGATACGAGTTGTCTACCAGATGCAAGACGGTGTGAAAGAGGAATGCCAAGAGATTCAGGGTCAGCAGACTGGCAGCGAGATGGTGCTGTCCATGTCCAAAGTTATGTTCAAGGTGATAGCCCTTGGTCTTGAGGACATTGTGATTTTCGTTCTCAGTTTTCCAACGGCTTCTGCCTGCACAGACAACCTGTGGCACGGTTTCGGGGGTGAGGTCGTGGTCGGTCACAAAAGCATTAAAGTAAAGCACTTTACCGTCCGATTCTCTGATCAGCGTCAGTTCGCACCAGTTGACGAGCAAAGCAGGTTGGGTGTCGCGCAGCGGAATTTGATTGACATAGCGGTAGCGATAAATCTCTTTCGTGCGCTTGTTCCACTGCACTTGCTCGAAGGTCTTGACCTCGCCATTGGCATCGAGATAGTTCAGCCACTCATAGAGGGCGGAGTGAGAGTCTGGTAAGCAGGTAAAGATAAAGCTGAGTTGATGGGCCAAACAGTGTTCACACAGCGGTTGATGGCTGTAGAGGTCATCTCCCAGCAGCGTGATGGGCTGAGGCTGCAACCGGGCGGCATGAGCACTGATCCACCGTTTGGCGGCTGCCACTTCACAATCCTGCTTCTCGTGTCCATCTTGGGGGGTGACAAACTCCGGGGCTAACGCAATCACCTGGCTCTGCTGGGGAGAAACAATCACAGGCAAAATCGCCTGATGAAAGTAAGTGACCCTGCCATTCTTGTGCGTCCGACTCGAACAGCACTGGCAGTGAATCTTGTGGGACTTGAAGTACTCCGTGCCATCTAATGCCACCAAAAGATGTCCATTCCATTGCTGATAGGCTTTGAGATACCCTCCCCGCCTCAAGGCAGCATACACCTGGAAAAACACGGCAAATAATCCCACCGCTGCCACTTCATCCAACAAATTGCGGATTTGCGCTGAACTCGGAATCTGGGCTATGCCAAACAAACTTTGGGCGTTGTCTTTGCCCCGCCGACTTTGCATCTGCCGCTGATGCTCTAGAAACGATTCACATTGCATGAAAAACACCGAAAATGCTGCCAAAATCCCATCGCTCAGCTTGTAGCGCGTCCCATTGCTCGGCTGGCGCGGGTCAGCAATCTGGTCAACAGCTTGACGTAGATAGCTCAGCAACACGGCAAAACTCAGGGGAAGACTCTCCATGTTTCCGCTCTCGTTTAGGAATCTCTATCCTCTCTTCAGTTGTTTCCTACTGTCAAAATTTGAATTTGGAATTGCTGCCACTTTAGTGAGGTACTAACAAGCATGATTAACAGTGGTTCAATTAACTTGAGTGTTGTACTCTCATGGGAGTAAAAAGAGGTGGCTAGATTCCGTTGGTTCACTAGAAAATGAAGGGGAGAGAGTCAGTCGAATTGAATGAGAGGGATGTATGCAATTACCGATTGTGGCACCTGCTCCGATTGTCAGCGCCCATGCTGAGGCATTTCGGCATTTGTTCAGTGATGTTCGCCAGTTTGAACATTTCCAGAACTACTTGACCGGACTGATTGTTCTAGAGAACAAGAGTCTTGCCAACATTTAGTCGATGCACCCTTGAAAGTGCCGACAAGACGAACCTATCACGTTTTTTTGAGTGAATCTCCCTGGCAACCCCAGGCAGTGAACGAGTTTCGTGTCCGGTATGTGCTAGCGCAACGGCGGCCATTCGTCCTGAGCAGCAGGAGGGATACCTGATTTTTGACGATACCTTGTGTGAGCATGTGGGCAATTTATTTGAGTATGTAGAGCGCCATTACGACCATTGTGATGGGACGTATCCACTGGCGCATAATCTGGTGACCAGTCATTACTTGAGTGGGGCAGTGCGTATACCCGTCGATTTTGCGCTGTATCGTCGCTATGAAGCGGTGACGCAATGGGAGCAGTTTGTTCACCAGCACTTTCCAGAGCAAGTGATTCCGTCAACGGCACGAGAGCGGGAGCTCACCTGCCATCCTTATCCAGCGATATTGCTGCCAAACCCAGCGTCGTGGTTCAGCCCCACCGCGCCCCCAATCG
>JAAUOZ010000435.1 GCA_012034655.1 Leptolyngbyaceae cyanobacterium CSU_1_3 | reverse complement strand
CTGGGAGAAGGGCTGGGGGATGAGGGTTGGCTTTAGTTGCACATCACGTGTTTGTTTAGCATTCATCACAGTTGAGGTTAGTCATCATGTCGCGCCAACCGTTTGGTTCAAATTTTAAAATTGGGACTCTAGCCCTCAAAAGCGTCAGTCTCTCAATGGGAGCAGCCATGCTGTTGAGCGGCATTGCCCAGGCTGCCCCCACCTCGTCAGGAACTCGAATTGCCCAGGTCACTTCTCCCTCTGGTGACGTAATCATCAACACGGAGCCAGATCGCCCCAACGGCTCCTCTAGTGGCTCTGGTAGTGGCTCCTCTAGTGGCTCTGGCACGACCACCCCACCCTCTATCACTACGGGAGTTCGGTTTGTCTGTCAGATCACTAACGGACAGCCCACCGTCATGTATCAGCCCGAAAGTCAGCCCACCCAGGTGTTTCCCTGGGCGGTTCCCAGCACAATGGGGGGCGGATGGGATTCTAATCGTCGCTGTAGCGAAATCAGCCGCCGCTTAGAGGCATACCGCCCTGATGGTCTGGTGGAGATGAGAACGGGCTTTGAGAACGGCTACAACACAATTTGTGTTACGACCGATCGAGTTCCTGCTTGCCGCATCGTGCTCACCGTTCCTCCGGGGCAGGATGCCGTTGTGACGCGCGATCGAGTCTTCCAAAACCTCACCGTCGCCGATAGTGGTCAGCAAACCCAGGGAGTCTTCACCTATGGCGACAGAGGCAGTTCTGGGATTTTGGGTCAGCTTGGGCAAGTCTTGGGCGTAAATCGCAGAAATCAGGTTCGTACCGTCCGGGGTGACATTAACCTGAAGCCCTTTCTCGATCGCCGCGATGGCGGAACTGGGGAGCGACTCAATAACGGGGTGACAGTGCGATCGACCCCTCGCTCTAACAATCGCCTGAGAATTCGCTAAATCAAATTTTCTGCTTTCTGTGTCTCCTCAATTTTGGCCAGTTGCACCTTGATCGTCTCCAGGCGATCGGGTGGGGCTGGCTTTTGTGATAGTATCCCTGTTGCTCACAAGTCAAACATTCTTGACCGTTTCTTAATCATTTATAGGGCTGCTCTGGGTCTGAGAATAAACAGATACAGCAACTCTTCGCTTAGACTACTTACAGTATCTTGCTGATTTGGTGCAAAAATCAGGATGAGCGCATCGGCTTGCTTGCAAAAGTTAGTCTAACTCTGGTGCTTTCAGAACCCCAGTCCTGAATCTTTATAGTTAACTCCCAATCATCCTAGCCCTCCCGGATTCCCGTCCATGCAACTGCAAAACTCCCAGCGTAGAACCAAGATTGTGGCAACGATCGGGCCTGCGACCAGTAGCCCTGAAGTGTTGCGTCAACTGATCGAGGCAGGGGCAACCACTCTGCGGCTCAACTTTTCCCACGGAACCCACGATGATCATTTGCGAAGTATTCGGTTGATTCGTCAAATTTCCTATGATTTGAACCAGCCTGTGGGCATTCTGCAAGATTTGCAAGGGCCCAAAATTCGACTGGGACGGTTTGAGGCAGGTTCGATCATTCTCAACAAGGGCGATCGCTTTACGCTCACAAGTCGCCTGATCCCCGGTATGCAGGACATTAGCTCTGTCACCTACGATCTTCTAGCAGAGGAAGTTCCAGAGGGCGCAACGATCTTGCTCGACGATGGCAAGGTAGAAATGAAGGTCGAAGAAATCGATCGTGCGGCCCAGGAGTTGCACTGTCGCGTCGTCGTTGGCGGCCCCCTTTCTAACAACAAAGGCGTAAACTTTCCGGGAGTTTATCTCTCCATCAAAGCGCTGACCGACAAAGACCGCAAAGATTTGATGTTTGGGCTAGATCAGGGGGTAGATTGGGTGGCCCTGAGTTTTGTTCGCAACCCACAAGACGTATTGGAGATCAAAGAACTGATTTCTAGCGCCGGAAAAGCCGTGCCTGTCGTTGTCAAAATCGAAAAGCACGAAGCGATCGAACAAATGGAAGCCATTTTGTCGATCTCCGATGGCGTAATGGTGGCGCGGGGCGATTTAGGAGTCGAACTGCCCGCCGAAGACGTGCCCATTCTGCAAAAGCGCCTGATCGCTAC
Source organism: Leptolyngbyaceae cyanobacterium CSU_1_3 (assembly GCA_012034655.1). Classification (GTDB taxonomy): domain Bacteria; phylum Cyanobacteriota; class Cyanobacteriia; order Leptolyngbyales; family Leptolyngbyaceae; genus JAAUOZ01. The sequence continues at coordinate 1,113 of JAAUOZ010000435.1, read as the reverse complement.
CTCCAATCGTTTGGGTATTCCAGTGATCACGGCGACTCAGATGTTAGACAGCATGGTGCATAGCCCGCGCCCAACCCGTGCCGAAATTTCTGATGTTGCCAACGCAATTTTAGATGGCACAGATGCCGTGATGTTGTCGAACGAAACCGCCGTTGGCAAATACCCGATCGAAGCCGTTTCAACCATGGCGCAAATTGCCGTGCGAATTGAGAAAGAAAAGGGCAACCGAATCTCAGAGGATACAGGACGATCGATCCCCAACGCCATTAGCCAGGCCGTCGGTCGGATTGCCGAACAGTTGAACGCAAAGGCAATCATGTCGTTGACCAAAACTGGATCGACCGCCCGCAACGTCTCCAAGTTTCGCCCCAAGACTCCAATTTTAGCGATTACGCCCCATGTAGATGTCGCCAGACAACTCCAACTCGTCTGGGGAGTCAAGCCATTACTGGTGCTCGATTTGCCCTCCACCTGGCAGACCTTTCAGGCGGCGCTAAACGTGGCCCAGGAGAAAGAACTGGTTTCTGAGGGCGATCTGGTGGTGATGACAGCCGGGACGCTGCAAGGCGTGGCTGGCTCAACGGATCTGGTCAAGGTCGAAGTGGTGACTGCGGTACGCGGCAAGGGCATCGGCATTGGTCAAGGTTCGGTGAGTGGACGCGCCAGAGTGTCGCAAAATGGCAAAGAGATCAACCATTTTGGGGCGGGTGAAATTTTGGTAGCCTCTTCTACCAGCGCCGACTATATCGAGGTTATTCGCAAAGCTGCGGGGATCATTACCGAAGATAGCAGTCTGACAAGTCACGCGGCGGTGATTGGTCTCCGTTTGGGTGTGCCTGTGATTGTTGGGGTCAAGAATGCTACCTCGGCGATTCGAGAGGGCGAAATTGTCACCTTAGATATGCAGCGAGGGCTGGTTTATTCGGGGGCGGCAAGTGTTGCCCCTAATGAGGCGGCGTTGTCGTCGGTTTAAGGATGAGGGGTTACTCAGAATCTTGCACCCGTTTCAACGAGGCCCTAAGCCCCCGATCGGAATTTTAATTCTGGGCTAAGTAGGTAGGTGAAATTAAACTTAAGACCCTCATCCCCTAACCCCTTCTCCCATTTTGGGAG
>JAAUOZ010000434.1 GCA_012034655.1 Leptolyngbyaceae cyanobacterium CSU_1_3 | reverse complement strand
TGTCTGTACATTGTCTACGGCAATATCTGGTACTATAGCCGGGATTGAATTGTTTCGCAAATATCCCAGGTATGAAGGGAGCGCAGTATGGCCAAAGTAACGATGACGCGTGGGAAGTTCAACTGTATTACGGCCTGTGCCGATGCCAATGGCGTGATTGCAGCAGCGGCAGCGGATCAGCGTGGCTCACTACAAAAGGCAATTGCCAAAGCGCGTGGTGAGAACGGTAAAGCGACGTCGGTGGATTTAAGCACCTTCAAAACGGCAGTTACTCGCATTCTCACCAAACATGCCAGTGCAATACTGATGGATCCCGAATATGGTATGGAAGCGATTGCAGCGCGCCAACCTGGCACTGGTGTACTCATTTCGTATGAGAAGACAGGCTATGATGTGAGCGTGAAGGGCCGTATGCCCGATCTGCTTTCAGAATGGAGCGTTCGCCGTTTGGTTGAAGCTGGCGCACACGGTATCAAAATTTTGTTGTATTACAATCCCGATGATGCTGCCGCAATCAATAATATCAAGCATGCCTTTATCGAGCGGATTGGTTCTGAGTGCCGTGCGATGGATGTGGCGTTCTTCCTGGAGCCACTCGCCTATAACGATGAGCTTGGCAATGAGCAATCGCTTGAGTTCGCCAGGAAAAAGCCCGAATATGTGACGCGTTATATGGCCGAATTTTCTAAGCCACAGTATGGCGTCGATATTCTGAAGGTCGAAGTGCCGGTGAATGTCAAATATGTCGAAGGCATGCGCACGCATGTTGGCCAAACCGCCTACACGCGGGCAGAAGCCATGCAATTCTTCCGTGATTCGGCGGCGGTTGCCACCAAACCATTCATCTATTTAAGCGCTGGTGTCACCGACGAAGCCTTTCCGTGAGACACTCGAACTGGCTGCTGAGGCTGGTACCGATTTTTCGGGCGTATTGTGTGGCCGGGCAACCTGGCAGGATGGTATTCCAGTATTTGGCAGCGAGGGCCTTGGTGCGCTTGAAGCCTGGCTTGAGGATCGCGGCGTTAAGAATATCAACCTGCTGAACGAAGTGCTCGCCAAGGGTGCCAAGCCATGGTACACAATCTATGGTGGCCGTGAGAATATCGATGTGATTGATCCAGTGCCTGCGGTGGCATGATAATAGATCAAGGGTTAGGGGTTATTAGCGTAGCGGCGCAAGATCTTGCGCCACTATGATAACCTTTGACCCTTAACCCTTAACCCCTAAAGGAGTTCTGTGTGACAAGCCCTCTTCCAATCCGCTGGGGCGTGCTTGGCCCTGGTTCGATTGCGCGAAAATTTGCAACTGGTTTTACAATCGCTTTCGGATGCTCAGCTTGTCGCGGTTGGTTCACGCAGCCAGGAATCGGCAGACAAGTTTGCGGCAGAATTCAATGTGCCACGCCGCCACGCGAGTTATGCTGCGCTGGTGAACGACCCGGATGTTGATGCGATCTATGTCGCAACACCGCATTCGTTTCATAAGGAACATACCGAGCTGTGTTTGCGCGCTGGCAAAGCAGTTTTGTGTGAAAAGCCATTTGCAATCAATGCAACCCAGGCGGCGGCGATGATTGCAACTGCCCGTGAAACCAGGGTATTCCTGATGGAAGCGATGTGGACACGCTTTCTACCATTGATTGTGCGCGTTCAGGAACTGATCGCTGAAGGTGCGATTGGCGAACTACGAATGCTATGGTCGGATTTTGGCTTTCGTACCAGTGTCAATCCGGCTGGGCGATTGTTTGATCCGGTCACTTGGCGGTGGTGGTTTGCTTGATGTTGGGATTTACCCGGTTTCGATGGCGGCATTATTGTTTGGCCAACCAAATCGGGTTGCCAGTATGGCCGATCTTGGCGAAACGGGTATCGATGAACAGGCCGGGATTATTTTAGGCTACCCCGGCGAGAAGATGGCGATCCTGGCGACCGCAGTCCGTACCACTACGCCAATGGAACCACGATAATGGGCTCGAGTGGTTCAATTCGCATTCATTCACCCTCGTGGTGCCCAACTCGTATGACACTCATGAACCAGGCGGGCAGCCAGGAAATTACGGTGCCGATGCTTGGGAACGGCTATAACTATGAAGATGCTGAAGTTGGCAATTGTTTGCGGGCTGGCCTGACCGAAAGCCCCCGCATGACCCTTGATGAGACACTGGCAATTATGCAGACCCTCGACACAATTCGGGCACAATGGGGCATGAAGTATCCAATGGAGTAATACTATGCAATATGGCAATGTGGTTGGGATAGACAAACCGGATTGTACCGGATCACCGTTGATAATGCAAAATTAGCTCCTAAAGTTAGAGGTCCACAATTTACTGCCAGTAGTCCGGTTTTGCGAGTACGTCTACAGCAACTTCCAAATAACAAAGTTGCGATCTTTGTCCAGCCTGCATCTGGAGTACAAATTGGTGAACTCAATCAACTTAGCAATCAGCTGTTGTCGTTAGAATTACAACGTACTCGGCGAACTATCCCTCCCACTGGATCTACTGGTTTACCTCCCATATCTGAAACAATTCCTCTACCGAATCGTCCAATCATTACTCTGCCACCAGAAAGTCCAAATAATAGTAGGGTTGTAGTCATGATTGACCCAGGACATGGTGGTAAAGACCCTGGTGCCATTGGTATCGGTGGGTTGCAAGAAAAGGACGTAATTTTACCTATTAGTTTAAAAGTTGCCGAAATTTTGCAGCAAAACGGTATTCAAGCAGTACTGACTCGCAACACGGATTATTTTGTCAGTCTCCAAGGACGAGTCGATATGGCTGAACGAGCTAATGCTGGTTTATTTGTGAGTATTCACGCTAATTCTGTAGGCTTAAGTCGTCCTGATGTCAGCGGTTTAGAAGTTTACTATTATAGCAGTGGTCTCGGTCTTGCTCAAAATGTTCGTAGCAGTATATTAAATACTGTGAATGTTAGAGACCGAGGAGTACGAAAAGCTAGCTTTTACGTACTCAGAAAAGTTCTATGCCTTCAATTCTTGTGGAAGTAGGTTATGTTACGGGACGAGATGATGCGGCAAAATTAGCTTCTCCTCAATATCGAGACGAAATGGCACAAGGTATTGCTAATGGGATTTTAAATCATATTAGGAGAAGGTAAAGTTATAATTATAACTCACTGTTTGCACCACTTGCAATAATTCCTAGACTGAACCTCAAAACCTGGTTCCCAGACTGAGCTTGGGAAT
>JAAUOZ010000433.1 GCA_012034655.1 Leptolyngbyaceae cyanobacterium CSU_1_3 | reverse complement strand
GGTTTTATTGAATCCTCGAAATTTTTAGGAATGTGGATTTATGAATGCCGAAATTTTCGCCCTCTCCCAATCTGGGAGAGGGCTGGGGTGAGGGCAAGACAACCTTGCAGTTGACGGAATGATTGAATCCTCGATCCCTAGCTAAATTAGCAGACTGGCTAAATGAGGACTTTTCTAGCCACCGCTACTGACAATCAAAACCTCACCTTTAAGCATTCGTTGAGCCGCATCAAGCAACGCCTCTTCTAGATAGGGCTTCGTGAAGTAGCCGCTTGCCCCCAGAGAAGCTGCCATTTGTCGGTGGCGATCGGCTCCACGGGAAGTCAGCATGGCGATCGGCAAACTGCTCAGGTTGGGGTCTTTTTGAATTCGAGACAGCAATTCTAGACCGTCCATACGCGGCATCTCGATATCGCAGAAGACAATATCGCAGGGTAGCCCCGCCCGCAGTTTTTCCCAGGCTTCTTGCCCATCGCGGGCTTGCTCCACCCGATAACCAACTTTGTTGAAGGTCATAGAGAGCAACTCGCGCACGGTAATTGAGTCGTCCACTATGAGCACCGTTGGTTCCATTTTGGCGGTGGCTGTCCCGCCTAGGGCCTGTGCTGCACCCTGATCCCACATTGTGCCAACATCGCGACGAATTCGACCCATCGCTAAGTCGATCAGTTCTAGCACGTCTGCGATCGGCATGATTCGCCCATCTCCTAATACCGTCGCACCTGCCACCCCAACAGGCTTAGGAACCGGCCCTTCTAGCTGCTTAATCACAATCTCTTGTTCGCCCAGCACTTGGTCAACTTGCAGCGCCAAGAAGTTGCCTGCACTTCGCAGCACGACGACCGAAACCATGTCGTCTTCCTGGTTGCCGCCGTAGACATTGCCTCGGCTCAGGTGACGATTGTAGCCCAGCAGTTCGGTCAAGGGGCGCAGGGGCAATAGAGAGTCTCGCCAAGCAAGACAGGGCTGTCCTTCTGGGTTGGTCTGAATCCGTTCTTTGGGAATGTCTAGCATGTCTTCCACCCCGTCCATCGGGAAGGCAATTCGGGCGCGATCGCTAATGCAGCACAATGCTTTAGAGATGCTCAGGGTTAGAGGAAGACGCACTGTAAAGGTCGTGCCTTTAGCTTGAGCCGAGTCGGTGGTAATTGCGCCGCGAATCTCACTCAAGCTGGTACGCACCACATCCATGCCGACCCCACGCCCTGAGAAGTCATCTGCCTGATCCTTGGTGCTAAATCCAGGATGGAAGAGTAGGTCGTAAATATCTAATCGAGACATGGTTCTGGCTTCAGCAGGCGTGATCAGACCCTTCTCGATCGCCTTGGTTTTGACGCGATCGACATCCACTCCTGCACCGTCGTCTGACACCGAGATCACGGTTTGGTTGCCCTGGTGGAAGGCTCGAATCATAATGCGACCTGTGGGAGCTTTGCCAGCCGCCCGACGCACTTCTGGAGTTTCGATGCCGTGGGTAATGGCATTGTTAACCAGGTGAGTCATCGGGTCGTAGAGATGCTCCAGAATCATTTTGTCGATGAGCGTTTCGCGACCTTCGATCACCAATTCTGCCTGTTTACCGCACTTCATGGCGATATCTCGAACTGCGCGGGGCATACGATCGGCGGTCTGAGCAAATGGAACCATGCGAGAACGGGTCAGCCCTTCTTGAAGCTGCGTTGTCACCTGACGGAACATCCGCGTCACCTGATCGGTTTCATCCACAATGAAACCGATGTCAGAGGCAGATTCTCGCACTCTTACGATTAGCTCAATCATTTCCTGGGAGAGCGAATGGAAGCCAGTAAAGCGATCCATTTCTAGCGGGTCATACTCAACTTGGAGGGAGTCATACTCAGCCGAGTTGGAAGTTGTGACGCTGTTGTCTCGTGCAAGCTTGCCCAGATTGGTAGGAGTCCGGTGATGTTGGCGACTGGCTAAGAGGGAGCTTTCTAGGAGCGATCGCTCGTACAAGTCTTGCATTCGTTGTCCAACATCGCTTAACTGTTGCACTTGGTAAAGCAAGTTGTCGAGCGATTGCCGTAGCCGCTCTTGATCTTGCTCTAAGCTGTTGCGGTTGACGACTAACTCTCCGACTAGGTTGCTAAGGTTATCGAGATGCTTAACCGGGACTCGCATCGTCTGTTCGCTGAAGACTTTGCTAGGTCGGTTCATCCTCCGTCCGGGCTGCGCGATGCCTAAACTTTTAGTCGTAGGAGAGCCGCCCATTGTTTTGTCGGCATCTTCTAACATTCGCTCTAGATCGTTAAACTCCATATCGGAGTCGCCCGCAGAGAAGTCGCTGCGCCTAGTGGTTGAAGCTGCTTCAGGAGCATTTGACAGTAGGGATTCTAGATCATCGAGGTTTTCTGCTGGGGTTGAGGCAGAGGAGAGGTCTGTGTCTTCTTCTAGCAGTGCATCTAGATCATCAAACTCTGAGGGGGTCTCCTGGTTTGAGGATGGCTCTAGGATATTGTCGAGATCAGAAGCCTCATGCAAGGAGGTGGGAGCGATCGCATCCTGATCAAAGAAAGCATCCAGATCTCCAAAGGCGTTGCTGTTGGTGGGGTCTGAGGTTTCTGATAAGGGTGTGTTGAGGAGGTCATCTAGCCCATCGAAGCTGTTTGTATCGGATGGCTCAAGCTCGGAGGTTGCCGAGTCGAACAGTGAATCAAGGTCACTGCTTTGCTCTTCTGGAGGGGTGCGATCGCCGCGCGAGGCAGCAAACATTCCGCCAATGCCTAGAGATGCTGCGGCAAGCCCTGCGCCTAGTAGCGGGTCGAAGCCTCTATCAGGATCGGGAATATCTGCGTCGTCAAACAAATCAGGACTACTAGATTCCGACAGGTCAAGATCCAAGTCATCCAGCAGGGCAGGGTCGTTTGCAGTGGGCAGATCGGCAAAATTGAGAGCAAAATCAGCTTCTGAGTCTGCCACCGCTTGAGGGGAGGTTTCTGTGGCTTCAAAATCTAGATCTAAACCATCTAAACCATCTAGCAGAGAATTGTCTGTGGAGGTTTGTGGTTGAGCAGCTAGATCGCCCAGTTCCAGATCAAAGTCTGATTCTGAGGCGGGGACGATCGACGGTTCGAGTTCAAGTGCTCCAAAGTCCAGATCATCGTCTGATAGTTGACTTGGAGTGTTGAGGTCGCCCAGTTCCAGATCAAAGTCTGATTCTGAGGCGGGGACGATCGACGGTTCGAGTTCAAGTGCT
>JAAUOZ010000432.1 GCA_012034655.1 Leptolyngbyaceae cyanobacterium CSU_1_3 | reverse complement strand
ATGGGAGAAGAGGAACCCATTTTTCTCCCCTCGCCCGCTCTGGGAGAGGGGTCGGGGGTGAGGGCTAATGGCAGGCATCTGACATTTAATTAAGTCTGTCTACTTATTAGCTTGGCAACCAAAGATCTCACCTTGGTATCTTGGCAGGGGCTTCGGCTCCACTTACCCTACTGAGGCATTAAGGGCTGAGCCAGTCAAAGCACGACCTCCAAACTTTGAAATCACAAACCTTGCTCGGTTAATATAAGTTCGAGAAAACCGTCGAGTCTGGCTCCTCACACTGAAGCGAATCCGAGCAAACAAAATATAGAGCGATTCATTAACAAAAACATCAGATTTTCCCTTAGCAATCTGACAGTTTTGCCCTGACTGATGAGGGTTTCTCAAAAGTTTTTGTAATCCTTAATACAATAAACATAGGATTTTTCTCTGTGATACTCGTCTGCCAAAAAATAGACGAGAATGTATGGAGTTGTTGCACGATCGTGAAGGTGATGGGCTTTAGCCTCTGTCTATTTCCGTATTTTTTCGCTATAACCTTTAAGCTCCTGTAAATCTTTGGCAAATTGGCTTCAACTTTCTTTGGGATGACCGATAGGCTAAAGCAAATACCCTGAACTACGATCGCCCATGCTCGCCCACCCCCTTCCGATTTCCTCCTTTCGCACGGCTGCTCTATCCGGAGAGTTTCTGATCACGGCGGAAGTTGCTCCTCCTAAAGGCAGCAACCCTGCACATATGCTGGCCATGGCTGAGACCTTGAAGGGGCGAGTTCACGCGGTCAATGTGACAGATGGCAGTCGAGCGGTGATGCGGATGTGCTCGTTGGTGTCGTCGGCGCTGCTGCTGCAAAACGGCATCGAACCCATCTGGCAGGTAGCCTGCCGCGATCGCAATAGCATCGGTTTGCAGGCAGACCTCATGGGGGCCCACGCCCTAGGGATTCGCAATGTACTAGCGCTGACGGGCGACCCCGTAAAGGCGGGCGATCACCCCGAAGCAAAAGCCGTCTTTGAACTCGAATCGGTGCGGCTGCTGCAACTGATCCGCCAACTCAACCTGGGGCTTGATCTGCATGAAAAACCGTTGACCGATGAAGCAACAGACTTATTTGCGGGGGCGGCGGTCGATCCGCAGTGTGGTAGCTGGTCAGGTTTGCAGCGACGATGCGATCGCAAACTCGCAGCCGGGGCACAGTTTTTTCAGAGTCAGTTGATCTCAGATTTCGATCGACTGGCCAAGTTTATGGATCACATCGGTTCCCCATCGGGCAAGCCCGTCCTAGCGGGGATTTTTCTACTCAAGTCCGCTAAAAATGCCCAGTTTATCAATCGCTGTGTCCCTGGTGTTCAGATTCCCGATGGGATTATCGATCGCCTAGAACGCGCCGCAGAACCTCTCCAAGAAGGGATGATGATTGCCGCAGAACAGGTGCAACTGGCGATGAAGCTGTGTCACGGGGTGCATATGATGGCCGTCAAACGCGAAGATTTAATTCCACAAATTCTCGACCTGGCCGGAATCGCCCCCCTGACCAAATCTACCGTCCCAGTCGATTCTCGTGCCTGACGGGCAAGATTGAAGCTACGATCGCACCACTGGCAGCAGAAGCTACACCAGATTCCAGCAGAAGCGACCGTAAAATTTTTGCCTGAGGTCTAAGCGGCTTACCAATCAATCCTGTATTGCCGAGTATTTGATTGGCGCGATCGCCCCCTGCTCCCTCACCTTTCATCCCTCCTCCTATGTCTGATATCGCCATTGCCCACAATCCTTTCATCGTCGGACGGCCGGTTCCACCAGCGTTCTTTACCGGGCGAGTGTCAGAAATTGAAACAGCATTTGACCAAATTCTCGGTAAAAGCAATCTGGCTATTTGGGGCGGCCCTGGGGTGGGCAAATCTTCGTTTCTAGAACTGCTCGCCTCACCCAACGCTTGGAAACTGAGGGGACACGACCCCTCTCAGGCAGTGATCGTGCTGCTGAGTTGCCTGGGGGTCAATCCTTTTAAGGGGACAAATTTCTGGCGCGAAATCATGACGATGATGAAGGACGCGCTAGACGGTGAAGCAGAGTTGCAGGCAGAGATTACGACCCTACTCGACCAAGACAACACCACCAAAGACAGCCTCCGATCGATTTTGCGACACCTCGGCAAACGCGGAAAATTTCTGGTGCTGCTGGTCGATGACTACGACGCGGCCCTCCGTCCCCAGGAGGGCTACACCGACAACGATATCGCCACCTTTTTGAGCGACTGCCGCAATCTGGCTTCTCATTCTAGAGAGCGGCAATTTCTCTCAATGGTCGTCACCTCCATTCGTCGCCTCAACGAGTTGGGGCCGACCCTCAAGCCAGGCGGGTCTCCCTGGTATAATCACTACTTGTTTCAGCCCCTCAAGTCGTTTACAGAAACCGAAGCGGCCGCCCTGCTAGGAAGCTTACCCATGACTCCTGCCCTACGGGACGGGATTCGAGAAATCGCCGACGGCAACCCCGCCCTGCTGCAAAACGCGGGACATTTACTCTACCGAGAACTGCGATCGGGCCACATTCCCGATGCCCAAGCCTTCGCCAAAGATTTTCAACGCGCCACCGAGCACTATTTTGAAGACATCTGGAACCTGGCCAACGAAATCGAACAAACCTTAATGATGCTGGTGGCGCTGTCTACCCTCAAGGGGCGACTACAAAAAAAACGCTATGACCTAGGCGATGTAGACCTCGTATTTAGCCAAAAAGAACGCGAACTGACGGATCTAGAAGAGCGGGGCGTGCTTGTTTCTAGCCTGCAAGACAGCAAAAGATGGTACTCCTTCGCTTCGTCGATGATGGAATGGTGGGTGATTGAGGAAATCGAAAACAGTGACGAAGCAGCCCTGCAAAAGCGGGAGAAGGTTTTTCTCAATCTGATGAGCCACAAACAAGCGGAGCATGTTACAAAAGCAGTCCGCTGGTTGTGGCAGCATAGAGAAGAGGTTCCATCAGCGCTAGAGTGGATCGGTAAAGTCTCGGCAGCATTGCCGAAAGGTTTGATTCAAGGCTAATCTATAGGACTTACGCACTGTACAAAACGAGTATATCGTGAATTAACGTAGATACGTCGTTCCAGCCATTTACAAACTTCCCTTCTGGGGTTGAGATCGGCTAGAAGAAAGCAGGAAAATCAAACTCAAAGTGCTGAAAACCGGGACTGCTACCTTAGCTTTTCTGTC
>JAAUOZ010000005.1 GCA_012034655.1 Leptolyngbyaceae cyanobacterium CSU_1_3 | reverse complement strand
CCATAAACTTCAACAGCGATCGCAAACATGAAGTCCGCTGAGTTAATAAAAGCACACTGGAAAATTTAATCACAATGACAAAACACACTTTATTTGTTTGCAAATCCTGTGCGTATTCATCAACGCAACGAGATTATATGGGTCAGCGGGGCGGGTATCATCTGCTGAATCATCTGCTGCGCCTCCAGTCAAAATGGACATTAGCCGCAGAATATACGATCGCCCCCGTTGATTGCCTCAGCGCCTGTAACCGTCCTTGCGTGGTTGCTTATGCCGTTCCCCATAAGACCACATTGATGTTTGGAGATTTACCCCCGCTCCAGAGTGCGATCGCCATTCTGCAACTGGCAGAACAGTACCATAACAGTTCAGATGGGTTGATTCCTCGTCAAGAACGTCCCGATATTCTCAAAAAGGGAATTTTGGCGAGAATTCCACCCATTCCCTATTCGATGTGAATGATGCGATCGCACACCCGTTTCAGCAGCGGTGCTTCATGACTGATCACCAGCATTCCAATTTCGTGCTGACGGACATAGTCTAGAACGGCTTGCCAGATTAATGCCTGGGTATTAGCATCCAGCATTGCAGTCATTTCATCAGCAATCAGGTAGCGCGTATGGGCATTGAGCGATCGCGCCACGGCAATCCGCTGCAATTCACCACCGCTCAGTTCATGGGTCCAGCGACTCAGCCAGCTTGAGTCAATGCTCAGGGCTTGGAGTAGTTCTGGTGCGGGCGACTGACCTTCTGCCAAAACCTGACGAATTCGCCAACGCGGATTCATCGCTAACTCTGGATGCTGGAAGACAAGTTGCACAGGACAGGAGCCACGAGTGGGTAGGGGCTGACCCTCTACGGTAACGCTGCCGCTGGTGGGAGCCAGATAACCTGCCAGTAACTTTCCGACGGTTGTTTTGCCAAACCCAGAAGGACCGAGCAGTCCGACGATTTCTGATGGGGCAATTTGAATATTAAAGTCCTGTAACACCCAGGAATGGTGGGGGCTGTAGCGAAATGACAACTGTTCACCCTTCAGCATGGATACACCTCACTGGAGCACCTCGAACCAGACGCAAACTGGGACGTTCGGTCAAACAGGCATCGGTCACGAGCGGACAGCGATCGCTAAACAAACAGCCATCAGGAAGGGCATCGGGATTGGGTTGAGCGCCGGGAACGGGAATAAACTCATTTTGCGGCAGTGATCGCCAGAGCGCTTGAGTATAGGGATGACGCAAATTGCCATTCACAAAGTCTTCTGCGATCGCAATTTCTAAAGTGGTTCCTGCATAGAAAACCGCCACCTTGTCTGCCACTTGCAAGGCAGCTTCCAAATCATGGGTAATTAGAATCACCCCTTTCCCCGCAGAGGCGAGTTGGCGCAGATGGTTGAGTGTCTCGGCAACGAGATCCGGGTGCAAACCCGGTGTGGGTTCATCGGCAATGATCAGGTCTGCCTGCCCAACGGCGGCGGTTGCCACTAACACTCGTCGCGCCATGCCTCCCGACACCTGGAATGGGTACTGCTGTTTAACCGTTGAAGCGAGTTCGTAGCGCGAGAAGGTGTGGTCAACCCGTTGTCGAATGTCGGTTGTCGCGACACCGGCTCGTCGTGCTGCCTGATGGACCTGCCTGCCAACGGGCATGAGTGGATCAAGATAGCTAATGGATTGGGGAATCAGGGCGATCGCTTTACCACGCAACGATGCCTGCCGTTGACGTGTCAGGGGTTCTCCTTTAAATAGAATTGTTCCACTGATTTGAGCATTGTGGGGCAGAATTCCCAGCACGGCATGAGCCAACAAGCTCTTACCCGATCCACTGGAACCTACTACGGCGACGACTTCCCTGGCATTCACGTGTAAATCCAGGTCGGTAATCACCGTCAATTGCTTTTGAGTTAATCCTGTATCGTATTGAGTGAAACTGACGCTCAAGTTTTGCACTGTTAGCATGACTCACCCCTGACTGGTCTTGGGATCGAGCAGTGCCCGGACGCTTTGACCCAGAATATCAAACGCTTGTACCGCCATCAGCAAGACCACTCCCGGCAAGACGGCTAACCACCAGTAGCCTGCGGAGAGATAGCGCATCGATTCAGATAGGATGATGCCGATCGCCGGAATTTCGGGTGGCAACCCTAATCCTAAAAACGTCAGTCCAGCTTCGTGCAAAATCGCATGGGGAAAGAGCAGGATTAAGCCAACTAGGAATTGGGGTAGCAGATGGGGCAGCAGGTGATGACGGGCAATCCACAGCGGCGATCGTCCCAGCTTCGAGGAAAGCTGCACATAGTCAGAACTCTTGAGTTGCAGGACTTCTGCCCGGAGGAGCCGTGCGAGTGACATCCAGTGAGTGATAATAATTGCCAGCAACAATCCTCTGACCCCTCCGCCTGCCGCAAATGCAACCAAAATGATTAACACCAGGTGGGGCAGACTTAACGCCACATCAATCAGCCAGGTAATGGCAGCATCCACCTTACCGCCCAAAGTGGCTGAAAGGGTGCCGATCGCCAGGGCAATCACCGCACTAACGCTGGCAGTCAGCAGACCGATCCACAAGCTAAGACTCAGACCATGTAGGGTACGGCTAAACATATCTCGCCCCAACCAGTCAGTGCCGAAGGGATGGGCAAACGAAGGCGGTTGGTTGCGAGACGACAGCGCAATGTCCAGTCCCGCTTGACCGATCAGGTACGTTCCCAACAACAAAACTCCCAAAACAACCAGACAGAGGGCAATTAACAGCAGGGTGCGGCTGCGACGGTTGTTGAGGGAGAACCCTTGAAGTCGCGATCGCGGGTTTGCGATCGCAGGCATCGACAGTTTCATCGTTCAATCCCTCCAATCCGAATGCGAGGATCGATCAGGCGATAGCTTAAGTCAGCCAGGGTATTGCCTGCAAACACAAAAATGGCGCTGAAAAACACAATGCCAACGAGCAACGGCACATCACTCCGAATCGCTGCTTGCACCGTGGCATCCCCCAACCCCGGATAGCCAAATACCTTTTCAGTTAAAACTGATCCCCCAAATAACTCACTCAGACCCACAAATTGAAGGGTGAGCGCAGGCAGGGCGACGTTTCGCAAACCATGATGTAACACAATTCCTGTTGTGGTTTCTCCTTGAGCACGAGCAAACAGGGCATAGTTACTCTGCAAAATTTCAACCAGTTTTTCACGGGTGTGTAGAGCAAGGCTACCAATGCCAATGACGCTGAGGGTGAGGGCAGGTAAGATGAGGTGATGGAGGCGCTGCCAGAGCGTGACATCTTGCAGCAACACGCCCGGTGGAGTGGCGCAACAAATCGGGGTAATTTGCCAATTGACTGAAAAAATCACGAGCAGCAGGAGCGCAATCCAGAAAACAGGAGCCGAGGATAAGGTGTACGCATACAGGCGAATCAGACGATCGCACCATGAGCCTGCTGTTGCCCCTGCAAGAATCCCCAGTGTGGACCCAAACACACCAGAGAACAACCAGGCTAGAGCCATGAGCCAGAGGGATGCTTGAAAGCGGGTTGCAATCACTGCTGCAACCGATTGGTGATAGGTCATCGACTCACCCAGATTGCCCTGTAGTAATTGCCCTAACCAGCGAATGAAACGGGTAATCAGTGGTTGATCCAATCCCCATCGTTGGGCAATCAGCGCTCGTTGTTCATCCGTCATCGTCACACGACGAGCAGCACCCACGTAGGCATCGATCGGATCGATCGGAGAGACACTGACTAGAAGGAACGTAAGAACGGCAACTGCTGCTAGCAACAACATCAGATGCAACAACTTACTAACTGTAAAGCGGATTAGGAAATTCATTTGCAGATCCATTCCCAATTCGTAATGTTTGACAAGAGTGGTCCTTGATAGCCAGTCGATGGTTTACCTGCCCTACCCAGATCTAAGCATTGATTGACCAGATAGAGATCGTGATGGTTAACCAACCAGGCAGAAGCGGCATCGCCTCTCACTCCAATTCCGGTTCTACCATCCCATTGGGCTTGTTGCCAGAACTGGCTGGCATCTAGTTCTGAAGGTGCATTCATGGCTTGGTCTAATCGTTGATCAACAGTGAAATTTGCGTAAGCACTGTAATTCAAGCGACCATCGGCTAATCCTGTCGGGCTGCGGTATAGACTATAGAGATCCTGAGGGCGTGTCACTAATGGGTAGAGCCAAGCATCTCGATGCGTTCGGTGCTTCATCTTCTCCCAACTAGACCCTTGAGCATTGACTTTAATTCCCAGCGGTCGCAGCATTTGAGTAATCGCCAGCGCAAATCCTTGTTGCTCTGGAAGCGAGGCAAAATAGAGCAGATTGAATTCTCCTTCTACTCCCTGCTTATCAATCATTCCGTTTCCATTCGTGTCTTGCCAGCCAGCCTTGAGTAAAATTTGTTGAGCGTGCTCGCGGTCTGCATCTTGAATTGCAGGAGCAGGTTTTTGGAAAGGCGGACCACTCGGAAACCCGTAGACTGGAGAGCCGTAACCCCACAGGATAGCGCCGACCAAAACCCGCCGATCGATGGTGTAGTTAATCGCCTGTCGAATTGCCCGATCGCTGAGAACATTGTTACCAATTTCATAACCCTGAGCATTTTGTTTACCTGTATAGGGAATGAACGGAAACAACAGAGTGGTATGGTCAAAGCTCTTAATTTGATGAAGCTGCATTCCTGCAACAGGTTGTTCCGCCAAGGTTTGAGGAATTTTTGCAACGTGAGTATACCCTCCCTTTGCCGCAGCAAATGCTGCATCCCCTTGAGTAAAGAGGAAAACAACTCGTTTGATTTTTGGTGATTGACCGTAGTAGGTTGGATTTGCCTCAATGACGAGTTGTTCACCCTCATTCCACTGCACTAGTTTGTAAGGACCAGAACCAACTGGGTTGCGGGCATAGTTTTCGTTGTGAGCGTGTTTGGGAACAATACCTACACTTGCCATGCGATCGACAAAGGTAATGTCTGGTTGCTTAAGATGAAACTGCACCTCATAATCACCGGTAGCAATTGCTCGATCTAAAAAATAGCGATCAATTTCAGGTCTGTAAGTGTTGAAGGTATAGGCAACATCCCTAGCCGTTAGAGGTGAACCATCGCTAAAGCGAACATTTCGACGAATTGCAACGGTCCAAACTTTTCGATCTCGACTGAGGCGATAGCTTTCTGCTAAGTCGTTGATCAATCCCCGTTCAGCATCACGGCGAAACAGACGACTTTGAAACAGTGGGTCACTGTAGCTGTTCCAAGACCACCCCTGAGTAGGGTCAAAGCCCCTTTGAAAGAAGCCGTATTCTTCCCAGCCTAAATCAACCACAATCTGGTCTTTGAATTTGATCGTTGCCTCTGTCATTGATGAATCTTGCAATAATGAGCGACTACAAGCAGACAACCCTAACAGGAAAACTGGCAGTGTAATCAGTAAATTTCTGTTTTTAGATTTTGGTCGCTTGCCTTCTCCAATCTGCCTCATGGTTCACCTCGATTAGAATTGGAAAGATAGCCGTCCGATCACGGTGAAAGGCTCTTGGGGAACTAGAGTTCCAAAATCGGTTGAGTCGTAGTAGTTGATGTTAGAAAGATTTTTGAAGTTCAAACGAGCCTCAAAGTTACTCTTGCGATAAAAAATAGAAGCATCAACTCTCAGGTAGGACGGAACTTCTAACGTATTAGGAAGGGGAACCGCACGGTCTCCAACATAGACTAAGCCCAAACCAACTCCAAACCCCTGCCAATCACCTTTCTGGATTTGGTAAGTTGTCCAAAGGCTAGCACTGTTGTAAGGGACATTGGGCAAGCGATCGCCAATCGGTAAGCTGTTGTCCTTTGTCACTACCGCATCTATGTAGGCGTAGGTAGCAATAATCTTCCATCCTGGCAAGATCTCTCCAGTGACATCTAGCTCAATCCCTCGACTTCGTTGCTCCCCAACCTGAATCCGATCAAAGTCCTCCGGAGTGCTAATGTCGGGAGTTGAGACGTTTTTGCGAGTAACTTGGTAAGCGGCTAAACTTCCAAGCAGCCGATTATTGAAGAATCCTTGCCGGACTCCAACCTCAAATTGTTCGGTCTCTTCAGGTTTAAAGGCACCTCCTCGCGAATTAGTTCCAAAGAATTGAGGGGTAAAGGATTGTGAGTAACTTGCATACAATGAAGTGGAATTGCTGGGCTGATACAAAATTCCAAATCTGGGTGAGAAGTTGTTGTCGGAAACCTCATTAATTGTTTCCTGAGGGTCGCGATCTTCAAAGAAGCTGTAAACGTTATCAAATCGCACACCTGCTAACAATTTTAAGTTAGGTAGAAGCGTAATTAGATCTTGCAGGTAAACACCTACATTGTTTGATCCGTAGGCTCCATTCGTTGTCTGTATGAGCGATCGAGTGGGTCTAGCACCATAAACTGGATTGAAGATATCAATGGGACCGATCGGGGCATTCGCGAACGTGTAAGCATACTCCAAAAGGAAATACTCCACTCCAAACAACAACTCGTGTTGAATCGATCCCGTATTAAACTTGCCGAGAATCTCGTTTTGCAAAGCTAGATTAGTGAGATCATTCGTCCGCCGATCAAAGCGACGATTCAAAGTTCGTCTGTCAGCTTGCAATGTCCGTTGTACAACTCCTTCATCAAACACATCTTGAAACAGACCGTTGAACCCCAGCCGATACTGCCAATTATCACTAAATTCATGCAGGAAGTTGAGTGCCACATTGTGAGATGTGAATTCTTCCTTGGCAAGTTCGGGTTCTCCCAAGAAGGTTTTGGGAGAAATGCGAAGAAATTCTGACTCTGTCAGAAATCCGTTATCATCAGGGTAATTGGCGTTAAGATACTCGTACTCTAGAGTCAGGCTTGTTCGTGAACCTAGTTTTAGCGTTACGGAAGGTGCGACAAAAACACTTTCGTAATCTAAAAAATCTCTAAAGCTACCATTGTTTTGATAAGCAAAATTGAGTCGATAGAGAGCAGTTTTATCCTCAGTCAAAGGTCCTGTCAAATCTACTTCACCTCGGTAGAAGTCGTAGCTTCCAACAAACCCTTTGATCTCATAGCGAGGTATTTCGAGTGGTTTTTCGGTGATGATATTCACAACACCTGACTGAAACCCACTACCGTACAGGGCTGATGCTGGACCCTTTAAAACCTCAACGCGCTCAATGTTTGCCAAGTCGCGAGGGAACCCTCCTTGAGTACGAAATCCATTGCGGAGGTTCTCAAATCCATCTGGAAAACCGCGAATGATAAACCCACCAGAACCCTGCCCATCTCCAGCCGAACTTCGTTGAACACCGCTGACGTTATCCGTAAACTCATCCAAACGCACTACACCACGATCATCTAAAGTTTGTCGCGGGATTACCTGAATCGATTGCGGCACGTCTTGAATTGAGGTTGGAGTTCTCGTTCCTGTCACCACAACTTCCTCGTCCGGTTCTCCCGCTTCTGGATTCAGGCTATAAGCAAGTGCTCCAGTCCTCAAGGTCACCTCTCCAGTTGGCAACGCACCTTTTCCGACAACACTCACGCGCACGGTTGCTGCATCTGTCTGGGTCACACTCACGCTTTCAACGTCTTCCCCTACAAGAGACGGGTCATCCACTCGATACTCGTTGCCCTGCGGCAAAGCCAGCACCGTGTTGGGAATATCCGCAATCAGTGCATTTCCTTCAGTCCTAAACTTGCTGGCATCCACAGACAATGGCTTACCATCCTGGGTTTCCAAAACGATGTCCAGCCCAGTCGCCGTGCGTTCCACCTTCACGCTTGTGACGGGCACTGAGACGATCGCGGGTTGCGCTTCCATTTGAGCCAACCACTCTTTTACCGTCTTGGCGGAGTGGGATAAAGCCCGCACATTGCCAACGATGCTCTCCTGCGATCGCTCTGGCGGCTTCGCCTCTGCCGATTGAACTGTTAACGTCACCGCGATCGCAGCCAACCCCAGGTGGCTCAAAAACTTCAATTGATACATCCTGCCCTCACACCCGATTAAACAGCACCAGAACAACCCACAGCAGCACCTTAAACGGCACGCGGTCAGATTATCGCATAGTTTTGATAATGATAACCGTTATCATATTTGCTACACTTACTTTATCGGTTTTTCCTTGTCTGATAGCCGATGCGCCAGATGTTTGTCAAAAGACAGGTCGTCAAACATCCGCGCAAAAGTCGCCAACTCAAATTACCCTTGACTTATTGAGAATAATTATCAATAATAGGGCGTGATCCACTGCTTCCATAAGAGGTCAACACTGTTATCTATCCTCAGTCAAGCTAGAAAGTAGGAAGACCTCATGACTGATTGTCCTTGTTGCCCCGGAAACCTGTTACGGCATGTTCGTAGCTCTGGTGTCTATTGGTTTTGCCCAAATTGTCGTCAGGAAATGCCCAATTTGACGATTGCATCTGTCAGTCAGCTCATGTGCTCTGGGCGATCAGGCGATGCCCAGGTTAAGCGATCTGCGCTTCGCAGCAGCGCTTCGCTATCGCGCACAGCACACACCTTATGACTGCGCGCAAATCATGTAAACGTTGCAGTGCAGTATCCCCGTTACGCCTAAACCTAGATATCCTGAGCAATTGATCAATGGTTAAGCCTACTCTAATCGCTCCGAAGGAGTCCCAGATATTTAAGCGCCGAGAGCATCTCCCGCTACGTGAAAATTCCCTCTGGCAGATTGAGGCTGGAGCGGTGCGTACCTATACACTCACTGAAGATGGCACTGTGATTGCTCTCGGATTTTGGGGACTGGGAGATACCGTAGGTCAACCCCTCGCTCTGATTCAGCCCTATGAAGCCGAGTGTTTGACGGATGTTAGGGTTCGTGCGATCCAATCCAGGGAGTGTGGGCACTTGAATCAGGTGCTACTGTCCCACCTCCATCAAACTCAAATATTGCTACGGCTTCGCAGCGGACAGATTCATCATCGGTTCTGGCAACTATTCGATTGGCTGGCTGATCAGTTTGGTCATGAGTCAGAGCAGGGACAACTCATCAAACTCCGACTCACGCATCAAGATTTTGCTGACACTCTAGGGACTACCCGTGTCACTGTGACCCGCCTGCTCGGTCAATTTGAGCGGGAAGGTCGGATTGGTTGGGTTGGGCAACAGTTGCTCTTAATTCGAGATTCTTAGCTGTATTGATACTCAGAAGCCTTTTTACGGTTAGCCGATCTTCTGGTTCGGATTGTACGAAAAGTTTTTTGTGTCAAGATTATTGCAATATTTATTTATATTCTGAAGTCATCAGTGCAAACCAGGCATGGTCACTGTTTTTCACTGCTGGCAAAGAAGATAAAAGTGCTTGGCTTCAGCACTGAGGCAGGTCGCTTCTTTACAAACTTGCTGTTGGCTGTAGGCGCAGCCGGAGTGTTGTGGGCAGTGTTATTTAGCAATGTTGCATAGGTGCTCTGTAAGGCTCTGCCATTTATCTCAAGACTTCTCTCAAGTCCCGGTTGACTCTTCTGCTGGGACTTCTACTTATTTAAAGAAACAAGTGCATCAGGGAATGACTTCTACCGAGAATAGCGAGTCTTCTGAAGCATTCATCACGGCATTGTAGCGTTGTCGTCCAGTGGTGTTCTGGTTCCACGCATCCAATTGCGTTCTGGTAGTTGCTGGAATGGTGTAACGGAGCATCTTTCCAGTTTTGCGATCGCGAATTTCAGCAACACCAAAGCTACCTTCTGGACTGGATGTCGCGGCGACTCGCAGCAAATTTTGTCCTGGAGTTGAAGTGGTGGCAATCATGATGCCATCTGCCACACAAGGGCATGGTGCGATCGCACCACTGTAGTAGGTCACGTCCAGTGTGCGAGGGTCTGCATTCAATCGTTGCATGGCATCCAAACCAATGCGAATGCCCAGAGCGATGTAGGAGCCAAAACCACCGTGTACTCGCCGCCCCAGTTCTACCCACTGATCGGGTGTTTCGGTCGAACGAGTTTGCTGAAACGCAAGTTGTTGATGGTCATTTAATAAAGCGAATTTGTCCTGGGCGGAATCGCGCAGTATACCATTTGCAGCAGTAGCGATCTGACTTCCATCAAATCCCAAAATCCCACACAGTATTGCGACCCAACTCAGAGTATTGATACCCTTAATCATTTCGTAATCCTTAAATGCTCCTGACCAGGATAGTCAGACCAGGTGTGGTCTGTTAAATTATGCCGAAGTGCAAAACTACAAGCAATCCGGTCAAACTATTCCACATGAGAGAGGACGAACTTCTAGATCATTATCGACGGGGAGAACGTGATTTTCGAGGAGTCAATTTACGCGGTGTTTATCTCAGAGATGTCCGGTTGCAGGATGTTGATTTAAGTTGTGCAGATTTGCGTGGCGCATCTCTAATGAGTGTTGATTTCAGTGGTGCGAACTTGAATCGCGCTGATCTAAGCGGATCATTCTTAATTCACGCCAATCTCAGGTCTGTTAACTTCACACAAGCTAATTTGACAAAGGCATTTTTGATTCTGGCAAATTTGCACCAGAGTTGTTTAACTGAGGCAAATCTGAGTCAGGCTAATTTGACGAAAGCAAATTTGTCTGAGGTGGCTGGGTTTGCTGAAGCCATCTTAGATCAGACTATTTTGACGGGAGCTTTGCTGCCACGGCGATCACCAAAGGTCGGTCTTAGACCATCCCACTACCTCCAAAATTGGGAATCACTTCACTGGAAACAGAAATTGTTTAAGATACCCGATGGCTCAATTTTATCCTGGGCAAAATTAAGTCTGTTATCAATGATGCCCACGAGCGCGATCGCGCAGAATGATCCAGATTAGGATTGGGGCACCCATTAACGCTGTGATCGAGTTGAGTGGTAGCACCGACGATCGCACCAGCAATTGCGAGAGTAGATCTGCCAACAGTGCCAGTCCAGCACCCACTAGAATCACTGTAGGCAACAGCCGACGTAAATCAGCAGTTTGCAGGATGCCACGGCAGAGATGGGGAACGGCAACCCCCAGAAAGGCAATTGGTCCACAGAAGGCTGTCACGATTCCTGCCAGAATCGAAGAACTGAGTAAAACCAGAAACCGTAGCCGCTCCAGGTTGACCCCCAATGCCTGAGCCTGCACACTGCCCAGTAGCATGACATTGAGCGCCGCAAGACTGGCGATCGCGATCGTCCCCCCCACCAAAATCCCTCCCGTCAGCAAGGGGAGTTGTTTCCAGGTAACTCCGCCAAAACTGCCAAACGTCCAGATTACAAATTGCTGCACCTGTTGGGCAGAGCTGAGTTGCAATAGAATATTGACAATGGCACCCGTTAGGTAGCCAAAGATTAATCCCAGCACCAGTAAAGCAACTGGATTGCGAACAATTTTCGATGTGAGAATGACTAATCCTGCAACAGTGGCAGCCCCCAGGCAGGCAGCGATGGTCAGACTCAGATCGCCATACAACCAGCCCAATTGTTGAGAGGTTAACACGACGATTGCCACACCCAAACTGGCACCCGAACTAATCCCCAAGACAAAGGGACCTGCCAGGGGGTTGTGGAACAGGGTTTGTAGTTGCAGTCCACTGATGGACAAAGCTGCCCCCGCCAGCATTGCTGTCAAAGAGCGGGGGAGACGAAATTGCCAGATGATATTACCCCAACTGGGTTTGGTGGGAGTGCCACCGAGTAGTGTCGTGATCACATCGGCTAGGGGAATGGGGACGGAGCCGATCGCTAGGCTGAGGGCAAAGAGGAGCACCACTCCAAGCAGCAAAACTCCGAGCCAGGCGATACGGGGTGAGGGACGATACCACTTCATCAGGGAAGTTGCCGATAGTAAACAAACTGGTGGTCAGGCACCAGCTCTGGATGAAAGATTTTCACCAGATCGGCTAGGATAATGTCAGGATTGGCGATACCACTCTGCCAGTAGTCATTGCCACCCTGAGGATTGACCTTTGCGGTGGGACTAAACACATTATTGGTTCCCAGGGCAGCAAAGCCCTGATAACGTGGGTCAGCGGCTAACAAATCAGCGCGTGTTTTAACACTGTGGGCGTTGACAATCCAGTATTGTGCCTGGGCGGCGCGATCGTAAACCTGCTCAAAGGTGAGTTGCAAACTGCCAGTGCTGCGATCGTCTGCCCAGAGATAATTTGCCCCCGCATCCGCCAGGAACTTTGCGACATAGCTATCGCCACCCGGAGCATACCAAGTGCCTTTGCGATCGAAACCAGAAAACACGGTGGGTCGGCGGTTGACTGTTTTCGCCTTGGCTGCGATCTCTTGATAGCGTTGCCGAATTTCCGCAAAACTCTGTTCAGCTTCCGCTTCCCGATTGAAAAAGAGGGCTAAGAATTTCATCCACTCTGCCTGTCCCAATGGCGTAGACTCCATATATTCCGCCACGATCGCAACCTTAATTCCTGCCTCTAATAACTTGGGATGAGCATCCGTTTGAGGGTTGCCAGTGCCATAGGTGGTGACTAAGTCGGGCGCTAATTCCAAAATTTTCTCTAGTTTCAAACTTCCCGCATTCCCGACTTCAGCGAGTTGATTTTTCTGAACTTTTTCATTCACTGCGGGGGTTGTAACATCCTTAAAATTGCTGATTCCCACCAAGCGATCAAGCACTCCCAATCGTTGCAGAGGGACGAAGTGAGTCGTTGAGAGAACAATTGCTGACCGCACTGGAATTTGCACAACCTGTTCCGGCTGAAAGCCTTTGGGAATCGGAGTACCACATTGCACTAGGACATATTGAAACTGAGTTTTGGCATTTTTCCAGGGGCGATTCACCGACACAATTTTATAATGCTTGTGGTAGTCAACCGTGAATCCCTGAGCGTCAGTAATGTGAACCTTATCAGGAAAATAATCAACCTCTGACTGATAGTCTTTGATACACTCTGGATGTGAACGGGTTGTTTCTGGCAGTGGCGCGATCGCACAGGAAGAAAGCGAGATCGCACTTCCCAGCATCAATCCACCAAGACTCCATTGCTTCATCACGACTCTTTTACGACTGGATATAGATTAGATTTGATTTTATGTCCTTCACAGAGATGTTCCTGTACAATCTCCTCAGCCAGTTCAGGTGTGACACGGGTATACCAGGTTTTATCTCCAGAATAAAAAACAACGGGTCCTAATTTACACACCTCCAAACATCCCGAATGAATCACATCCACCTCTAATTCAGCCTCAGCAACCGCACGTTGCAATGCCTCATAGATCGGCTGCCAGTTGAGCGATGGATTACACCGACTGGAGCGACAAACTGAGATAAACGGACGTTTTAGCGGATTGGTTTCGTCAGGAATCAGTTCATTACCCAGCACATAAATTTCTCGCAATTGTTCGTAGAGTTTGAGTTTGGCGCGATTGGGCTTATTCTCCGGCAGCAAATCTTCATTCTCACCCACAAACGGATTGGGCAAAAATACATTCATCATCCGTTCATCTGCCCCGTTCCAGAACTGAATGCCCCAACTGCGCGCCTGTCCCCGTGGATTAAAGCGTCGATAGAGGGCGGCACGACTGACTAATCGTTTCCGCCGCAACTCTTCCGGTGTAGCGGCATCCGGTCCGCCTTGATTTTCCTCCACACACAAATGCATGTGCCAACCTTCGGTAACTACGGTTAAGTAACCATCGTAGAGACGAATGATTTTGGGAGCCTGGGTAAACTCTAATTCCAGTACGCTGCCATCCACCACATGCCCCAAGCCCACCTCTTGCCAATGGTCATGAAACAGTGAATAAAGCAACGGACCTAACACATCAATCTGAACTGGAAACTCTTCACACTCAACCCGTCCACCGTTTGGTAGTGGCTCCTCAGTAGAGCGGTGCAATGGTGTTACCTGGCGATTAAATGAGTTCATGATTGATTCTCCTTAAAACTCATATTTGATTCCTCCTTGAAAGATTCGTCCTGCGTCTGGAAAGCCTGCAAACACTTGATAGCGTTGATCAAATATATTTTCAATGCCGAAATTAAGCGTAAGTTGGCGAGTGACCGGAACCCGCAATCTGAAATCAAATGTCGTGTAGCCAGAAAGCAACTCCGTATTGAGATTATCCGTCGGGTAACTGCTCAACGAATTCATCAGCAGTCCGGCATACCAGCCCGTCGAGTTCTCGTACCAGATGCCTAAGTTCAATTTATCGGCTCCAGCAAAGCGGAGTTCTCTGCCCTCCTCACCAGGGTTGACGCTTTCGAGAATCTCCGGATCGTTGAGTGTATAGCCGACAAAGGCAAACACATTCGGCACAATTTGCACATTCAGCGCCGCTTCTAATCCCTGAGTGCGAACTTTACCCAGGTTCTGAAACGTGCCAGAAATGCCATTGACTGGGGGAGCAATGCGCTGAAAGGCGATGAGATCCGAAATCGTATTGTTGAAATAGGTCAATCGCAACAGAGCAAAGTTGCCAATTTTTTGATCAATTCCGACATCAAAACTATTGCCTCGTTCTGGTTTGAGATCGGGGTTACCGATATTAGTGGGGTTGGCATTAAACAGGTTTGCCAGGGTTGGAGTGCGGAAGTTGCGAATGTAGTTGGCTCGCAGGGTCGTGTCGCCTAACAATACTTTGGCTCCCACTGCTGGAGACAGGGCAGAACCATTGGTCAGGGTACTGAAGTCTTGCCGCAACCCGGCGGTTACAGTGAACTGGGGCAGAATATCGATCGCATATTGAGCAAACACTGCTCCTTGTCCGATGCGATCGTCATAGTTGATCCGTGCTACATCGGTAACAAGATTTTGAGTCAGGTTTTCAACTTTGGTGCTGCGATAGTCGAACCCATAGATTAGGGTTTGATTCGGAGCGAGTCGCCAATTGTGCTGTAGTTGTACTCCCAGGGATTTTTGTTCAGTCTGAAACCGTTGCTGAGTTTGGGGAGTGCGTCGTAATACCGGAACCCCCCGCACAACCGAAAGTGTATCGGCAAACGCAGTGCGATTATCAAAGCGAGTATTGAGAAAGTCTAAATAGACTCTTGCCGTGAGTAAGGAATCAGTACCAGCACCGAGTTGAGCCTGTAACGTCACATCACTCAAAATCTGATCAGTGAACTTACGATTATTGTCGGTGAGGGAGTTGAAAAAGCCCTGTCCAAAGATGGGAAAGGGAACTGGCACCCCTCCTGGGACACCCTCCTCTTTGGGTAGATAAAACGTGTTGAAGCTGAGAGTGGCGCGATCGCCCAACTTAAATTCCAGCCGTGCATTCAAATTGTTGTAGAGAGTATCACCATTCTTCTGCGTGCCTCGAAACCCCGCTTCGGGAATCGAAAAGGGGAAGTTATACTCAGCCTGAATGCGGTTGTAGCTGAGGAAATAGCGCACCGGATCAACCGTGCCATCGATTTGCAAGGTTTGATCATCATAGCCATAGCTCCCAAAACTGGCACTAGCACGGGCGCTGAATGGCTTTTGCCCTGCCCGTCGGGTGATAATGTTGATGATTCCACCGATCGCATCTGACCCATATAAAGTTGAGCCACCCCCCGGCAATACCTCGATCCGCTCAATCCCATCGGTGGTGAATTCAGATAAATCAAATCCGCCACCACCCAGGTTATTCACCGGACGACCATCCAGCAAAATCAGCACCTGTCCGGTGTTAGACCCTCGGATAAACTGTCCGCTGAGGGAGTTGACCTGACTGCCGACTGTGCCATCGCCCAAAATTCCCGGCAAAAACCGCAACGCTTCGCGCACGGTTCTGGCTCCCCGCTGTTCCATTTCCTCCCGATTAATTACATAGGTGGGACGGGTAGAATCTCGTAACGTTGCCTCTCCCCGTCCTGGCGTAGATACAGGTTGCCGGAGAATCCGCTCGATAATGATTAATTCTTCCTCATCCTCATCGAGTTCATCCGCTTGGACTGGCAGGGTTGGAGCGGGGCTAGGGACTGGACTGGGCGGCTCTTGAGCGGTTATCGCTGTTTCTCCAGACTTGAGCAACTCTGACGCAGTGGGAATTGCGTGAACAGGAATCGGCAGTAGAGCAAACCCGCCCACAGCTAACCTCAAAGCGACAATAGAATACCAACAACTCATCTTCTTATTCCTCACAGCACAAGGCGTATTATAGAATGAAAATGATTATCATTCTCATTCTATGCGTAAATCTTCGATCTCTGGTTCTGGCTCGAATGAGCCAGAACTGGTGACTCACGGGGTTGTTTCAACCAACTAGGCGCAGTCAGCTAGGAGGGCTGGGGAAATTTGGCTTTGCTGGAGCGATCGCCCAATAAAGACCAATCGAGTTTGATGCGGTTCATCCGCCTGCCAGAGGCGATCGTAAAAGGTATCAAATCGATTGCCAACGCCTTGAACGACTAACCGCATGGCTTTATTGGGCACCGCTACAAAGCCCTTAATCCGATAAATTTCATGCTGCTGAACCAGAGATTGCAAGCGGCTAACCAACTCTGCTGGGTCAAATGCTTGGTCTAAAACGATATGAACCGAAGTAATGTCTTCATCATGTTCATGATCTTCTTCCGTATCATGATGGCTGGGACGGGAGTCGAGATTGTCTTCAACGGCTGCGTTAAACCCTAGCAACAGATCGGGGCTAATTTCTCCTTGTTTGCAGGGCACAATTTTCACACCATTGGGCAACTCTTTCTGTAGCCACTGCTGGACTTTGTTTTGAGTCTTTAGATCAACTTGATCGACTTTTGTTAATAGCACTATATCGGCACACGCTGACTGATCTTCAAACAGTTCTTCAATCGGAGTTTCATGCTCCAGGCTATCATCGGCTTGACGTTGTGCTTCCAGGGCATCCAGATTACCCACAAATTGACCATTGGCAAGGGCTTCACAATCCACAACGGTAACAACACCATCAACAGTTGCCCCAGTGCGAATTTCGGGCCAACGAAAGGCTTGTACTAGAGGCTTGGGTAACGCTAATCCAGAGGTTTCAATCAAGATGCAGTCGAGGCGATCGCGTCTTTTTAACAACTCCTGCATGGTTGGCAAAAACTCTTCCTGTACCGTGCAGCACAAACAGCCGTTTGCCAGTTCCAGGATATTCGTATTGGGGTCTTCATCATCGTCACAAACCTGACATGATTTCAACAATTCGCCATCAATCCCAACTTCACCAAACTCATTCACCAGCACGGCAATGCGACGACCCTGATTGTTCTGCAATAAATGACGCACCAGCGTCGTTTTCCGGCTCCTAAAAAGCCTGTGACGACGGTTACAGGAATTTTGTGCATGATTGACTCCTAAGTGATTTTAAGGTTGGTTCGGTAAGGGTGGCAGAACTGCATGAATGTTCTGTTTGACGGTCGCAGGGCGGTCTTTGTAGGGAGCTTTGCCATCTGAAGCAGTGATATATTGACGGCTAAATTCCAGCAGATCTGAGACTGAATTGGAGGGGGAGAGTTGACTCAGAATAAAGGTGAGTTTGTTGGGAGCCGTGAATGCTACCACACAGGCGCGATCGCACGCTCCCATACAGCGAACAGGTTGAAGCCGGATGCAAGCTTCGCTACTGGTTTCCAAGCCATCCTGGAGTTGATTGAACAGGAATTGTCCTTCACTCAAACCTGCTTGCCTTGCCTCAGTTTGAGACGAGCGGCAGAGAATACAAACCAATAAAGTCTCTTGTGACATGGCATTTCCTGAGAACCTAAACAGATGCAATCTGGTTTTCCATCGTTTCTGTTGATGGCACGGTGCAATTCGTCCGCATTGCCCGAAACATTCCAAATCGGCAAAGTCCGGTGCCGAACGCCAATCGCATTAGCAGAATGGTGGGAACTTCTCGCACGGATTTGATAAAACCCGATAGACCGAAGCGGACTAAGCCTTCTGGACGAGCAATTCCCTGCCAGATTGAATCGAGCCAGGAAGGAAGCGTTTGCTCTGTCCAGTCTGCGGTTTCTACAGTTCCCTCAACCCATCTAGTTGCCTCTAATAATTCTGAAAACCCTTCAATGCTGGCAAACGCCGGATGAGACCATTGATTGAGCAGTTGTTGCATGACTGGCTTTTCCCAGAAATTAAGCGGTTGTTGACGGCCATCTCGTTGATTCCAATCCGCAACCACCAGAATTCCGCCCGGTTTCAAAACGCGCAATAGCTCTCTAGCAAACTGGGCTTTATCCGGCATGTGTGGTCCTGCCTCGATCGACCAGACCACATCAAAACTGGCATCGGGGAACGAGAGCGCCAATGCATCATCCACCTGAAATTGAACATTGAGATCAGGTGGGGTCAGTTCCAGGGCACGTTGGACTTGCTGGGGACTGATGGTGATTCCGGTGACGGCAAAGTTATAATCCCGCGCCAGAATGCGACTGCTGCCACCGATGCCGCAGCCCACATCCAAAACGGTTGTTCCGGGAGGAAGTTTCTCTAACCCACCCCAGCGCACCATCTCATGCACAAAGTCTTCCTTCGCTTTGAGGAAATCCTTTTTGCAGGGGGGAGAGCCATAGTGCCCCAGATGAATGTGTTCGCCCCAGTAAAACTCCAAAATGCCGTCATTTGTCCAGTCATCATAGGAATTGGCGACAGAATTGGCAGACTGATACTTGCGGGGAAAGAGAAAGTAAAGGATGAGTCCGATCAGCAGTAAGACTAGTAGAAAAGCGATCGCCAGTAAGAAAATGTTCATCATATTGAATGCTTGAATGAATGTAACTGCATTAGCGTTTCTGTCGAAGAGCAGATCGAACTTTAGAGAAAATAAAGTTGTAGATACGATTGATCATTTGCATTGAACCAAATTGAGGAGGTGGATTAGATTGAGAAATGACTTGATGTTTCACAAATGGATGAACGGATGTGGAAACTTTTCCAGAGTGATGCAGGT
The DNA here is from genome assembly GCA_012034655.1 of Leptolyngbyaceae cyanobacterium CSU_1_3. Classification (GTDB taxonomy): domain Bacteria; phylum Cyanobacteriota; class Cyanobacteriia; order Leptolyngbyales; family Leptolyngbyaceae; genus JAAUOZ01. The sequence goes on along the minus strand of JAAUOZ010000005.1, from coordinate 38,048 downwards.
AATACTTGAGCATAAAGGGGGTTGATTCAGTGATCCTTGAATGGGGGAGGTAGGGAGTGGCGAGGTGGGGATTGTTCAAAAGCTACTGCACAACCTGCTTCTGAACTTCACAAATAACTGGCTGAAACTCTTCCCAGTTTTTACACACTTGCTCGTAACATTGGGGTGGGGTGATGGGTAGGTTTTTCAGGTAAAAAAGCGTCACCTGCTTAAACGATTCCATCAGGAATACCAATTCGGTGGCTGGATTGTAAGAATCCACCGCTTCCAGAATGTGGGCAGTCATAAAGTGATGGCGCAGAATTACCGTATCCGGAGCCGCTAACCAGGCATTCAAAAAGGCAGCGAGACGCGATCGTCGAATAAAGTAGGTCTTGAAGGATTCTCCCGCAACGCCAACCGCTGGAGAATTGGTGCTGCAAATGATGGCACCCCGTTCACCGCTGAGGTAGCCTGCCCAAGCGTTATAGCCAAGTACCAACAAATTCGTGGCAATAAATTCTGGCTCTATCGGATCGCGTATGCCAATGTTCGCAGTGAACATTTTTAGGGTGAGTCGGAGGGCTGGAAGCCCTGAAAATTGGTAAATATTCACATTGAGGCATAGTAAAGCCGATAGACCCATAAATTCTTGCTGCCAGTCCATCAAATCAGAGTCTTTGTTCATACAAGTCTCCGGGGGATTGATCAAGTTGGAACTCTACCCAACGCCGTTGCACCTGTTGGTAGCAATCAATTGGAGAAACTTTGAGATTTTGCAATAGGTTAATATCCGCCCGTCTGTTTTCATTAATTAACAACAAGATTGCTTGGGCAGGTTCATAGGTTTGCACCGTAGCGATCAGCCGTTCAATTAAAGTTGCCTCCAAGCTGAGAGATTTCAAATAGGCTGAAATGTTGGGGAGAGGAACAAACCGAAGTGTATACTCCACGATGGCACTGTTCCAATCCACAGACTCAGCATCGACGAGCACCACATCGCATACCACTATGCCCCGTCCTTGAGTGATAAACCCCTGCCATGCCGCATGTCCCAGCGGCAACAGATTTTCTCGAATGAATAGAATTTGCCAGTAGCCGAAACAACCCTGCCAGGTGCTATCTTGAGGTCGCATGGTTCTCCTCCCGCACTGGCTGTAAGGCTTCTACTACTTTTTTGACTTCACTATTTTTACCAATGCAGGAATATCCCAGCATTGCAGTTTGAATATTTTGTCCGAACATGGTTGTAGCGTCTTAACACTGAAAATAGTTGTAGAAATCTGTCTCACTGCCGCCGTAAACAAGCAGAGTGAAGCGATCGCGGGCAACCCAAATATCTGCCTGGCAGAATTCAACAATCCTTGAAGAGCACCAATAGAAGCCACATATTTGAATATGGCTTCAACAAACTAATGCCTGAACAGAGGTACTTTTCTACAAATCGGCAACTTCAAATGAAGACGCTACAAATTCAACTCAAGAAAAATTGCCCTAAGCCCAATGAATGCTTTGAAAGCTAAGATGGCCATCATCCGTACCTCGCAGATGTTTATGTAACGGGTTTATGACTCGGCGGGCATCCTGACTCAGAGAATTGCACTTCTCCTCACAGTTGCGGGACAGCGCCGGATTTGCACCGAACTTTCCCCCTTGCGTCTGATGGCTGTTCCCCATCAGAACCGAATGAGTAACTGAACAATAACACAATAAGGGTGTTATGACACATTCTGAATTTCAGGTTTAGCTAAATCAGCGAACCGCTTATGGCAGTGTGCCTTGGTACCGCATAGGATCATCGATCAACCGCAGGATTGGTATCGCTTGCGAAGAATTGCTTCAGTTTTTCACCCACTTCCTATATAATGAGAATGATTATCATTTTTATAGATAGCTCACTGCTAGAACAATATGTCGCCCGTCTCCCAACCCTTGCCTGCCTCCCTTGAGCGGATTGTCAAGCGGTTCCAACAAATCTCGGAACCGAAGCGGCGCTATGAATATCTACTCTGGTTTGCCAAACGTCTGCCGCCATTTCCCGATGAGCAAAAGGTGGCAGAACATAAAGTTCCTGGCTGTGTGTCTCAGGTGTATGTGACTGCCAGTTTGGAGCAGGGCAAGGTGATCTTTCAGGGCGACTCCGATGCTCAACTGACCAAGGGGTTAGTGGGGCTATTGGTTGAGGGACTGAACGGACTGACTCCCGCAGAAATTATTCAGTTAACACCCGATTTCATTCAGCAAACTGGGCTGGATATCAGCCTGACTCCGTCTCGTGCCAATGGTTTTTACAATATTTTTCAAACCATGCAACAGAAAGCGCTGGTCTATCATCTGGCTGAGACTTACTTGCGATCTTAAGGAGGCATTATGTCCAATTCAGTCATGCAGGTTTGTCCAGAATTAGTGAATGTCCCTCAGCGTGTCATGCCCGTTACCATCATCACAGGCTTTTTGGGCAGCGGCAAAACAACGCTACTCAATCACATTTTGAACAATCGCCACGGGTTAAAAATTGCCGTAATTGTGAATGAGTTTGGTGACATTGATATCGATTCACAATTGCTAGTTTCTGTAGATGAAAACATGGTGCAACTGGGCAATGGCTGTATTTGCTGCACCATCAATCAAAGCCTGGTTGATACTGTGTATGAAATGGTCGATCGCCATGAATCAGTTGATTATATTGTGGTTGAAACGACTGGAATTGCTGATCCCTTGCCGATCATGTTGGGCTTTGTTAGTACAAAGTTGAGGGATGTCACGCGCCTGGATTCAGTACTGACAGTCGTAGATGCTGAGTCCTTTACACCCAGTCATTATGATAGTGAAGCCGCACTCAACCAAATCCTCTTTGGGGACATTATTCTGTTGAATAAGACCGATCTGGTTTCTCCTCAAGTTGTGGATGAGTTGGAAAACTACATCGGTTCGATCAAACCAGGCGCTCGAATCATCTCGACCCGATATGGGGAAGTGCCACTGCCGCTAATCTTAGATATTGGATTTAATGATGCCAGTACCTACCTCAACTCATCCCAACCGACTCATGAGCATCATAACCATAAACATTCTCATCATCTAGAAAATGATGGGTTTGTAGCGGTGTCATTTGAAAGCGAATCGCTTCCAGAGCAACTGCGCCAGCACCCCTTCGACTTACCCAAATTTCAAAACTTCCTGGATCACCTATCTCCTGATGTTTACCGTGCAAAGGGAATTGTCTGGTTTCAGGGCAGCCAACTACGCTATGTTTTGCAACTGAGTGGTAAACGATGCGATATGAAGAGCGAGCGATCGCAGTCACCAAAGCATAAATCAGTTAGTGTTCATCGGGCGAAACTTAAATGCTGAATTAATCAAAGCACAGTTAGTTGAATGCATTGCGATTTAATTTGAGGAATTGGATATGACCAACACAACAACTCTTCCCACTCCCAGCACTCTGGACATTCCCAAACGGGGAATGCCTGTCACGATTATTACGGGATTTCTCGGCAGTGGTAAAACCACATTACTCAACCACATTTTGAACAATCGCCAGGATCTAAAAGTTGCGATTTTGGTGAATGAGTTTGGTGACATTAACATCGACAGTCGAGTTTACTCGTGTCGATGGATGAAGATATGCTGGAACTGAGTAATGGCTGTATCTGTTGCACCATTAATGATGGCTTGGTGGATGCGGTGTATAACGTGCTGGAGCGGGACGATCATGTCGATTATATGGTGATCGAAACGACGGGTGTTGCTGATCCACTGCCGATTATTTTGACCTTTCTGGGTACAGAATTACGTGACCTGACCCGTTTAGATTCGATCGTCACCGTCGTCGATTCTGAGGCTTTTACTCCCGATCATTTCGACAGCGAAGCGGCATTCAAGCAGATTGCCTATGGAGATGTCACGATCTTGAATAAGACTGATTTGGCAGATCCAGACCAAATCCAGAACCTGGAAGCTTATATTCATACGGTCAAAGAAGGTGCCAGAATTCTGCACAGTCAGCATGGAAAAGTACCGCTGCCACTGCTTTTAGATGTGGGCTATAACAACCCAGAAGCCTATGCCAATTTAATTCAGGAAGAGATTGAACAAACTCAGCATGAGCATGACCATCATCACTCGCATGATCATCATGAACACCATCACCACGATGATCACGCCCACCACCCGCACGAACACCATCATCACCATTCTGCTCACCTCGATAATGACGGGTTTGTCTCGATCGCCTTTGAGAGCGATCGCCCCTTTGACGTGAAGAAGTTTGAAACCTTCTTGCAAGAACAGTTACCCAAAGAAGTATTCCGGGCAAAAGGGATTCTCTGGTTCAAAGAAAGCGACTTACGCAACGTCTTTCAACTCAGCGGTCCTCGCTTTGACCTGCAAGGCGAAGAGTGGCGGAGTGCTCCTAAGAACCAACTAGTCTTTATCGGGCGCAATCTAAACGCTGACACGCTACGGCAGCATTTAGCGGATTGTCTTGCCTATTAGCGAGTCTTTCAGCAGTGCAGCCGTCTGCTGAGAGAGGGGATGCGATAGCCCCCCCTTTCTGTCACGGTTGATAATTACCTAACCTAAATTCACTCATGACGTTATCCATTTCACCCGACGATATCCGCAAGCAAGCGGTGATTACTGAATCAGAGTCGCCTGTCTCTGAAGCAGAGATGCAACAAGCGGTTCGCATATTGCTATTAGGCATGGGTGAAGACCCCGATCGCGAAGGGTTGCGTGACACTCCCAAACGAGTCGTCAAAGCCCTCAAATTCCTCACCTCTGGCTATCAGCAATCTCTAGATGAGTTGCTCAATGGAGCCGTGTTCCATGAAGATGCCAATGAAATGGTGTTGGTGCGCGATATTGATTTGTTTAGCTCCTGTGAACATCACATTCTGCCAATTCTGGGACGTGCCCATGTTGCCTACATTCCCAATGGCAAAGTCATCGGTTTATCCAAAATTGCCCGCATCTGCGAAATGTACGCCCGTCGTCTGCAAGTCCAGGAACGCCTGACGCAACAGATCGCCGATGCCCTGCAAGGCTTACTCAAACCGCAAGGAGTTGCAGTCGTGGTGGAAGCGACCCATATGTGTATGGTGATGCGGGGTGTACAAAAGCCTGGTTCCTGGACGGTGACTAGCTCCATGCAGGGTGTGTTTGCCGACGATGCCAGAACCCGTCAGGAATTTATGGAACTGATTCGTCATCGTCCATCGTTTCATTAAGCAGTAGGCAGGGGAATGGGGAATGGGCAATAGGGAATGGGGAAAATACCTTGATTCCTGCCACTCCCTACTCCCTACTCCCCACTACCTTTCCCACCCTCCATGTCTAATCTCTCAATTGCTGATACCAGGCTCCCTGTCACCATCATTACTGGCTTTTTAGGAAGTGGTAAAACAACGCTGTTAAACTACATCCTGCAAAATTTTGAAGCCTATAAAGTTGCTGTTTTAGTCAATGAATTTGGTGACATTAACATTGACAGTCAGTTCTTAATTGCAATCGAAGAGGACATGATTGAACTGACAAATGGCTGTATCTGTTGCACGATTAATGACAACTTAGCGGATGCAGTCTACCGGGTGCTGGAACGGCGGGAGCGGATTGAGTATTTAATTGTTGAAACAACCGGAGTTGCAGATCCCCTTCCAATCGCCCTGACATTCTTGGGAACAGAGTTGAGAGATTTAACTCAATTGGATGCGATCGTAACCGTTGTTGATGCCGAAACCTTTACACCTGATGAGCATTATAACAGTGGTGCCGCGATGAATCAGATCCTGTATGGGGATATGATTCTGCTGAATAAAACGGATTTAGTCGCGGAGTCAAGATTAAAAGAGTTAGAAGACTATCTCCATTCTGTGAAAGAGCGTGCCCGAATTTTGCGATCGCAACACGGTAAAGTACCGCTATCCCTAATTCTTGATATCAATCTTTCTACAATTGATGATTCTCTGGACTCTGGAGCACAACTAAACCAAAACACCCAGCACCTGAATAATGATGGATTTATGTCCGTATCCTTTCAAAGCGATCGCCCCATTGCCTTGAAGAAATTTCAGCAGTTTTTAGATTATCAACTTCCTGACAATGTATTTCGGGCAAAAGGGGTACTCTACTTTGCTGAAAGTCCCAAGCGGCATTTGTTTCAACTGAGTGGCAAGCGGTTCACCATTGATGATAGCGAGTGGACGGCTGCCCCGAAAAATCAAATGGTGCTGATTGGGCGTAAATTGGATGCTCTGTTTCTGATTCAAACGTTGAATAATTGTTTAACCAAATAGCGGCAATGAATCAAATTTTTTTATGGATAGAACAACTCAAGTTCAATGAACAGGGGTTGATTCCAGCGATCGCCCAGGATTACCTGGACAATGCCGTCTTGATGATGGCATGGATGAACCGTGAATCGATTCAGCGAACCTTAGAAACAGGAGAAGCCTGCTACTGGAGCCGATCGCGGGCGGAATTGTGGCATAAAGGTGCAACGTCTGGGCACATTCAAAAAGTCAAAGCATTTTATTACGACTGTGATGCTGATACGCTGCTGCTAAAAATTGAGCAGGTGGGTAATGTTGCCTGCCATATGGGAGCCAGAAGTTGCTTCTTTAATGCGGTTTAGCTATTTTGAATGTGAGAAACCTGTTCAGAATAAATGATTGGCATTAATTGATTGAGAATGACCTGCATCATTCGTGTGCCATTACCAGAATGCCAGAATTGCTCGACCTCGTGAACTTGGCCCGTTTGTACTGCTTTTAGTCGCTTCCAAATCGGGTGATTGGCAAGCTGCTGGGAGAGAGGAGCGACAGAAGGCGGATAGGTTTGCACAAAGATGACATCAGGATCAATCTGAAGAATGCGATCGAGCGGAACGGTCATCAAACCCGGTTCCATTCTTTGTCCCGCAGGTTCAATCCAGGGGTAATGGGTTAGTTCTTTCAGCAAGCTACCTGCCGTTCCAACAGTTGTCTCAACAATAAACCGACGGAACAAGCAATTCAGCGTTGATCCACCCATCATTAAAACTGTCTTTTTCTGATGTGTTGAGATAGTTGCGCGGTATGTTTCGAGTTGAGTTTCAAGTTGCTGAATAGCGCTTTCTGCTTCAGTGGTACGTCCGGTTAATTGAGCAATATCGCGCAGTCGTGCTAACGCAACGTTGTACCCACTGCCGCTCATGAGATAGGTTGGTGCAATTTGCCGCCGCCGCCGCTGATAAAACCGATGGGGAAATCCCCAACCTAGAATCAAATCAGGTTGAAGATTGCGGATGGCTTTCAGGTTTGGCAGCATCCAGGAACCGACGGAGGTAAATTGCTGAGCGTGTTCTCCATAAAATTCAGGGCGATCGGCAATGCCCTGAGAGAGATAGCCCACAGGTTCTAAACCGAGTTCTGCCAGACTATCAATTCCGGTTGCGGTAAGACAGACAGTTCGTTTCGCGGGTTGGGTCAGGTGAATTTCTGCGCCCGTTGCGTCTGTTGCTCGATACGATTCTCCAGTTGTCACTATCATTGGTTTTAATGAAGTTATGATTATTTCCTTGGTGCGTTAGAAATTGCTTCTCTCAACCTGCAATCGCACAATCCGACCAGAGTTCTTGAATAGTGCCAATGGAATGAAAGGGAATAGTTGTGACACCATGCGCCAAACGATCGGTAATCGTTGCGAATAATCGAGAAATTGAGTGAGATAGAACTCTTCTTGCTTGAGGATGATGTTCGGACTCCAGGATTCTAGCTCCCTAGAATCGTCAATTCCCCACTTAAATTCTGCGTTTGTTTTCGAGACGGTATCGTGCCGCTTCGTACTTTGAGAACGCTTGCGGCTGATGACATCAAACAACACTTCCACAGGCGCAAAGCGCGTATCAATGTGTTGCAACAGAGCTTTGTTATCAGCCTCTGATAGATACATGGATACCCCTTCGTAGAGAACCAGCATGGGTTGATTCGGTTCTCGCTGAATGGCATCCATCCAGGTGAAATCTAGAATTGATTTGGCAATGAAGTGATAGCGTTCACTTTCCTGAAAGAACTTGCGTCGCAGAGTAATCACCTCTGGAAAATCCACTTCATACCAACGCACTTCACCGTTATCTACCCGCGAGAATCGGGTACACAATCCTGCCCCCAAATTGACAACGACAGCACTAGGATGGGTTTCTAGAAAGTTTTGGACGATGCGATCGCACGCTCTTGCCCGAATCACACAGCCCAACTGCGATGCCCAACCTTTCTCATATTTGCTGAAATCATAATCTAGTTGCTCTGCAATCTCGACGGCTTTGCGATCGCTCAAAATCGGCTCTGGTCGCTGAGTTTCAATGGCACGAGCGTAGAGGGTGATCATTAAGGTTTCTGCAACCCCTGTAAGCTGGTCGGTTGGTTCTCGAAGCTGCATGATGAAGAGTTCCTGTCCAATGGGCATTATGGTAAGATTATTGCAAATTTCTCTCATTTAGGTCAATCTTCAGCTTAAGTCAACCCTACTATGATGCTCATTCTCAACGAATCTGATTGGGACGAACTATATGAGCAGGCTCCCATTACCTGCCCTGACAACCTGATAGTGGATGAGTTTGAGGCGCTGACGGGTGTGCCAACACGTCTAGGACAAGGCTACAGTCGCGGCATGGAGCTATCGCCCGGAGTGTGGTTAAACTTCAACGATGTTGAGTATCACCAGGACTTCATTAATAAAACACCAACTCACAATCATCCAATTCAAATTGGAATTTTCCTGTCAGGCTCGTTTTATTGTGATATACATACCACATTTGATGAAACCCATAGCTATTTCTCAGGCAGCGGCATTTCACCGGGCTATGTAGAAAGCTATCGGTCAGGGCAGCGGTTCACCTGTGTCAATGTAGAGATTTTATCGGATGTGCTGGACTCGCTTTTAACAGACAATCGCCAGCAGCCGTCTGATCGGGTACGGCAGTTGTTTCAAGGAGAGGATTGGAAGGTTGCGTTTTACCCAACGGTGACTCCTGCGATTCGTGCGATCGCCCAGCAAATGTGGGATGCGCCCTATCGCGGTGAGTTAAAGCGGCTCTATCTCCAGGCAAAGGTGATGGAACTGTTGGTCATCTATCTCGACTTGATTACTGAGGAGCCGACGCAAACTCGGATACGCCCTGGACTGAAACCAGAGACGATCGCCTGTTTGCACCATGCCAAGGATATTTTGGATACTCGATTGGAAAACCCGCCATCCATTTTGGAATTGGCGCAGCAAGTAGGAGTGAGCGATCGCACCCTATTGCGCGGATTCAAGCAACTCTTTGACACAACGGTAATTGGGTACTCGATGCAGCAACGTCTGAAACGGGCTGAACAGTTGTTGCGACGGGGCGATCGAACGGTGGCGGAAGTGGCGCGGCTGATGGGATATGGGAGTTTGTGGTATTTTGCATCGGTCTTTAAGCGGCGGTTTGGCATCACGCCCAGTCAGTGTTTGGCTGGGGAAAAGTCGGTTTTGTTGTAAAAGAAAGCGGTTTTGTTGATAGACGCAGCCCCTTCTGCTTCCATACACTACGCTTTATTGCAATCAGGAATTATTTTCAACAATCCTGATTTTGGTGTGTGAGGCGTTTTTATGAAAGTTGGGCTGCGATCGGTTCAGGTAAGTTTGTGGGTTGTTGCTGGGGTATTGGGGAGTCTTGGCGCTGCTGTGGGAGCATTGCCCGTAGTGGCTCAGGAAGAGAGGGAAGGAGTCGATGAGTGGGCGAGTGGGCGAGTAGGGGGAGTGGATGAGTTGATGAATGGGCGCGTGGATGAGGCCGAGCAATTCATCTACCCATCCGCTACTGAACCTGCCACAACCGTTACAGACTGGATCGCGCAAATCGAAGCATCACTGGTGCAAATTACTGGAGTTCGAGTCGAGACAACCGAAACAGGGTTGCAGATTGTCTTGGAAACCGCAGAGGGTGAACTGGCGACTCCCACAACACAGACGGTGGGCAATGCGCTGATTGCGGAGATCCCCAATGCGGTGCTGGCGCTGCCGGAGGGCAGCAACTTTGAGCAGTTTGGCCCGGCGGAGGGAATTGCGCTGGTGAGCGTGACGAATGAGCCGGGGAACCGGGTGCGGGTGGCGATTACGGGGACGGATGCACCGCCGGTAGCGGAGGTGACGGCGACAGGGCTGGCGGTGACGCTGGGGGAGGCAGTAGTCGGTGCCGAGGATGATGCCATTCAGGTGGTGGTAACGGGAGAGCAGGATCAGGGCTACAACCCATCGAATGCAACGACCGCAACGCGAACCGATACACCCCTGCGCGATATTCCTGCTTCGATTACGGTAGTGCCGCGACAGGTACTCGAAGATCGCAATGTGAGAACCGTAACAGAAGCCCTAGAAACAGTCGCTGGGGTTCCTCCCGGATTTACCCCGTATATTGGTGTGCCGATCATATTCAATAGAATCATTAGAGGCTTTAATCAAGCAGAGGGGGGTGTTGTTGGTTTCCGCAATGGTTTTCCCGATGGTGAGACCTACAGTGTGACCCCATCGGCAACCATCGAACAAGTAGAAGTGCTGAGAGGACCCGCCTCCGTTTTGTTTGGTGCAGGAGAACCAGGGGGAATCGTTAACGTCGTCACCAGACAACCTCTGAGTGACCCCTATTACAGAGTTGCGTTTGAAGCCGGGAATTTTGGATTCTATGAATCCACTATCGATTTTTCGGGACCCTTAAACGCCAATGAAACTGTTCTTTATCGCTTCATTGCGGCTTATCAAGGTTCTGGTGATTTTCAAGGTTTTGCGGATACAAGGGTAACAACAATTGCACCTTCTCTTACGTTGAGATTAGGCGAACGAACTGAGCTTGACTTGTACTATGAATTCAGTCGAATTGATGCTGATCCTGCTTCTGGATATTCTAATGCCGTCTTTCTCAGTGATGGAAGCTTATCTCCCCGCGGCTTTTTGACTTACTATCCCAGTCTACAGCAGCTCGATTTCTCAACTCATAGGTTTGGTTATACTCTCAATCACGAGTTTAGCGACAACTGGCAGTTGCGAAATAATGTAGCGATTGTTCTCAGTCGTCTTCAAGAGAATAATGCCACAGGTTTTGAATCATTAACAGATGATCGCTTTTTGGATGGGTTTGGCCCCGCCAGGAATACATATCAGAGAAACAACCTCTTTGGGCAAGTAGAAGTGCTTGGCAGATTTAATACTGGAACGATTTCCCATCAAGTCTTAGCGGGATTTGATTTCAATAATTTTGATACCGATCGCAATGGGGTTAACGCTGATGAGCCTTTGCCTCCTCTCGATATCCGCAATCCCAACTACGATATTCCAACGCCTACCTTTTCGACACGTAATCCGTTTGGTTCCAGTGATATTGAAAGGCGATCTTATGGTGTCTATCTTCAGGATCAGATTACATTAAGTGACAATCTAAAATTCCTAATTGGTGGTCGTTATGATTGGGTTTCGACTGACTTTGGGGTAGATTTCGCCGTAGGAGGGGAATTAGTTTTTTTCCCAACCAGGAATGATAGTGCTTTTAGCCCTCGTGTCGGTTTGGTCTATCAGCCCAGCGAAGCAGTGTCTCTCTATGCCAGCTACACGCGATCGTTTTTTCCGATTTCGACATTTGAAAACTTGAATCCGGATGTTACATTTGACCCCACCAGAGGAACTCAGTATGAAGTTGGTGTGAAAACTGACTTTCTCGATGGTAGACTTTCAGCAACCTTAGCAGCTTATCACCTCACCAGAACGAACGTTCTGACTCCCGATCCAAATGACCGTAATCGCTCCATTCAAACTGGGGAGCAGCGAAGCCAGGGAATTGAATTTGAAGTTAGAGGGGAAATTTTACCGGGTTGGGATGTAACGGCTGCCTATGCTTACACGGATGCAGAACTTACTCAGGATAATACGTTTCCGGTCGGCAATCGGCTACCAAACGTGCCAGAAAATCAGGCAAGTCTTTGGACAACGTACACCATCCAGGAGGGGGCTTTGGAAGGTTTAGGGTTTGGACTGGGGCTATTTTATCTAGGTGCACGGCAAGCGAATCTAGATAACTCTCTTGAGCTAGGAGATTACTTGCGAACTGATGCAGCCCTCTACTACCGAAGAGATCGCTTTAGAGCTGCAATCAATTTTCGCAACATATTTGATATAGATGCTCCTGTAGCTGCCTTCAGTGAGCTATTTGTTCAAAGAACCGAGCCGTTTACCGTCGTTGGCTCTGTCAGTTGGGAGTTCTAAGAAACGCTTATTCGCTTGAGTTGACTATCAGATTGCAACGATGTTTAAGGTTGTGGAGAATTCACGGAAGCCAGTGACAAGAACGCAAGTGCATCAATTAGTTAAGCTATTTCTTTTAGTGGCTTTTTCCTTCATTCTGACGATGGCTTGTCATCCATTAGCAGTGCAAGAATCAAGCGTATCTCAAGTACAGTCACCTGAGTGTAGAGTGGTTCAGCATAAGCTAGGGGAAGTCTGTATTCCAGACGATCCACAGCGCATCGTTGCATTAGAGCCTCGCTATTTAGCAGATCCCTTACTAGCTCTGGGAATCAAACCCATTGGAATGTCAATTTATGTCGATCGAGGAGAGGAGAAATTGCATGGATTGACTCCTGATGACATAGAAGGAATTGAAAATCTTGGGGATTTAAGTCAACCTTCTTTAGAAAAGATTCTCAGACTCAAGCCGGATTTGATTCTGGCAATGGATTTCCACTATGAGAAAATTTATCAGCAGTTGTCATGGATCGCGCCTACTGTGCTAGTAGACCATCAAAAGAATAATTCCTTTAAGCAGAACTTACAGTACATTGCTCAAATCTTTGATAAGGAGGCGGAGGCAGACCAGATACTTTTGCAATACCAAGCCCGCATTGAAGAATTGAGAAATCAACTGAACCGTAAGCCGCAAGACATAGAAGTCACTGTACTCTTCCACTACGGAGGTCAATTTGTGCCAGGACCGTCTTCTGACGCGTTTGCCGAAGTTTTCTCTGATATCGGCTTGAGATACGATACTATTAGTGATGAGTTCAGGATTAGTCTCGAAGTCTTGAACCAATACGATGCTGATATTTTATTCATTATAAATCGTGATCGAGAGCCACACAGTTTCTTCCTCGAAAACCCAATTTTTGCTTCGTTAGATGCAGTCAAAAATAATCGAGTTTATTTTATTGATGACGCAGGCTCATGGGACGTAAAAGGACCCATAGGAGTTAACGGAATTCTAGACGATCTCTTTAAGTATTTGCCAACAGTTGAATAAAACTTGCACTACGCCCAAACCCACCTTCTTCGTCTGCCAATCCTGCGATCGCTCCTCCGAAGAACGCCCTAAGGGTCAACCTGCTGATGGCGCACGTTTACTCCAACAACTCAACACATTGAACACTGAAAATACCCAGTCCAACGAATTTGAAATTCAGCCCGTCGGCTGCCTGTGGACGTGCGACAGACCTTGTGCTGTCGCCTTCTCTGCTCATCACAAACCAACCTATCTGTTCACCAACTTGCTAACCCATGAAACGGCTCCTGCGCTCCTTCAATTTGGCAAACTCTATTTCGATAGCACCACAGGCGATATCCCCTGGAAACAATTTCCTGAAGCGTTGCAGTCGGTGAGTATTGCCAAGATTCCGGTGGTGGAGGAAGGGGAGTAGAGAGTAGATGGGTGGATGGGTGAGGGGCGATCGCGCCCTGTACACACTTCGTGAATGCTCACTACTCTGCTTTAACCGATCGCATAATCACTCATCTCACGCATAAAAGGAGGATAAAACCCCAAAACAATATCGTGTTTCGGCACGCCTAAACCAACTAAATCAGCCGCAATGTCATGTTCAGTTGAGTTGTAGAAAATCCAAATCTTCTCACTGCGAATATCTAAATGCATCACACAATGATGAATCCAACGCTTATGTTGCCAACCCAAATGTACGATTTGATAGTGATGTCGCTCAGTATCAAAAATCGTCTCCACCTCAATCTCCCCATAGGCAGGTTTACTTTCAGCATATTTCAGTAAAAGCTGCTGCACAATTTGCTGATATTGAGTTAATGTATCGCTCATACTTTCCATTGCACAATCTTCTCCAACTCAATGTCATAAACAATCAATTTGACCTCATTTTCCTTCAACATTGATGCTGGAAAATCAAGCTGAAAGAAGCTGTTGTAAGTCAAATCTGGAACCGCCAAATAGAGAACTCGATCGGGTTCTTCACGACGCAATGCACCTCGATAATTAATAAATTGTCCCAATGCTGTATGAAACTCTGAAATGGCTGAAGCACTCGTCAAAAAGCTCTTGACTTCTACCGCAATCTTTTTACCTTCTCGTTCTGCCGCCAACAACCGCTCTGCTCCCAGATCAATTTCCATATCTACCCCACCTACCTTGATTTGTAATGGATCATGAGTCACAATCCATCCGTCTTTCATCAAAGCAGTTTTGACAACCTGATGAAATCGATCCCTAGCCACTATCACTTCTCCTTAAAGTTCCTAATCGCTATGACCAAGAGCGATCGCTCAACGGCTTTAGTCAGTTTCTCTTTTGGAGCCACCTCCATAGTGTTGACTCAGAACTCATGGGTTTGCTGTCCCTATTTTATCGAATCATGACTCAGACTCCTCTGCTGCGACTACTCCGCTATGCCAAACCCTATCGGGCACAAGTCTGGGCGGCAGTTGTCTGCTCCATTCTTCGCACCCTGCTTGACCTCGCACCCCCCTATCTCATCGGCGTTGCCATTGATGTCGTCGTCGAGCGAGAAGCCTCATTGCTCGCCCGATTGGGCATTCAAAACCCGCTGACTCAACTGTTGGTGCTGTCCATTTTGACGATCACCGTCTGGGGCTTAGAATCCCTCAGTCAGTTCACAGCCGACAAGCTGTGGCAAAATCTAGCACAGACCTTACAGCACGAACTGCGGGTCGATACTTACAATCATCTGCAAGAGCTAGACCTGGCTTACTTTGAAGACCGCAGTACAGGTACTCTGCTTTCCATCCTCAACGATGACATCAACCAGCTAGAGCGTTTCCTCAACTTTGGTGCCAAGTTTTTAATCGACTTTTTCACACGAGTATCTGCTATTGGCATCACCTTTATGCTGCTAGCTCCTGGCATTGCCTGGTTAGCGATGGTGCCGATTCCCTTTATCCTGTGGGGCACCTTTGCCTTTCAGTCTCGCTTGGCTCCTCGTTATGATGCGGTGCGCGATCAGGCAGGGCTGATTAGCGATCGCCTCTCTAACAACCTCTCTGGCATCGCCACGATCAAAAGCTTTACCGCTGAGGCATATGAAAGCGATCGCGTCTATCAAGAAAGTGAGGCGTATCGTCGGGGAAATCAAAGGGCGATCGCGATTAGCGTTGCCTTTCAGCCTTGCTGCGGGTCTTTATCTTATCGGGATTCGTGATCACCCTGTATTTCGGTGGGCGAGAAGTTCTTCAGGGTCAACTCAGCGTCGGTATCTACGGTTTTATGGTGTTCATTGTGCAAAATTTGCTGTGGCCCTTCACCGAGCTGAGCGAAATCCTGGATGAATATCAGCGGGCAATGGCTTCCGTGCGGCGCGTCATGGGCTTGCTCGATACGTCTGTGATGATTCCACATGGCGATCGCTCACTACCGCTCAACACCGTTCAAGGAGAATTACAGTTCGACGACATTACCTTTGCCTACAATGGTCGCAACCCAGTGCTTAAGCATCTCTCTTTGCATATTCCGGCTAGTGAAACAATTGGGATTGTTGGTGCAACTGGGTCAGGTAAAAGTACGCTCGTCAAGCTCTTACTGCGGTTCTATGAAGTGCAAAGCGGACGTATTTCAATTGATGGTGTAGACATTCGTGAACTCAACTTATTGGACTTGCGACAGCGCATCGGCTGGGTGAGTCAGGATGTGTTTTTGTTTCACGGCACCGTCGCCGAAAACATTCGCTATGGCAGTTTCGATGCAACTCGTGAGCAGATTATTCACGCCGCCAAATTAGCGGAAGCGCATGAGTTCATTGAGCAATTGCCGCAGGGATACGACACGATCGTGGGTGAGCGGGGACAGAAGCTTTCGGGAGGACAACGACAACGGTTGGCGATCGCTCGTGCCATTCTCAAAGACCCACCGATTCTAATTTTAGATGAAGCCACCTCAGCGGTGGATAACGAGACTGAAGCCGCAATTCAGAAATCACTGCAATTAATTACGCAGAATCGGACGACCATTGCGATCGCCCATCGCCTCTCCACCATCCGCCATGCAGACTGTATCTATGTCATGAATCAGGGACAGATTATCGAGCAAGGAACCCATGAAGAACTGCTGTCTTTGAATGGAAGCTATAGCAACCTTTGGACTGTACAGTCAGGACTTTCGTCAACATTGCATTAACACTCATTTACTAAAGCGTGTCAGGCTGTTGAATCACCAAGGCACGACCTCGCTGTCGAGTTCCAGGATTGATGCTAAACAGACGTACATATTGATGTGGATAGCGTTGTAGAAGTTGTGCTGCTGCGGCGATCGCCTTCTCTTCCTGCGTTGCTCTAATCACGCCACAATCTGACCAGGAATTTGCCCGAAACCGTCGCTTATCCGCCTGTTCCACGCCAATATAAAACTTTTGGCTTAACACCTCTCGAATCCAGGCGATCGCTTGAGCGTCTAGAGGTGGGGATGGGTGATGTCCATTGCGAGAAGCAGGCTGAACGGTTGGGTGTCCGTTGGGTTCATTGCGAATGGTAGCGATGCAGACTTGATCGTCAGCGCAGAGATAGCCCTGACGCAGCTTTTGATTGATGCTGACGACATGATGGGCAAACGTTGAATCGGCTTCCTGGACATTGGGTAGGCGATCGGCTTGTTGCTGATGGATAATCACTGAGCCAGATGCCACATACCTACCCGCCGGAATCTCCACATTCTCAATCAATGCATGGGACATGACAATACAGCCATCCCCGACACGGGCATTAAACACAGTGGAACGGAACCCAATAAAACACCCCTTACCCACATAGGCAGGACCGTGAATCAACGCCATGTGAGTAATCGAGGCATTGTCACTAATCCACACCGAGTAAGGGTTGCCATCATCGCCAGTGACGCGCCCCTGCTCTAACCCGTGAACGACTGCCCCATCTTGAATATTGACATTGGCTCCGATATAAAACGGCATTCCCTCATCCGCACGAATCGAAACCCCTGGCGCAATATGCACCTGTGCGCCAATACGGACATCCCCAATCACATTGGTTAATGGATGGATGTAAACACTGGGATCAATCGCGGGTTCAACCAGTTGCTGCGACCAGGGAGTTGGCGGGGCAGGGATACTGTGGATGTCCATGCTAATATGAGAATGATTATCATTCTAAATAATAACCTGGAAACAGGTCTTGTTCGTACTTTGAACCTGGCAGTAATTCTCCATTATGAGCCTCACCCTCTACAACACCCTGACACGCCGTAAGGAGCCGTTCACACCCATCCATCCGGGTCAGGTGACGATGTATTGCTGCGGGGTGACGGTGTATGACGATTGCCACCTGGGACATGCTCGCTCCTACATGGTGTGGGATGTGGTGCGACGATATTTGCAATGGCGAGGCTACTCGGTGTGCTATGTACAGAACTTCACCGATATTGACGACAAGATTCTAAATCGCGCCCAGGCAGAAGGATCAACCATGCAGGTGGTGAGCGATCGCTACATTGCTGCTTATTTTCGAGATATTCGACGGCTCAACATTCTGGATGCCGATGAGTATCCCCGTGTGACAGAACATATTCCTGCCATTCATCAATTGATTCAAGCCTTAGAAAATCAGGGATACGCCTACGCGATCGAGGGTGATGTCTACTACAGCGTGCAGCAGTTTGCAGAGTACGGCAAACTTTCGGGACGACAGTTAGAGCAGATGCAAGCTGGGGCTGGGGGACGAGTTGACCCCATCGATCCAGAGTTCAAAAAAAAATACCCGTTTGATTTTGCTCTATGGAAAGCGGCAAAACCAGGTGAGCCTGCCTGGGAATCTCCCTGGGGACAAGGGCGACCGGGCTGGCATATTGAATGTTCTGCCATGATCCGAGCCAGGTTAGGAGACGCGATCGATATTCATGGCGGCGGTGGGGATCTGGTCTTTCCCCATCACGAAAACGAGATTGCTCAATCGGAAGTGCTGACGGGGCAACCCTTAGCCCGCTACTGGTTGCACAACGGTATGGTGACAGTAAATGGTGAAAAGATGTCCAAATCGTTGGGCAATTTCACCACCATTCGAGCATTGTTAGAAGGCAGTTGGTCAGACTATCCCCAGCCCGTTGATCCAATGGCAATTCGACTATTTGTGCTGCAAGCCCATTACCGCAAACCATTGGATTTTACGAAAGATGCCATTGTTGCCGCTGAGAACGGCTGGCAAACGCTGAAAGAGGGACTGACACTGGATTGGCAGCGATTGAATTTATCCCCTCAGATGCCGATTCCAAATGAATTAGACGCTGAATCGGTTAATCGTTTTCAAACAGCAATGAATGATGATTTGAATACGGCAGCAGGATTAGCCGTGCTGTTTGAGTTAGCCAAGACACTGAAGCGGGAGTTCAATTTACGCTGCTATCAAGGATTGTCAGAACTAACTGATATTCAGTTACACCAGAGATCGCAAACCCTCACTCACCTGGCGCAGATTTTGGGCTTAGAGATTCAGTCAGAATCCATCCCTGAGTCAGGCGTTGATGTTGCTTGGGTTGAAGCTTTGCTGCAACAACGGCAACAGGCACGTCAGGAGAAACGCTATGCCGAGAGCGATCGCATTCGCAATGAGTTGCAAGCAATAGGCATTACTTTAATTGATCAACCCGATGGACAAAGCCGTTGGCATCGGTCTTGAAGAGGCATCACCATGACCCTAAAATCCATTCTGGAGTTAAGTGCGAAAGAAACATTGTCCGATTATGTGACGGCGATCGCCTGGTCACCGATGGGCAATACCTTAGCGGCTGCCTCTGGGTCGGGAGAAGTGCACTTGTTGAAAAATTTTGTGAGTCTGTCGTTATGTCAGTCCACAGGTCAATCTATCGATGCCTTAGCCTTTTCATTCGATGGCAAATGGTTAGCGGCAGGTGGGCAGGATGGCACCATGACGCTGTGGCAGATGCATGAAGATGTGCCCAGAATTGCGGATACATTGGAATGTAGCTCATGGGTTGATCGCCTGGTCTGGCATCCCACCTGTAATCATCTGGCATTTAATCAAGGAAAAACCGTACAGATTTGGGATGCGGATCAAGCGGAATCCGTGACCTGTTTGATCGGAATTGCCAGTCCACAAGATCTTCGCTGGTCGCCGGATGGAAACACCTGCGATCGCCATCAAAAGCAACATCCACATCTGGAATAGCCAGGACTGGAGCACACCTCGCTATCAATGGGAGTTGACCGCACCCGCCAGCGCGATTGCCTGGTCGCCCGATGGTGCCCTGCTAGCTTGCGCGATTCATGACCATAGTATTGGAGTGCTGGACTGGTCAAAAGCACAACACCTCCAGCGTGAGCCAACCGACGAAAACGACCTGCCCACTCTCATGCGCGGCTTTCCTGGAAAAATTCGCCAGTTAGCATGGGCAGATTTACCGCCATCGGTTGACCTACCGCCGATTCTAGCGGCTGCCACTCGTGAACTGGTGACGATGTGGATGCAATCCCCGGAAGGTTGGGATAGTTGGGTGTTAGACCTGCACAGTGATACGGTCTTGGACGTGGCATTTCAACCCAAAACGGGATGGCTTACCTCACTGTCCGAAGATGGCTGGATTATTCTGTGGCAAGCAGCCCTGGAAGCGGCTCAAGTATTGGACGGAGCGGAAGCAGGGTTTTCCTGTCTGGCATGGCACCCGACGGGACAGCATTTAGCCGCTGGCGGACAACGAGGCGAATTGTTGGTCTGGTCTACGGGTAGCGATAGATGAGGCATCGTTGTTTCACGATATTTAATCGGGTATTTGATGTGGCTCAAATTCTTGGAGACTATCCGATCTTCGGTTCAGAAATTCACTGCCCTCAGTGTCACCGAACAATTCCAGCTTTGTTCCTGACAGATACCTATATTTGTCCTCAGCATGGTGCATTTGAAGCCAATCCAACTACACATGAATTAATTCATGTTCAGTCGGAGCGAAGTTGGCGGCAATGGGAAAATCAATGGCATCGACAGCATCTTCATCCCGATGGCTTGCGATTTGAAATTGCAGAAGCTCTCGACCGCCTTTACCGCGAAGGTTATCGGGCAACACAGATCATCATTGCTCACCGCTGCTTGGGCACCTGCGGCAGTATATGCTCGTTTGTTGCGCGGCAGTATGCTGGAAAGCCTGGGTCAAAATTATGTGCTGTACGCCAGAGCGAGAGGTCTATTAGAACGATTGGTAATTGTGCAATATGCGCTGAAAAATGCGCTTTTGCCTGTCGTCACGGTGTTTGGCTTGAGTTTTGCTAATCTGCTTTCTGGTGCGGTGATTGTAGAAAGTGTGTTTGCGTTGCCGGGGCTGGGACGATTCGCCGTTCAATCTATTCTCAATCGCGATTATCCAGTTGTGCAATGTTATGTCTGTTTAACGGCTGTGCTATTTGTCGTCGTCAATTTGATCGTTGACCTGACCTACGGCTATTTCGATCCACGGATTCGTTTTGGTAAACAAGAAGTTTGATTATGGCAATTTTGCAAAAACTTTTAGATCACAAACTGGCCTGGTTGGGTCTGAGCCTGATTGCGATCGTTGTTCTCACCGCCATCTTTGCCCCGCTGATCGCCCCCCACGATCCCTTAGCGGTTGATTTGATGCAGAAACTTCAGCCGCCCAGTGCTGCCTTTCCGCTCGGAACCGATCATCTGGGTCGTTGTATCCTGTCCCGCTTGATCTATGGGGCGCGAGTGTCACTATCCATTTCCCTGGTGGTGATTGCGCTGACAACGACGATTAGCCTGGTTGTTGGCTTGATCGCAGGCTATGTGGGTGGCAGAGTGGATAGCTGGCTGATGCGAGTGTGTGATGTGTTTCTCGCGTTTCCGGCGCTGATTTTGTCGTTGGCGATCGTTGGCATTTGGGGAGCCGGAGTCGGGAATTTAATCTTTGCCCTGGCAATAACCCACTGGGCAGGCTATGCCCGCATTGTTCGCAGTCGTGTTTTAAGCGTCAAGGAAAGTGATTTTATTCAGGCGGCGATCGTTTCAGGGGCAAGCAGTTTGCCGATCATGTTCAAACACATCTTGCCATTTACGATCGCAGAACTTGCCATTCTCACATCACTCGACATCAGCCACATGATTTTGCACATTGCAGGCTTATCATTTCTGGGATTAGGCATTCAGCCTCCCACGCCGGAGTGGGGAGCCATGATCAATGATGGACGTGAGTATTTCCGCCGCCAGCCAGAACTGATGCTTTATCCAGGGCTGATGATTTTTATCACGACACTCGCATTTAATATTGTGGGTGATGTACTGCGGGATAAGTACAGGACAAAAGTTGTAAGGCTTGCTGAAACTGGGTTTGATGCTCATCTATATTCAGAAACACTCTCCGCAGATAGTCAAAACCATACCGAAAGATACTCCTAGTAGTCTGTCAAGAAAGAATTGAGGGATAAAGTCGCTTAAGTTTGATCCGGGCATCTTCGGTGGTAAATTGCCAATCAATGGTGCGAGATTGATCATTTCTGCGTTCTTCCCAGGCAGCAATTTCCCGTTTCAACGAATCCTGATCTGGAATGCGACGATCCAAGCACTGACGGGCTAATACACTCAGTTCGATTTCTGCCATGTTGAGCCAACTACCATGCTTGGGGGTGTAATGAATCTCTAATTTGTCTAGAATTCGCTTGGCTTCTTGGGGTTCAAACGTCTCATACAAAGCAGACGGGTCATGGGTATTGAGTTGGTCATGCACGACAGTAATCCATGCGGCATCAGGGTAACGCACATCCACGAGATATTTCATTTGCTTGGCGTAGTCCTGTTTGGTGCGCCGCTCGGTGACTTCTACATGTCGCCATCCGGCTAAAGGTTCAGAGATCATGAAGAGATTACAGACCCCATTGCGTTCATATTCGTAGTCATACCGCTTCGGTTGACCGGGTTTTGGGGGCAGGGGAACTTGCTTTTCAAGCACTAATTGTTTGCTGGTTTCATCGAAACAGACCACAGGATAGCGTGGGTCATAAGGACGCGTGTAGACGCTCAAAACATCTTCCATGTAGTAAACAAACTCGCCACTGGCTTTTGGAGGAATTACCCAGCATTGTTGTAACCAGGGTTTGAGTTCGTTTTTTTCAGCGTTTGGCGTACAGTTTCATGCGAAATACTCTCCACATGTCCCAACTCAACCAGTTGGTCTGCTAAGAGGCGAACGCTCCATTTCCCCTGTCCTTCGGGTGTCTCCGCACAAGCCAGAGCAATCAAATGCGCTTCTTGTTCGCCATCGAGTAAGCGGGGCTTGGTTCGACTCGGAGTTTGACGCGATAATGCCGCCTCTAAACTTTGTTCAACCAAACGTTGCCGAACTCGTTCAATCGTAGAAACGCTGATATCGAGGGCATCGCTGATGTCTTGATCCCGCCAACCACCGCCTTCTTGGTTGATGTCAGCTTTGAGCAAAATTCGAGCATCATTGAGTTTGTAAGCGGCGTTTTTTCCGGTTGTCGTTAGGCTCTCTAGAGCCTCCCGTTCTTCACAGCTAAGAGCTACGATGTACTTCTTTTGAGGCATGGTTAGCATCACGTATCTACCTCTCAATTGTCCCCTATTTTATCCATCAAAACAAAGTTGACAGACTACTAGCTTTGCGCCCATGCTTTTTGATGATAATCGGCTTCCCCTCGGCTAACCATTCTCCCGTTAGAAACGCCCAGCATAACCCAATGCTCAGCAACGCTATCATCCGCGATAAGCGCTCTGGGTCTTTGAGATGCGTTGATTCCAGACAGAAGCCGCGAGTCTTTAGGCAGCCAAATAACGTCTCTATTGCCCAACGACGGCCATAGTCTGCAATTGCTCTCTCTGGCTGGGATGAACTCACCACAATTAGCAAGGAACGATCTGCTAGCCGCAGGGCACAGACATACAGCCAATGCCCCCACAACCTCCGCCGTCGGCTCAGTACCTGCTGCTGATTAGGTTGCAGGGCGCTAAAGACCACTTTCGCACTTAGACATTGCTGTCCATCATCGAGTTTGTCACTATGGCGAATCGGATGCGAAACGCAAATTTGCATGATCAATCAGGTACTCAAACCACTCTTTGCCCAAGAACTCTCGGTCTGCTGTGAGATAGGCGACCTTGGCAGATGGAAAAACACAGAAGAACTCACCAAGCAAGTCGATGCGCTCATCCGTGTTGGAGTTGCCTTTTTTGCCCAGCATCCACCAAAACAGTGGCAAAGCAATGCCGTTGTGGACAATCCCTAGTGTCAAGA
This sequence comes from Leptolyngbyaceae cyanobacterium CSU_1_3, assembly GCA_012034655.1. Lineage (GTDB taxonomy): Bacteria > Cyanobacteriota > Cyanobacteriia > Leptolyngbyales > Leptolyngbyaceae > JAAUOZ01. The sequence continues at coordinate 14,566 of JAAUOZ010000005.1, read as the reverse complement.
TGTTGTGACAACAGTTGCCAAACTCCCAACTAGTGCGGTCAACTGAGAGCACCCAGGGTTGCGGAATCTGCATCAAGTTGACCACTAGTTTGGAGACACTGAAGTAGTTGAGTTCAAAGCCTGTGAAGAAGCGTTGCAAGCGTTTGTAATTGGATTCAGTTTTAGCGTTGCCCATGAAGCCGGTGGCCAGTTGAGACAGGTCAACGGTTTTGACGCGAAATAGGGCGACCAAGAACAGAGCCAGGAAGGTGATGCGTGCCCCGTGCCAGTCAGGGAGATGGGGCTGCAAAGTTTTGCGGATTAGAGTAATCTGATGCATGGGGTCTCATGGTACAGAATGTGGTAATTCTCATGAAACCCCTCCTGGCATCCTTTTGCAAGCTTTTGTCCGGTACTTAGACTGCGGGATGTGCTTGATCCACGCATGGAAAAGCAAGTGCGATCTGAAACGTTGAAAGCGAAGTTGCAAAATGGTTGATCCTGTTCTGACTGTTGATAATTTGCAGGTTGCATTTGCGGCGAAATCGATCGTCCGAAATGTCAGCTTTCAACTGCAACCGGGCAACGTTTTGGGCATCATTGGCGAAAGCGGCAGCGGTAAAAGTGTCACCTGTCTATCGATTCTGGGATTGTTGAAAGGAACAACGGTTCAAGGTAGTGTTCAGATTGCAGGACAGGAATTAATCGGGCTAAATCAGGCTGAGTTGCGCCAGATTCGGGGACCCAAAATCGGCATGATTCTGCAAAATCCGGTCAGTTTCTTCAACCCGATCGCCACCATTCAGCGACAATTCATCGAAACCCTGCGATCGCACCGCTCACTCACAGATACTGCGGCTCGTGCGATCGCCACTGAACATCTAAACGCTGTGGGTTTAACCGATCCACACCGAATACTGCGTCAATTTCCGTTTCAACTGAGTGGTGGCATGCTGCAACGGGTGATGATTGCGATCGCACTCTCTTTACAGCCGCAAGTCTTGATTGCTGATGAACCGACAACCGCATTAGATGTGATTACCCAAATGCAAATTCTGGGACTGATCAAGCAACTGCAACAGCAAACCAATTGTGCTCTGCTGTTAATTACCCATGACCTGGGGGTGATTGCTCAACTCGCCGATCGCGTTGCTGTGATGCGGAACGGTGAGTTTGTCGAGCAAACCAGCGTCGAGCAGTTATTTGACCAGCCTCAACATCCCTACACGCGATCGCTGCTTGCCTCTCGGCTAACCCCTCACCTGGAAGCAAGACGATGACCTTACTATCGGTGCAGCACGTTTCTAAAACCTATCAGTTGCGGTTGGGCTGGAGCGGCAAAACACAGCGTATTCCGGCGTTGCAGGATGTTTCGATCGATCTTACCCCTGGAAGCTGTTTGGGCGTGGTGGGGGAAAGTGGTGCCGGAAAAAGCACGTTAGGACGAATAGTGCTGGGCTTAGAAAAGCCCGATCGCGGTGAGATCTGGTTTCAGGGACAAGAACTGAGCCAGCTAAAATCACAGAAACTGCGATCGCTGCGGCGCGACATGCAGGTGGTTTTTCAAGATAGCTTTAATGCTGTGAATCCGCGATTCAATGTCAGGGAGATTATCAGTGAACCCATCCGCAACTACTTGAATCTGACGGCTACCGAGGTAACGGATCTCACCATTCAACTCCTGGAAACCGTCGGTTTAGCTGCGGCGGATGCGGATAAATATCCTCATCAGTTTAGCGGCGGGCAGTTGCAGCGCGTCACGATTGCACGGGCGATCGCCCTCAAGCCAAAACTGGTTGTGTTGGATGAGCCTGTCTCTAACCTGGACATGACCATTCAGGCTCAAATTCTTGATCTACTGCTCGATCTGAAGCAACAATTTCACCTGTCTTACCTGTTCATTACCCATGATCTGGCTGCCGTGGCTTACCTTGCCGATCGATTCGTCATCATGCACAAAGGAGCAATCGTGGAATCAATTGATTCCCTGGATTTGAGCAAACTACAGCATCCCTATTCCCGACAGTTAATCGCCGCTCAATTACCTGTCCATCCCCGCGATCGCAAATCCTTCATTTACGCTACAAAACCATGACAAACAATCTACTGAAAATCAACTGGCACCAATGGCTTGAGCGTTGGGATGCTCAACAAAGCGGCTATCTTCCCTATCGAGAAGAGCGGTTTCAAATCATGCTGGATGCGATCGCTCACCTGTTGCCCACATCGTTCACCGCCATTGATCTGGCTTGTGGTCCCGGTGCAATCAGCCAGCGTTTACTGAACCGCTTTCCGCAAGCCAACTGTGTTGCCATTGATTATGATCCGGTTTTGCTGGCGATCGGTCAGGGTGTATTAGGGTCAATGGGCGATCGGCTGCGTTGGATCGAGGCGGATTTAACGCAGGATGACTGGTTAGAACAAATGGGAGACACTCAGGTTGATGCCGTTTTGACGACAACCGCACTGCACTGGTTGCCGATCGATCGACTGGTGCATCTTTATCAGAAACTTGGTCAGGTTATCCGTCCGGGTGGTGTGTTCCTCAACGGCGATCATCTCTACTTTCCACCACACTTAGGCACAATTCAACGTTTAGCAAAGGCAGTGCAAGCACAGCAGGAGGAGCAGGCATTTTCGGTGAGCAAGCAAGAAGATTGGCAGCAGTGGTGGCAGGCGATCTAGCAAGAAGCAGATCTCAAAGCGTTGCTAAGCGAAAGACATCGACGCTTTCAACCTCGATTTACTGAGCATGAGCCAACGCTGGTGATTCATGAGGCAGCCCTGCAAGAGGCAGGCTTTCGAGAAGTCAGTACCATTTGGCAGCGATTTGACGATCGGATTTTGTTGGCAGTGCGTTAGTTAACACAGTTCAGGCAAGAAACTTACGAATTGCCATTCCAATGCTTAACTTTCTTGCCTGGTACATTCATGGCGAATGGTGATGATGAGTATCGTGCTGGTTCTGAGCGGGTTGCACCAATCCCATACTGTGTTGACCAAACGCCGCCAACCCCATCGTCACCAATCCTGAGCTTAGAAGCCCCATCGAGACCAAGCCAAAGGAGAATATCCCCATTGAGACAAGCCCGATCGAGACAATGCCATGTGTGACAACCCCGATCGCCACAACTCCGTGTGCAGACACCCCGATCGCAACTACTCCATGAGCGCCAATTCCCACCGATACTTTTTTCCGTTTCTTTAACGTTTCATTCATTGAACTCAACTCAGTTAAAAATTCGCTTGAGGGCGGGAATGCGGGACAACACAAAATAGTCCAGCAATAGCACAATCACTAATGAAAGACCGACTAATGGAAATGCCAGTCCCAAAACGGCAACGATCGCCAGTGGCACTCGCCAGTTTTGCACATAGGGCGGCATCGCTGGAGCGCCAATCCATCCCGATTCTTTAGGGCGACGTTGCCACCACATCACGGCTCCCGTAATAGAAAGCAACATTGCAATTAACGCTGCCAGCAGCATCAGCAATTGGTTTGGCAGTCCAAAATATTTCCCCATGTGGATAGCAACGCCCATCTCCACAGCTTTGGGAACCAGACCATAATCGTTCCAACGGACATCTGCCAGCACTTTGCCGCTGTACTGGTCAATGTGCATCGTCACCTCCTGAGTCGGATCATTCGGGAATGCCGCAACGGTATAGACCCCGGCTTCTCCCTCCGGTGGCGTTACAGTGAAGCCAGGAGGCGCACCTTTCGACTGAGCTAGGGCAATCACAGAGTTGAGATCCACAGTCGTACTGGGAGCAACACCTGCTTGAGCCGTAGAACTGGTATCGCTATGACCGGAGTGGTTGCTATGACTGGATGCTGTAGATTGAGGCATGGGTAGCTGTTGCACCGCCCAGGGCACAACCTGTCCACGTTGATTCAGTGAGCCAGTCAAAACCGTTGATTGAGGAACGTCATCCCACATCTGGGCTGGAAATCTGCCCCATACTTGAGCAAAGGTATCTCCCCAAAAGCCACTCCAGGGCAAACCTGTGAGAATCAAAAAGCCAATCAGGAGAATGCCATAAAATCCGGGAACCGCGTGTAAGTCTCGCCAGAATATCCGTTGATTTTTGCTCCAGAGTCGGGGAACGAGAGTGCCTAAGACTGAGAACCTGTTATGGGGTAACCACAGGTAAAGTCCCGAAATGAGCAGCACCAACCCCCAGCAGGCAGCCAGTTCAACCAAATAATCTCCAACTTTGCCGATCAGCAACTCGCCATGAATCTTTCTGGCGATCGCCTGGAGGTTATTATCCTCATCGCGATCGCCCAACACCTGACCGTTGTAGGGATTCACAAAGACCATCAGGTTACGCTCATTTGCCGTTGCAATTGACACTTCGGTACTGCGATCGGGGGCAACATTGGGCGTAATTTGCGTTACGGTTGCATCAGGATAAACATTCTGAGCAGACTGTACCTGCTCTGTGTAAGGTAGCGCAGTTATTCCAGGCTGCACAAACATCAGATTGTGATACATAGCAGCATCTAACTGCGGCTTGAAGAGATAGATAATCCCTGTTGCTGCCAGAATGAGCATGAAGGGAATGACAAACAACCCGGCATAGAAGTGCCATCGCCAAACAGTACGGTAAAAGCGATTACCCGGAGATTGGGTGGTTGAGGTCTGATTGAAAGCGGTTGCCGATTCACTCATCTTGATGGTTTTGTGTCAAAAACAGAGGCGTGATGACTATGCCTCACACCTGAGAACACTGTCAAAAGACAGGCTGTCAAACTGTTACAAACCTTTAGATTGCAGCGACTCAAGCAAACGCTGAAGGAGTTGTCTGCATTTGTTCCAAAACATGCAGCGTATTCTGATAAGCGATCGTTTCGCCCTGTTCATGAAAACATTGGGCGGCTTGCTGAAGATCTGCGATCGCCTCTCCAACATTTCCCATTTGATAGTGCATCACGCCTCGGTTGAAATAGGTTTGAGCATGATTCGGGCTTAACGCTAGAACCTGATCAAAATCATGCAGTGCTGCCAAAAAGTCGCCTTCATGATGACAAGCACAAGCCCGATTAAAATAGGCTTTTGCATCGTTTGCATTGAGACTAATCGCTTGAGTAAAATCGGCGATCGCGTGTTGGGGTTCTTGAAGCTGCAAGTACACTACGCCCCGGTCATTCAAAATATCAGCACGCTGCAAGGTGGATGACGAAGGAGTGTATTGAAGCGATTGGTTATAGTCTGCAAGGGCAGCAATCTTCTCCCCTAGCGCGACCTGTGCTAATCCCCGGTTGTAGTAAGCCCGGTAATCGTGAGGCTGAAGTTGAAGCAGTTGATTGTAGTCTGCTACGGCGTTCTGATACTCGCCCAACCGATCATAAGCCAGTCCTCGATTGAGATAAAATTCGGCATGAGTTGGGTCCAGTTGTAGCCCTTGAGTACAGTCGGCGATCGCTTGTTGGTATTGGTTGAGAACTAGATGCGTTAAGCAACGGTTGCTATAAGCAGGTGCAAAATCGGGTTGTTGTTGAATGACTTGTGTAAAGGCTTCAGTAGCCCGTTGATAATTTTCGTTGTGAAATGCTGCGATTCCTGTTTGAAACACCGCCTGGGATGGAGACACTAATTGTTCTACTGGCTCTGCCCAAGCCGTGGGCAACTCTAGAGACAGGATGAGGATAGCGACAATGCAAAAACTGGTGAGCAACTTCTGAAGATGAGACATAAGTGTAGTTTGATTTAATGTTGGTATGTTGCTCTACTCGCAAAACTGTAGAGCAACCGACTAACTACGACTTCCAGCCTTGCTCGGCTTGGTCTAGCACATAAGCAGCAACGTCTTCAATCTGGGAATCATTCAAACGTCCCTTGAATGCAGGCATTGCATTTTTACCATTTTGAACTTGATTTGAATGGCTTCGATCGAAGCCATCTCGTATTTCTCTAAATCTGCCTTCTGGAGCGTTTTGGCAGGATTTACCATATTTCGCCCATTCATGTGGCAGGAGGCACAGTTCGCCCCAAATACCTTAGCTCCGTTGTCCAGGTCAGCCGCGAGAACAGAGGGGGTAAAGCTAAATAGAACTGTGGCAATCAGTAAAACGGTCAACAGAATTCGTTTCAAGTGCAGGCTCCTCTTCTCAGATCAACGGTCTGTTCACCATCCTGATCATTTGATTGATCGCTGTCAAAAGACGCTTCGTCAAAGGTCACAGCTTTTTAATAAGACCATCTGTCAAACATTACAAAGCATGAACTCTGACCTGTGGTGTACACTAATTTCAATTTTGAGTGCTCATCACCCATGTCACCTCTGCCAGACTACCGTCCCAAGCAACTCTCATTAGGTCCGCTAGAGAGTGAGATCCTGGAAATCCTTTGGGAATTTGAATCGGCAACGGTTAAAGAGATCCACGATCGCATCCTATCTGACCCCGATCGCGAACTCGCTCAAGCCTCGGTGACAACCGTTCTCAATCGTCTGGCAAAGAAGGGTTGGGTGATGTGCCATAAGCAGGAAAAAGCCTTTCAGTGGCAACCTCGGATTTCTCAAGAAGAAGCTAAAGTACTGCAAGCTCACAACCAGCTAAACCAGTTTTTAGCGGTAAGCAATCCCGATATGGTTGCCGCATTTGCAGACAGTTTAGATGCCGCTAGCTTAGACCAACTAGAGGCGATCGCCCAACGGATTCGTGCTGCACGGCAAGCCAGGGAGGAGCAGTGATGCACTTAGGCATTCTGTTGATGGCGGTGGCAGTGGCAGCATTCATCCGGCTTTCCTGGTTCCGATCTTCAGGTACTTGGGCTGATCGGTGGCAGCGAACGTTAGGGGCATTTCTGTTACCACCCATTCTATTGCTGACAACCAGTATGACAGTTCTGGGTATGGGGCATCACGGCACCATGCTCAGGCATTCTGTGGGATGGGTGGGATGCCACGTTGCGTTAGGATTTCTTGGATTTACAGGGGTATTGCTTGCTTATTTGTTTGGGCAACAGTGGCGATCGCTTCAGCCAATTCGTTCCCTGCCATCATCAGCAGTTTCAGGCAGAACAGGACGAGTGTTAGAGACTCCTGATTTGTTCGCTGCTCAAGTAGGGATTTGGAAATCAGAGTTAGTGGTGAGTCGAGGATTATTGGAAGCTCTGAGTGCAGAGCAACTGGAAGCAGTCTTGAGTCATGAAGAAGCGCATAGATACTACTGCGATACCTGCTTTTTCTTCTGGCTCAACTGGATTCGACGATTAACCTTTTGGCTTCCTAAAACGGAATCTCTCTGGCAGGAGTTGTTACTGCTACGGGAGTTACGAGCCGATCAATGGGCAGCACAACGGGTCGATGCGTTGACATTGGCAGAGGCTCTTTTACTCGTCGTGCGATCGACCTCTGCACAACATCATCACTGTGCTGCATTTTATGACACAACTTCTGCCACTCGATTAGAAGAACGAATTGACTTTCTCCTGACTCAGCCAGAAATTACTCAAAGTCAATATCAGCTTTGGATTTGGTTACTTCCGATCGCGTTACCGATACTGACAATACCATTACATGGATGATGAGATTTCAGCGTTAGTCATCGGGTTACAGAGTCTATGCGGTCAGAGATTTGGCAAATAGTAAGCCCTTCACGTATCAGGCTCATCTAAATGCTCCACCACCGCCTGATAGAACGCAAAGACATGATCATCCTGCAAGCGGTAAAACACATGCCGTCCTTGCTTGCGAGAACTCACCAGGCGAATCGTTCGTAAGGTTCTTAACTGGTGAGATACGGCTGATTCATTCATGTCCACAGCCGTTGCCAAATCGCCCACACACATCTCCTGTTTTGCCAGGATTGACAAAATTCGCAACCGATTGGGATCGGCAAGAAACCCTAGAAATTCTGCCATCCGCTGGGCTTTCTCACTGCTCAGGGGTGGTTGCTGCAACCGTTGGGTTGAGTCAGCAGAATGGTCATGGGGAAGATCACAACAAAAATCTTCCCCATCTTTAGGCATCTCAGAACTAGGTTGAGCAGGCAAATCAGACATGAAGGAAAGGGGTTAGCGATATTCAGGAATGACAACCACAGCCTGTATGTCCACAACCTGATCCTTGGGGATGTCCATTGGCACAAGCTTCGCCACAATAGGCTTTGTCATCTTTCATCACTGCATCGCTCAAATTCACGATACACAGGCAATCCGGGCAAGCACACTTCATTTGAGTCACTGTAGTCATAGGGGTTCTCCTAAACAAGCTTCTGACTCATATTAATATATGAACAGTGATTCATGTATTGGGTGCTGAAAATCTTCACAACTGGAGAAGCTGCGCTACGTTGCGTGGGTTTTAATGACAGTTTCATGAACAATGGCTAAATTGGGTGGTTAAGTACTGGCAGAAAAACAATGAACTTAACCAAACTGACCCTCGTTTCGTGCCCTGCTATCCTGGCTGCTTTAGTGATGGTCAGCAATCCGGCTGAAGCCAGCACGCCTGCTAACCTGTTGCAACTCGGCTCAGTAGGGGCTACAACCGATCATCACGCCGTTTCTGTTTCTGTTGTATCGCCCTCCGATCGCCCCTTGCTGCCAACGGGGTGTTCCTGTGCCCGTTGCACCAAAGTGGATCAACTCCTGCAAGGGCAGTTCCCCGTTTTCTAAGCACATATCAGGTTGTCAGATAGCAGTGGCAATCGGGCTTGGCAATGAGCGACTCAGCTAACGCATTCAGTGCTGTCGCTGCCAGCAGCCCGCCACCCAACGCCCCTTCGATCGTAATAAAAGGCACTCCCGATCGCATCAGTTGACGTTTGGCAATTGGTGCATGACTAAAACCGATCGGCATCCCGATCACCAGGGCAGGCTGAAGGGCTTGTTGCTGAATTGCCTGACACACGGCTAACAGAATGGAGGGGGCATAGCCGATCACCAGAATGCATCCATCAGGACACTTGCTCAATGGCTTCTTCCAGTCCTGATACTGCTAAAAGGCTCGCTCTGCATCGGGTGCGGTTGCAACATGAGGATCATTGATCAGGGTAGTCACCTCACATCCCAGATGCCGCAAACGAGTGTGATCCAGTGCTGCCGCCACCATTGGTACATCCGTCATAATCAAACAGCCTGCTTTAAGTGCCTCTCGACTGGCAGCGATCGCCCCTTTCCCCACTCGGACGAACGGCACCAGACTCACATCTCCACACGCCAGCACCAACTGGGAGAGCAGATCCACCTCAATCTCAGAGCGATCGCCCAAATCCGGCAACAACCATTGCAGCGATTCTTGAAAGGATTCAGGGTGAGCATGAACGTCAGCATCCAGTTCATCCCACAATTCCTCAAAGCCATTAAGGTGCATTTGAGTCTGCACCTCTAGCTGTTTCAACCGTGCCAGGACTTCCGCCTGGGTTGCCTGACAGGAGCGATCGCGCCCCAGCAATCGTTCCAGGGCAGATGCCGTGTGTCGGAGTTGAGTGATTTGCCCGACTACCACTTGATACTGCTGCTGTAGCTGAGATAGCAGTGATTCTGGCGCATCATGACTGGCATCCGTTTCCAGCAATTTTTGGATATGAGCCAGTTGAAACCCTTGTTGTTTTAGAGCAACAATGCGCTTCAGTCGTTGCACATCCGATTCAGCATAGAGCCGATAGTTTCCGGGCGATCGCACAGGTGGCGGCAACAGACCCAACTGGTGGTAATGCCGCACCATCCGAGGGGTAATCCGGCCCCCAACCGCAACCGTGAGTTCTTTTATTGTCAGTGCCTGCATCATTTCCATTAGAAAGAGCCTACAAGCTTGACATTAACACTGATGTCAAGGTTTAGCCTGAGAGCAGGTGTTTTTGATTCTGCCCATGCTCTACCCTGCTCGTCTGACTCGCGTTGCCACCGATCATCCGGATGTCCTGGCAGCATTGCTTTGTGGAATTTTAGTGCTGCTGGGTTGGAGTGCCTTGCAGTTCAACTGGCTGGGGTTGGCATTGTTCCTTCTGCCTGCTGCCTACGTTATTGGCGGGTTTGAAAGCGCCCGTGAAGGATTGACTACCTTACTCCAGGAAAAAGAACTGGATGTGGATTTGTTGATGATTGTGGCAGCCCTCGGAGCCGCGTTCCTGGGACTGTGGCGGCGGGAGTATTACCTGATTGTGGATGGAGCGATTCTGATCCTGATTTTTGCCATCAGTGGAGCGTTGGAAGGCTATGCCATGCAACGGACAGAGCGGAGTATCCGTGGCTTGATGAGCTTGACGGCAGATACCGCACGAGTGGTCGTTGACGGGCAAGAACGAACCCTGCCAATCTCAGATTTACAGGTGGGCGATCGCATTCGGGTCAAGCCAGGAGAACTGATTCCAACCGATGCGGTGATTGTGGAGGGAGAGACTGCTCTCAATGAAGCTGCGATTACGGGAGAATCGCTTCCTGTTGAGAAAACGATCGGGGATGAGGTCTTTGCTGGCACCTTAAATGGCTATGGAGCCTTACTGCTGAAAGTGCATCAACCACCCGAAAGTAGCTTACTGCAACGAATCATTCGCGTCGTGGAGCAGGCACAAACCGAGAAGCCAAAATCGCAGCAATTCGTTGAACGCTTTGAGCGCGGCTATGCCCGTGTTGTTGTTTTGGTGGGGATTCTGTTGGCAATTCTGCCCCCGTTCCTCTGGGGATGGAGTTGGGAAACAACCATCTATCGCACCCTAATCTTTCTGGTCGTAGCCTCCCCCTGCGCTCTGGTGGCAGCCATTATGCCCACGCTGCTATCGGGTATTGCCAATGGAGCACGACAGGGCATTTTATTTAAAAGCGGTGCCCAGTTGGAATTGATTGGTAAGGTCAGGGCAATCGCCTTCGATAAGACGGGAACGTTGACCACTGGAAAACCCCAGGTCTATAAAGTCATTCCAGCAGAGGGATACACCGAAGCCGATGTGGTAAATCTCGCGGCTGCACTCGAAGCCTATTCAGAACATCCCATTGGGCAGGCAATTTGTCAGTATACAACAAATGCTTTTCCTACAACAGATGCATCCGTGAACTCTGTTCAGGCACAGCCAGGGCAGGGAATTACGGGCTTGAAGGGAGGAATTCCCGTTTGTGTAGGGAAAGCGCCGTTTGTGCAATCGAGCGTGCAATCCAGTCCAACGAATTTGCTGACACATACCAATCAACTGGAACAAGATGGTAAGACAGTAGTTTGGGTAGCTGAAGCAGGCAACGTGGTTGGATTAATTGCGATCGCCGATACCCTTCGACCCGAAGCAACCGCCGCGATCGCTCAACTGAAACGCCTGGGAATTGAGGCGATCGTCATGCTCACAGGTGACAATCAACAAACAGCAAACAGTGTGGCGCGATCGATTGGGATTGACCGGGTTTATGCAGAATTGCTACCAGAGGAAAAGCTTCAGATTATTCAACAACTCCAGCAGAAATACCAAACCGTTGCAATGGTTGGAGATGGTATTAATGATGCACCTGCATTGGCTCAAGCCACCGTCGGCATCGCAATGGGAGCCGCTGGAAGTGATGTGGCACTGGAAACGGCAGATATTGTGTTGATGACTGATCGATTGGAGAAAATTGCAACTGCCATTCGTCTAGGACAACGTTCTCAAACCGTTGTTAAACAAAACATTGCGTTTGCACTCAGTTTTATTTTGCTCCTGATCATTGCTAATTTCATTGGCAACATCACATTACCACTTGGTGTGGTTGGACATGAGGGATCTACAGTTCTGGTCATCCTGAGTGGATTGCGCTTGTTAAGTAACTAAAAGAATGAATGTGAGATATCAGTCATTTACAGCTCCTTACTCTGAGATTACTGCCCCTGATTAGGGGCGATCGCCATGATGATTAAACTCATATCACCATGCCGACCAACGCCTTACACCAAAAATATCGCCCTAAAATCCTGGCAGAACTGGTTGGACAACCCTACGTCCAAACCGCTTTGACCAATGCCATCGACCGAATGCACATAGCCCCGGCGTATCTTTTCACAGGTTCTAGAGGCACTGGTAAAACCTCTACTGCGCGGATCTTTGCCAAGTCGCTCAATTGTCTGAGCTTTGATGGCCCTACTGATGAACCTTGCGGCACCTGCCAATCTTGCCGATCGATTGAAACCAGCAATAGCCTGGATGTAAGTGAGATTGATGCCGCTTCTAACAATGGGGTGGATGATGCCCGTGCTTTGATTGAACGCAGCAGCCTTGCACCTGTGCAGGGACGCTACCGAATTTTTATTCTGGATGAATGCCATCAATTAACTACCCAGTCCCAAAACGCCCTGTTGAAGTGCATTGAAGAGCCACCACCCCATGTAGTCTTCATTCTCTGTACAACAGAAGTGCATAAGGTACTGCCGACGATTGTGAGCCGCTGTCAGGTGTTTCATTTTCGGGCGCTGTCGCTCCAGACGATCGCCCAGCACCTTCAGGAGATTGCGGATGCCGAAGCGATCGCTGTCAGTGATGAGGCTTTGATGGCGATCGCCCGTTTTGTAGAGGGAGGCTTACGGGATGCCCTTCAGCTTTTGGGTCAGGTGAGCCTGCTAGGTGAAGCGGTTACAGCGAATCATGTGATCGAAATGACGGGTGGTGTTACGGCGACAGACCTGCTGATAGTGCTGGAGGCGATTGCCACGAACGATACGTTTCAACTTCTTCAATCAGCTCGAACACTGGTCGATTCTGGCAAAACGCCCAAACTGGTTCTCAGCAGCTTGCTCCAAACCTACCGAGATCTGCTCATTCTCAAAGCAGCTCCCCAAGCAACAGATCTGCTTACCAGCTCTGTCAACTATAGCCAATTGAAGACAATTTTGACTCACTGGGATTTCGACACACTCAATCAATCTCTGGCTCAATTACAGAAAGCAGAGAGCTATCTTCGCAATACAACCAATGCCGCCGTTTGGCTAGAAACATGTCTGCTGAACTTGATGCCGATGTTGAGATCGACCCCCTTCAGCTCTCCAGATATGAAGCAGGCAGTAGGCAAAAATGGGCACAGCCGTAAAGCAATTTCTGAGACAGCTTCGACAACCACAGCTCACAAACCTACTGATTTAGAAGCTCTCTGGCAAAAAGTTGTAGCCTCGGCTAAACCAGGAACTCAAAAGCTGTTGACTCAGGGACGCTTGACCAAGCTACAAGGAACGAAGGCAATCCTGGAGGTTGCCCCTGCCTCGTTTGCGAAATTTGAAGCGAATCAACAGGCGATCGCTCGAATGCTTCAGCGAGTTACCCATAGCCCGAAGCCGATGACCGTATTAATCAGAATACTCACAGCTGGCAAGAATGGGAGGACAGGATGATTATTCTGTTGGCTGGAGACGATCAATTTGCCATCCGACAAAAACTGGAGCAATACAAAGCAGAACTTGACTCGCAGTGGTTAGAGCTTTGCTATCATCGCTTCCCATCCAGTGCTTTGGAACAGGCAATGAGTGCAGCACGAACACCCTCGCTCAGTGGTGGTAAACGGCTTGTGGTCGTAGAAGACTGCAATCTGAAGCAATGGGGTGATACCCAGTTAGAAAGTTTGCAGCAACTTGCTCAAATACCGGATGCCACAATGGTTGTCTTTCTGGCAACAAACGTGGACAAGCGCCTGAAGATCTACAAGCATTTGATCAAGTATGGTCAGTGTTTCGAGCTTTCATTAATTCCTCCCTGGCGTACAGATTTGATTGCAGAGGCAATCGCCACCCAAGCAAAGCAGATGAAACTCCGACTGCCTAAAGATGTCATTGAATATCTGGCAGAGGCGATCGGCAATGATATGACCCGCGCTGTTTCAGAACTCCGTAAACTGACAATCTATACGAATGGTCAGCTCGTCGGTCTTGCTGAAGTACAAAGCCTGATTCCTTTCCAGACTCAGAGCAATCTGCAACTAGCGGAGGCGGTTCGCAACGGGGAAAGTGAAGCAGTGGTGCGTCTGATCGACGAATTGCTGGCTCGCTCTGAGCCAATGCTGGTGATGGTTGCGACTCTACTGACCCAGTTTAGAACTTGGCTATGGGTTAAAAGTGCGCTTGTGAGAGGTATTCAGAACAACACTGAAATTGCTCAATTGTGCAACGTGGGGAATCCCAATCGGCTTTACTATTTGCGGCAAGAGGTCGCAACCATGCCCCTCAGAACCTTGATTCAGGCAGTAACCAAACTGGTGGATTTGGAAATGTTGATAAAGCAAGGTGCTGTGCAGGCAAACGCCATTCTGCCGATCCTGCTCACTATTACACGGTTATTTGAACTACCACAAATAGCGTGACTTTACTAAAGTCAGGTGTACGAGACTCTATATGGCTTGGAGACTAGGAAACAATAAATTGGCTTTACTGTTCATTGCCCTAGTCTCCAGAAGCATTGTGCTAGTACAATACAACGGCAAGACTCGTCACGGTTCTCTTAAGGAAGCAGTCTATGTTGCAAGATGCAGGAACATTCTCATTTGGAAAAATAGAGACTACATGGCTGGTCGTAGATGGTTCAGGTCAGCAAAGTTATGACTCTGACAGTATCGTGTCTCACTATGAGCCTGATGAAATGCTTCTTCCTGCTGATCTTGAACTGGCAAAGCAGCAAATAATTGAGGTAAAGAAAGAG
>JAAUOZ010000431.1 GCA_012034655.1 Leptolyngbyaceae cyanobacterium CSU_1_3 | reverse complement strand
CGGGGTGGCACGGGGGTGGAACCTGGCTGGGGGCTGCGCCCCCACACCCCTTCTAAACCAAAATCTATAGGCTGACGCAGTATAGTTAACAGAGTCAAAACGAACCCTGCCCCTCTTGCCCAGAGTTTGGTCTGGGTTTGGCAAGAGTGACCCTCATTGTATCTGGAACTTACATTCTGGCGAGCTTATTTAGAAAATCTCCTGTCTACTGACCCAACGGTAGAACCAATCGGCTCATAATTCGCCCATCTTCTAGTTTGTAGAGGTTAAATTCTGCTCCCATCTGTTTCATCAGCGATTGACAGATGGCGAGATGTAGACCAGGGGGTTTGTCTACCATCGAGGGGGCGAGCAGGTCAACGGCTCTTCCGGTTTCCAGGTCTTCGATCAGGCGGGGTTCGATCGCCCCGTCATCGGTAATCGACAGTTCTACCCAGCCCTGGTCAAGCTGACGACACCAGAGATCGATCCGTCCGCCAGGGTGCGATCGCTGGCAGGCCGTCAGCAATAGTTCGTAAAGCACCAGTTCAAACTTGGCGATATCGCCTGTGAGAATGGGGTTTGTCTCGTTGTGTACCTGTGACCAGAGTTGTCGCTGTTTAATCAGATTGTCTACACGATCGAGGGCCCGACGCAACAGACTGACCAGGGGTACGGTATCAGCTTTCACCTGCAATTGCCACTGCTCTTCGCGAATGACCTGCTGGAGGGGTGCGATCGAATCGTTTAGCTGGCGCAAAATTTGCTGTTGGCGAGTCATCAAGAGGGCATCTTTTTTGCTGGAGAGCGCCACTTCGCCCAGTCGGTTGATTCCTATTTTGACGGAGCGATACATTTCCTCTAGGCGGCGTTGTTTATACCAACTGAGGCGTTCCAGCTTTTCGCGCTGCGACTTGAGGGTGTCAGACAGCATCAAATAGCGCCGCGACCAGGCAAACTGGCTGACCAGGGTATTGAGAGCCGCAAAGTGGCCTTCGTTCCAGCGCCGCTCTAGAGTGTCTGCAATCAACAACATGCCCGTAGGTTCGTGTTCTGGAGCCGTTCGTAGAGCCATGATCAACAACTGCCCAATTCCTGGGGCGTTCAGCCATTGGCGGCTTTCGACGGGCACTTCATCGATCGACAGCGCTAACAAGCCGTTGTGTTCGATCGCCCGATGCACCAGCGCATCTGTGAAAATTGACACCTTGAGCACAGGGCTAAACGTAAACCGATGATCGATCTCCCCCGACTGCACCAGCCGCCCCGATCGCCGCCCTGGAGACCACGACACCAGGGCAGCCATGGGGGCTTGCAAAATTTGAGCGATATATTGCAGGGCCGATCGCTCCAACAGTTCCAATTGCTGGGTTTGCTGAATCGCTGCCAACCCCCACTGAATCGTCTGATACATCTTTTGCTGATGGTCGTTCTGCTTTTGAAGCTGCCATTGGCGCAAGATTAGCCCGATCTGCTGTGCGACCACTTGAGTTAGATCGCATTCTGGCAGACCCCACGATCGCGGTGCTTCGTGACAGACCAGCATCAAACCCTGGAGGGGTTGCCCTACGGACGTGTTGCAAACCAGCAGAGAACGAATGCCCAGTTCTAACAGCAAGTCTCGCCAGGCTCCTAGCCGCAGATCGTCTTCCAGATTTTCGATGGCGATCGCCCCTCGGCTTCGTTCTAGCATTTGCCAATCGATCGGCATCAAATGGGCCAGGGCATTGGGCAACGATCGGCGATTATTGGGATGGTTTTGGTAGCAGACTTCAAATTGTTCTGGGTCGGGGTCATACATCACGACGACGAAGCGATCGGTTTTCAGGCGTTTGCCGAGCAGTTCGGCGGTGTTTTTGAGGGTAACTTTCCAGTCGTCGTTGCTATAGATAGCGTGGGCAATTTTGGCCGTAAGGGACTGATCAAGCTTGGTCTGTTCGATGATGGACTCAAGATTCTCTAGGGGGGTCACTAGGGCGATCAGTTGAGCGGCGGCCCGCAGGTAGTTTCTCTCTTCTTCTTGCCAGATTCGGGCTTCGTTGCCTTCCGCCGCCAGAAAACCCAGCAGTTCGTTTTGGTAGAGAATGGGAGCGGCCATCAGCGATCGGGCGCGAATTTGCTGCATCAATCGACTGGTCGTATCTGCCCTCAGCGAACTGCGTGCTTCTCCGATCAACACTATTTGATCAGAAGCCAACGCCTGATAGAAACTGCTCATTTCTTGAACGGTGATTCCAGAAGCGGGCTGATTGTCATCGATCGCTCGATTGGTAGGTTTGAGGTTGGTGACTCTGCGCCAAAAATAGCGCCGTTGTCGCTCAAACCAGTAGACGCTAGTGCGCGACGGCATAATAAACTGGTGCGTCTGCTCAACCACGGCTTCTAGGCGTTGCCCCAGGTTTGGCAAGGCTACCAGGTGATCGAGAATTGTGATTAAAGGCTGTTCTGGGCGCTTCACCTGCTGACGTTTCCACTCGGTTTCGACGGTGTTGAGCGCCGCCGCCAACCCACCGACAATCATCGAGAGCAGCGCTTTTTCTTCGGTTCTAGGAAAATTTCCCCACAGCCGCGATCCCAGCATCACCACGCCAAAGCAGCGATCTTGGTAGGAGATCGGGAAGATCATTGTGCCTTGAATGCTATTTTTTCTGGCGATCCTGCGCCATTCGCTCAACCGAATTTCTTCTCGCAGATCGGGCAGGGCGATCGGACGCTGCTGAATGATAACCTGCTCCATCAAATCGCCCGGAGCCAAGGCAAAGCGCTGTTTGAGAAAGGCAACTTCTTCACCAGGAGGGAGGGTTCCACCTTTGCCCACCAGCCGATAATCGACGCGATCGTATAGCCCCAACCAGATCAGATCATGACTGAAATAACGTTGCAAATAAGACACCACCGTGCCGATCAATGCTTCGATGTCGCTGCCTTCGCGCAGCGTTTGCAAGACCTGCCCCAGGCTAACGAGTTGTTGTTCATAGGCGTTTGGTTCTTTCGACTGAGCCATGTTGCGCGGCGATGATTACAGGAATAAGCAGGCTTGACGGCAGAATATGGAGGGCTGCATGACGGACGGAAACGTTTTGCGGGGTTCTGCTGAAGGGATGCGGTGGGGCTATACTTTGTCAGGGCATAAAATTAAAGATTTTGGACGGGGTGCAGGGGTTCCACCCCTGGCTGGGGCGCAGCCCCCACACCCCCTTCTAAACCAAAATCCTATACAGGCTGACGCAGGTATGAGTAC
>JAAUOZ010000430.1 GCA_012034655.1 Leptolyngbyaceae cyanobacterium CSU_1_3 | reverse complement strand
TGTGGGGGCTGGCGCCCCCAGCCCAGGGGTTCCACCCCTGGCACCCCCGTCCAAAATCTTTAATTTTATAGCCCTGACAAGTATATCAAGCCTTCACCAATGCTGACACTCGCGCATTGAACCCTGCACTCTTGAGTGCGCTGACTGCCGCTTGCTCGTCTTGGACGCGAAACTGTTGCCCAAAGCGGACGAAGTGACGACGATTGTTGGCACTGACGATCGCCACCACAGACACCTTGCCTTTTTCGTCGCCGCGCTGCCCCTGCAAAACTTGCTTGAGGCGATATTGTTCTTGCCCGTCGTTGGCGGTGTGGGGGTCGAGTTCGACCATCACCATGCGGACGGTTTCGATCGGTTCTGCGTCTTCGATAATGAACTGGGTTTGGTCGTCGCGGCGATCGACCTTGCCCCAGACCATCAGCCGAGCGTCTTCGATGATCAAGTTCCCCACTCGCTCAAAGGTTTTGGGAAAGACCACAGCCTCAGAATGTCCGCTCAAGTCTTCGACGGTGATGATCGCCATGGCATCGCCTTTTTTGGTGGTGACGCGCTTGATCGCAGTGAGCATGACGATCGCACTGACGCTGGAACCCTCCGATCGATGTTCTAGATCGCTCAGATTGATAGGCGCTAAGACCTTGGCTGACTCTTGAATCTGCTTGAGGGGATGGTCGGAAATGTAGAACCCCAGCACTTCTTTTTCGAGGCGCAGTTTTTCCTGTTGTGGGTAGTCGGGAACCGAGGGCGCTTTGGGTGCAGTTTCAAAGCTTGCTTGCTGAACATTGCCGCCCCCTAGCAAATCAAACAAATTGCCCTGCCCACTGGCTCGATCTTTGGCGCGAGACTGGGCCCACTCGATCACCAGTTCAAGGTCTTTAATTAGTTGCTGACGGTTGGGCTGAATTTTGTCAAACGCACCGCAATAGATCAGCGATTCTAGGGCGCGACGGTTGACAGAACGGGAGTCTACACGATCGCACAAATCTGCCAGCGACTTAAATTCGCCCTTCTCAGTTCGCGCAGCCAGGATGGACTCGATCGCCCCCATACCCACGTTTCGCACCGCGTTTAGCCCAAACAGAATACTCTTCCCAGTCGGTGTAAAGTCGATGCCAGATTGGTTTACGTCAGGCGGCTCGACGGGAATGCCGATCGCCCCACAGGAAGCAATATAGCGCTGAATTTTGTCCTGATCGCCACTATTGGAAGTCAGCAGCGCCGCCATATATTCGACGGGGTAGCTAGCCTTGAGATAGGCCGTTTGATAAGTCACATACCCATAGGCAGTGGAGTGAGACTTGTTGAAACAATATTCAGCAAACTGAACCATTTGCTCAAACAGCGCGTCGGCAATCTGAGCAGAAACGTCATGTTCCCCTGCACCTTTCACAAACATTTCTCGGTGCTTTTCCATCTCAGACTTTTTCTTTTTACCCATGGCGCGTCGCAACAAGTCTGCCTGACCGAGAGAATAACCCGCCATATCTTGAGCAATCTTCATAATTTGCTCTTGATAGACCATAATTCCATAGGTTTCGTTGAGAATGGGCGTAAGAATTTTGTGGGCATAGTCGATGCGTTCGCGCCCATGTTTACGATTGATAAACTTGGGAATTAGCCCCGCATCCAGCGGCCCCGGGCGGTAGAGAGCCAGCACCGAGGAAATGTCTTCTAAGCTGTCGGGCTTGAGGTCGCGAACAATCTGCCGCATTCCTGAAGATTCAAGCTGGAATATCCCTTCTAAGTCGCCACGCCCCAAGAGTTTATAGACTTCAGGATTGTCGAGGGGCAATTCGTCTAGGTCAATTTTGACGTGGTGAGTTCGCTCAACCAACTCCACGGTTTTTTGGATCATGGTCAGGTTTTTTAAGCCCAAAAAGTCCATTTTTAGCAGTCCCAAAGACTCAATATCTTCCATAAAATATTGGGTAAAGACGGCTCCATCACTGTTGCGCTGGAGTGGCACAATCTCATCGAGCGGCTCAGACGAAATCACAATTCCGGCGGCGTGAATGCCCACACTTTTGTTCATGCCTTCGATGCGAATCGCCATGTCGAGCCAGTGACGCACCTTCTCGTCTTTGTCGTATTTTTCTTTGAACTCCTTGGCGGGGGTTTCGTCGGAGATCATGACCTTAAGTTTGGTGGGTTTGCCGCGCACCACAGGGATTAGTTTCGCCATGCGATCGGCATCTCCGTAGGCAATATCTAACACTCGCGCGGTGTCTTTGAGAACTGCCTTCGAGGTCATGCGGTTGTAGGTGATGATCTGGGCAACCCTCTCTGTGCCGTACTTTTGGGTGACGTATTGGATCACTTCGTCGCGGCGATCGATGCAAAAGTCGGTATCAATATCAGGCATTGATTTGCGTTCGGGATTCAAAAATCGCTCAAACAGCAAACCGTGAAACACAGGATCAATATTCGTGATCCCCAGGGCAAACGCCACTAGCGACCCGGCAGCCGAGCCGCGACCTGGGCCAACCGGAATGCCGTGATCTCGTGCATATTTCGTATAGTCCCACACGACGAGAAAGTAGGTCGAAAAGCCCATCTGACTCATCATGTTCAGTTCGTAGACGAGGCGATCGGTATAGGTCTGATCAATCTCCTCACGGGAGGTGCGCTTCTGACGCTTCAGCAACCCTTCCCAGGTGATCTTTTCGAGGTAAGAATCGGCTGTAAACCCTGGCGGCACGGTGTAATCGGGGAGCCGTGGCTCATCCATGATTCGATATTCTTCAACCTTGGCGGCCACTTCAAGGGTGTTGGCGATCGCTTCATCTACGACGCTTTGAGGCAGGTGATCGCGAAAGAGCGATCGCATCTCCTCTGCCGACTTGAGATACTCTGTGCCCGTATATCTCAGCCGTTTTTCCTCAGAAATCAGCTTGCCCGTTTGGATGCACAACAAAGCATCGTGGGCTTCTACGTCGTAGCAAGAGATGAAGTGAGAATCGTTGGTGGCAATGAGTTTGATGTCTAGCTCACGGGCAATGCGGACAATTTCGGGGTTGACGATCCGCTCTTCGTGCAGGCCATGATCTTGAATTTCGAGGTAATAGTCGTCGCCAAACAAATTTTTGTACCATTCCGCTACGCGCCGCGCAATTTCGGGTTTGCCTTGCAAAATTGCCTGGGGCACTTCTCCACCTAGGCAGGCACTCGTGACGATCAGCCCTGCGTGATATTGCTCTAAGAAATCTTTGCTGATGCAGGGG
>JAAUOZ010000429.1 GCA_012034655.1 Leptolyngbyaceae cyanobacterium CSU_1_3 | reverse complement strand
TACTATTGTCGATCGCTTTGATTGGTTTGTGTGATCGACAATCAGAACTTTTTGTGGAGGTGCGATCGCGCTTGGTTGTTGGATGGGTTTATTGATCAGGCTTCATTGTCGATCGCCCGATTGTTTATGCGATCGCATCTCAGAACTTTTGTGGAGTGCGATCGTACTACTAAGAACACAGTCAAGTCGATCGCTGGATGGTTTGTGCGATATGGACTTGTTCAGGTAGTGCGATCGCCGATCTCGTAGGGTGCGTTGCGACCTAGCGATCTCACCATTACTCCCATCGCAGATTCACCCCAAACTCAACTGCACAGTCCCCCAGTTTGGCGGATAAACCCCTTCAGCCATGAATCGATGCACACTTGAAACTTGCCATCCTGAACATACCCTACAAGATCCGCGATCGCTGCTGAACTGATTCCTGGATGACCTGGAAAAATGCCTCGTCAGGCAGGGGGAGTAGATGGGTAGATGGGTGAAGAAAGATTCACAGATCCAGCATCATACCGTTAGCTCATCAATCACCAATGCTCTCAACTGCGTTACCCTTGTCAACTGGTGGTCATTCGTCAAAAATGCCTCACATCCTGCCGTCAAAGCCACTGCAATTTGCAATGCATCCGGCAACGTAAAACTATACTCTGTCCTTAACTCAGCCGCTTGTTGCCCAACTGCCGCTGAAATTGGAACGAACACGGTCTGTTCACCACTTGTAATCAACTCTGTAAAATCTTGTTGCAATCGACTCAAGCCACGCCGATAAGGCATGACCAAACATTCTGCTAACGTAATCGGCGACGTTATGAACGTTATCCCGGCTGCATCGGCAACACGAAACACATGACTCACAACTGCCCAATACTGAGGGTTGCGCTCAATATAATAAATCACTGGTGCTGTATCTAGAAATAATCGACTCACTCCCTGTAACACCTGCTCAATCTTCACGATCGCTCCCCAACAGGCGATCGCGATTCACCTGTCCTTCCTGCCGTTCACGAGACACCCAAACCTGAGCATCTTCTCCCAAAAATGGATAAGTTACAATGCCTGCTAGCTCACTCCAATTGCGGCGAGATTGCGTTGCGGAAACCCGTTGTTTGGCTCGATCAATCAACTGACTTGCCAAATCCAACATTTCATCAGGTGGTAGGGTCTCTGCTTGTTGAAGTAATGCCTGTAGCAACGATTGTGCCATACACTCTCCGAAGTAATCTGCCTTCATTCTAAATCTTTATGAACCATGTGGCAAGTTCCATCTGATGCAGATGCCGTGCTGGATAACTTGGAAAATACCTCGTCAGGCAGGGGGAGTAGGGGAGGGAGGGGTGATGGGGTGAAGGAGTGCGATCGCGGTTTAGGACCAGTAGTGCGATCGCTGAACCTGAAAGTGCGATCGCACGATTATTGTGCGACCCTTACGGTATCTGCAAAGCAGCGCGCGCTTGATTGTCGATCGTCCGATTGTTTATGAGATCGCATCTCAGAACTTTTGTGGAGTGCGATCGTACTGCTAAGATCACAGTCAATCTGATAAACTGAGAGCATTCATTGGGCGAGGTAACCGATGACCGCTACAACCCAACAACGCATAACACTGGAGCAGTATCTGACCTATGACAACGGCACGGATACCCGCTACGAATTGGTTGATGGGATATTAGTCGAGATGGGTACAGAAAGCACGATTAATACTTGGATTGTAGGTTTTCTGTTTGAAGGATTTATCCGCTTAGGCTTGCCTGCCTACCGCATTGGGTTCAAGCAAAAGGTTGAAGTTACCAGTGCTTACGCGAGTGCCCGTGAGCCAGATTTGATTGTGCATACAGAAGCATCAGCCTTGGCAATCGAGGGTCGCAAAGAATCCATCCTCCGATTGGGTGAACCCAACCCAATGCTGCTCATCGAAGTCGCTTCCCCCGGTACTGAATCTAGCGAAAACTACCAGTGTGACTACCAGCAAAAGCCCGCCGAGTATGCGGCGCGTGGCGTGCCTGAGTATTGGATTATCGACCCCGATCTCCAATGGGTGAAAATTGGCAGCTTAATCAATGGAGCTTACCAATTTGCAGACTTCACTGGGAATCAGTTCATCCTATCCCCCACCTTTCCCCAACTGAACTTGACGGCGGAGCAAATCTTAAACGCGGGTCGATGACTCGCGCGGTTCCTAGGTCGTTGCATTTTTATTTCTCAAGAGGTCGATCTCTGGATGATTTTAGCGATCGCGCTTGGTTGTTGAATCGGCATACCCGTATGCTTCCGAGCTGTTTTAGGAACGTATTTTGTGGCTAAATACTCGGCAAATTCCTGATTCAATTGCTCCAAGGATTCACGAAACGGTGCTCTGGCAGTGCGATCGCCGATCTTGTAGGGTGCGTTGCGACCCAGCGATCGCACCATTACTCCCATCGCTCATTTACCCCAAACTCAACTGCACATGCACCCCAATTTGGCGGATAAACCCCTTCAGCCATGAATCGATGCACACTTGAAAATTGCCATCCCGTCTGAACTTGGCACAAGCGATGATGCCCTGGATTAGAGTGAATATAATCACAATGTTGAGCAAAATCGGTTTCGTCTCGAATCAAATGTTCCCAAAATCGACGCTGCCACAGATTGCACTCTTTCCGCTTTCTGCGAGAATCTGAAATGTTCACATCAAGCCCTAACTTAGTTCCATAATGCCTCGTGACATACGTTTTGATCAGGCGCAGACGGGTGGATAAATCGCTGTCGTTTTGAGGTAAAGTCCAAAGGCAATGGAAATGATCGGGTAGCAGCACAAAAGGCGTCAATTGCAAAAGGACGAGTTTCTCTAACATGATTGATAGCTGTCCGTAGCGCCTGACGACCAATTTCACGGCACAGCCAAGGCTGGCGTTGATAGGTGACTTGGGTAATGAAGTAGGTGCCGCCTGCAATTCCAGGTCTTCGATAGTCGGGCATAAGAAAATGCAGGTCAAGTATTAATGTTAGGATGCCCAACAAATGGTGCGTTTGCTGTTCAGCAACGCACCCTGCGCGGTCGGGCGATACGCTTCTTGATCCTCTTGTTTAGGAAACACCGTTGTCAAATTTTGAATTTTGGAATTGCTGGTGAGTGCTTCACACCAACGCCCCCTAAGCATACTCCCGCAATACGTAGCCAACTCCTCGAATGGTGTGTAACAGTCGTTTGGGGCTTGCTACCTCCAGCTTAATTCGCAAAGCCCGGATAT
>JAAUOZ010000428.1 GCA_012034655.1 Leptolyngbyaceae cyanobacterium CSU_1_3 | reverse complement strand
CGGCGCGAATGATCAATGCCCCCGCTTTCCTTCTCCAAAAACAGCCGTCTGAATTTTAGCGCCATCGCGCAAAATGAGTTTTGGAGTGTTGATGTCGATCGTGCCACCCTGACTATTTGTAGCGCCTTTGTTAACCTGGGCAAAAAGCCCGCCGGGGCCAACTTTTGCGGGGTCGCTATTCGGATTTACAGGACTGATCGGAAACTCTCCAACTAATTGGATCGACTCCAAAGCGTTGATTCTTAAAGTTCCGGCAGTGCCATCTCGAAACACATCCGATCGCACAATTGAGTTTTCAACTATTAGCCTGCGTGTGTTGATATTGACATCGCCTGCGGTGACTTTGGCTCTAGCGATCGGAGGCACTTCGTTAGAAACTTTTGACCCACTTAGAATCGAGATGGAGTCTGTTATGTTTAAGTTCAAATCACCTGCTTTTGCATTCGGAAAATTTGCCCCGCCGATCACTCCTACAATCAATTCACTATTATTTTTGAGGGTCAAATTTCTAGCATTTACTACAAGATTTCCTCCACTGCCCGTCAAAACTTGCACTTGAGAATTGTCGAGCAAGATGTTTGATTTAACTAAGTTTTGTGCATAGCTGAGATTTAAAAGATTGTCCTGTCGGGTCAACAAAATTTCTCCGGCTTCAGCAAGTCCACCTATGTCGATCGTGCGTTGTGCGGTGGGTGCAGAAATTTGAATCAGGCTCTCCTCAAAGGTCACGTCGCCTCCCACAAAGAGCAGGCTTCGCCCTGCTGCTACGGTTAACCCCTGGCGGGTTCTTACGGTCAACTTGCCCGGTGTAAATTGGGAGGCAATGAATCCACTCGGATCGCCTTGAATTTTGAGAAGAGAGAGACGATCGTTGGGCTGACGCGCCTCAAATTTCTCATTTGAAAATTTCACTGCATCTAAAGTTGAAGCAACAAAAGATCCTCCTAAATTTAGTCTTGCACTTTCGACCAAATGTAATCCCGAAAGGATTGACAATAAAAAGATTAGCTGAACTTAAAGTATTAGGATTGTTAGCCAATCTTGCTGTGAGAATACCATTAATGAGAGAAGAATTTGCTCCTGTCACTCGCACTAAAATATTTTGAATATTCGACTGAGCCAAAAAAGCTGCAAGTTGCCCCGTACTCAAATTGAAGCGATCGAAGCTATGAAATAGATTATTTCCAACCGTTAAACCACTCGCTTGTGGAATCTGATAAATAGACTGAATTAAGGGAACATCTCGACGAGCAGCAGGATTAAGCGTCCCATCAAACACAACATTTTGTGTCAACCCTGGAGAGCACAAACACTCAGCTAGACTCAGTACGATCGCCCCCTTCCAGATTTGCCCAATGCCAATCTTGATATACTTCCAGAGTAGCGATCGATTCACCATAGATCGAGAATAGATAGAGAATTGAAGATAGATACTATTCTCCAAATTTTCTGGCTAACTTAGTGCATACTAGTACGCCCTCTGATTTGGAGAATAGCGATACGTTTCCTAAACAAATAGTTCTGAGATATCAAATTCTGACGCTTCAAAATTGACTGCACTCAAGCTTTCTAAAAATGTACTTGAGGCAGAATTCGCCAAACTAAAACTTGACATCACTTGAGAATCTTCTGAACGGATGACCACGCTAGAACTTAGACTCGATAGGTCTAATTCAGCCACGATCGCTTCTCCTCCAAAGTTAGTGGTAGAAATATTAGAAGAGGCGACAGAAAAATTAGAATCAAAGGGAACGAAAGCCAAATTTTCGCCCTCATACACCGTAGAGAAACTGCTAGCTATATTTGACGAATTTGTTGGACTAATTGTTAGCTCATAGCGAGTTGCATTGCCATCCAAAAAAACCTGAACATAGTATTTACCTGCACCCAAATTGTTGAAGGTGAATACTCTTTTGTTCGAGTTTGTGTCTGGAAAGTCACTAGTGCTGGGCGTTAAAACTTCAGAAAACTGAACCAGTCGATCGTTATTAAGATCGCGAATTAGTCTCACATCGGCATTTTGCCCTCTCAGGGTTGACAAATATTGAGGCTCATCCAAAACTACCTTCAAATTCGTCTTCTGATTGAGCGAGAAATTTAGAAAATCAGAAGTATCTCGATCGCTAATTCTACCTCCTGTCACCGAATTGAAATTGATTCCTTTCTCAGCCGAAATTAGTTCTGAAATTGTATTATTTGAAGCCTCCGACTCGTAGGGAATGGTTTCTTCTGTGTCGTTGACGATCACAATAAAGTACGTGTCACTAATCAAATTTGCCAGGCTAATGGTCTCATCTTTACGATTGGGTTGAGTCGATCGCGACACTTCCAGACCCGCCGCATCAAAGACCTGTAGCTCAAGATTGCCTTTGAGTTCAGTATTTTTTTGCCCAGATAACACCACACTCAAATTGCCGCCTGCGTCAAATCGGAAGGCCTGGCTACTTTTGGGTGCGATCGTGCCTTGCTGGACAAAGATATCGCTCCCTGTGCCAAAATCTTTACGCTCTCCAAAAAACCTGGAGGAGGCATCAAACAGGGTTTGCCTAGAAAGCTCAGTGTTTAAGAGCATACAATCTTTTCTCCGTAGTAGATGGGATCTGTGGTTGGTATACGGCTGATGAATCGGTTTTATTCAACTGTTTTATTCAACTAGGGAAACAACGGGGTGAATATATGCAAGAATACTTTTTTGATTGGCGATAGTACTCACTAAAATAGGTGATTTATTAGTCAACCGTTTATTTGAGTTATAAAATTTACACCGAGGTTATAGCATATCTACAAACACCTAGGAACGACTGTCAAGAAACTTGATATTCATCACACTGAACGCCAAAGCAACAAATTATACAATTCTAATCAAAATACTTTCTGTGCCCAAAAAACAGAGCTTTTCTGCCAGGAGACAAGGGCAAACCTCTAACCCACCCAAAAAAACACCTAAAAATGGGGTAAAGCGATCGCCCTACCCCACCCTATATTTGAGCTTTTCTCAACCAGCCTTCTCGCTTCCTCCCTGATCCCACCTTAATGGGGTCGCCAAACTGACACCGAGGTCTAAGTAGGTAGGTGAAATTAAACTTAAGACCCTCATCCCCTAACCCCTTCTCCCAAAATGGGAGAAGAGGAACCCATTTTTCTCCCCTCGCCCGCTCTGAGGGAGGAGGGGTCGGGGTGAGCTAATGGTAGGCATCTGACATTTAATTTAAGTCTGTCTGCTAAGA
>JAAUOZ010000101.1 GCA_012034655.1 Leptolyngbyaceae cyanobacterium CSU_1_3 | reverse complement strand
ATTTTGGTTTAGAAGGGGTGTGGGGGCTGCGCCCCCAGCCAGGGGTGGAACCCCTGCACCCCGTCCAAAATCTTTAAATTTTATGCCCTGACAAAGTATAGTTGAATGCTTTCCAAGAAGCGATCGACTCCTTCCCTTTTCAATAGTAGTCGATCGCTCTGCCCTCAGCTTTTTGAAGTCTTTGAATTTACCCTAGGCCACCCCTACCAATTGATGCTCTGGCTCTAGGTGAACCACAGATGACTCCATCGGAGCCGGGATGAGCGAGAAATCAACCGCCCGGTGAGGAATAGTGCCCGACGCGGCCGCCAGGTAGCGCTCTGCTAAAGCGCTGATGATCGGGTTCTTCCCGAAGGGCCTGCCATCGACCGAGAGAATCGGCGTAATTTCTGCCAGAGTGCCGACTAGGGCCATCTCATCTGCAATGGTCAATTCTGTACGATCGATGGGGCGACGCTCAAAGGGAATCTCCATCGACTTGCACAACTCTTCAATAATATCGATGCTGATGCTTTCGAGTGCCCCTTCCCAGGCGGGCGGTGTAAAGACTTTACCATCACGCACAATGATGACACAGGAAGAAATTCCTTCGGCAACCCGTCCCCACTGGTTGAGCAAAATCATGTCAGAGTAGCCTCGATCGCGCCCTTCTATCTTGACGAAACGAGCAACCTGATAGTTTGTACTCGTTTTGACCCGACAGGGAAGCGCCATATCGGCGGCCCTTTGCCAGGGGCTGATACCCACATGCATCCCTGCGGGCTGCCCTTTGGCGACATGATAGGCTGTCAGCACGAGGTTAGTAGTGGAGCCTTCTCCCCAATGGCCGTCTTCGCCATATAGCGTAGCGCGCACCCACATATTCTTTTCGGGGGTGTAGAGCAGCTTGATCAAGCTATGGTGAGCCGCTTCAAATTCTTCATAGCTCATCTCGAAGGGCATATACATAATTTTGGCAGAACGACATAGTCGATCGTAATGCCGTTTCATAGCGACAATTCCAAAGCTGCCGTCTGGTTGCCAGTAGCCTTTTAATCCTTCAAATACGTTCAGACCGCGCAACACAGCCTCACTGGAGATGTGAAAGTTCGCTTCCTCCCAGAGGGAAATTTTGCCGTTGAAGTAGACGTACTTAGGTTTTTGTAATTTGGCTAATAAAGACATCTGCTTTGTTCCTTCAGGTTTAATCATGAATGGAGAGATGAGTCTTGAGTCAGAAGGCGATCGACTCGCCAGAATTAAAGAGGTGAAGTCACACGACGCTTCTCACAACTCTCTCACCGGGAAGAAGCTGACTCACAATATCTAGATAGTCTCAAGAGAAGCCCCAGCAAAGCTAAGGCGGAGATTCTCTCAATACTCCATAAACTCAACGGAGATAAACAGTGAGTTGCTACTCCGTATATTAATTAGCTGATGGTAAATACTGAGTCCAAGTATCAGGAGCTTTATAGAATCATTAAGACAAACCAAACAAATGTAAAATTACTGCGGACTTCACACTTCCGACCTTTGCCCTGAGCGAAGTCAAAGACAGCGGGTCACTGGTTTGCTAGAAATCTCCTAAGAGGCTTTCAACCCCTCAAAAAATTCTTGACAGACCAGTAGGTCATAGAGCGACACTTATACTTAAATTTATAAATGTTACTAAAAATACAAAAGTAGATTCTTAAACCTAAACTGGTATTTGGCATGGCCCCCTATAGTCTGTCTGGCAGTTCCTATCCCAAGCGATATTTCAACCAGAACGCCAATAAGGGCAGCGCAATTTTGTAGTGATGGTTAGCACCA
Organism: Leptolyngbyaceae cyanobacterium CSU_1_3; assembly: GCA_012034655.1. Classification (GTDB taxonomy): domain Bacteria; phylum Cyanobacteriota; class Cyanobacteriia; order Leptolyngbyales; family Leptolyngbyaceae; genus JAAUOZ01. The sequence continues at coordinate 17,892 of JAAUOZ010000101.1, read as the reverse complement.
TACACCAATCCTTTTTGTTCTAAACTTGCGAGAGCACCCTGCAACCCACCGCCTCGTGAGAGGTGATGTTTTTGAATATACTCTCGTGCATGAGGGCTATCTGTAGGGTCGAGGGCAAGGCTTTCTAGCACCCGCACTTGGCTGTGGGGGCAGCAAAAAAATTAGTGACTCAAAGGTGACAGATAAATCTTCAACAAGCGCCAGAGTGCTGCGGTGGACGTGGTGAGGTTGGATCAAAAACAAAGAAGGAGAGGCAGGGTGGGGCTTAGTTTCTAGAGGTTGCTGCCTGGCTGCACTTGCGGTTGCATTGATGGGTTCTTTTGTGCCTTCTTGTGTGCTTTCAGACTGGACTTGTTCGGAGATGCGACGCAAAAGGGCGATCGTATCCCCAAAATGCCCCTGCACATAACTGAGAAATAGCGTGATGGCATCTGGCTCAAACTTTAGCCCCGTAGAAGCAGTTTCGAGCCATAAGGAGAGGTCGCGATCGGGCAGAGGCCCAAGAGAAACGACCTGTAGACCGCTTTGCTGTACCCAGCGCTCGGCGACCGTGGTGACTAGCACATAGCTGACTCGACTTTGCTGCTGAATTTCATGGCGCAGATAGTGCTCCCATTTGCTGTGACGATCCCACGATCGAATGTGAGAAAAATTTTGCAACACCAGCACCACTCGACACTCTAACCACTCCGCCAAAACTTGAGGCAACGTGAGCAACGCTTGAAACAATCCCCATTCTTTACCAGACGCAAGATGCCAGACAAACCGCAGTCTGCCAGATGAAGCTTGTTGCAGAGTCAAGGGCTGATTTTGGCTCCAGCGCTGAATCAGAGAGATTTCTGTCTGAGATTCAAAGCTGTCGAGAAAACCCTCGGCCAGCAGTTCGAGAAAGCGCTTGTAGTCGGTGGCTCGCAGGCAATCAATTTCGACAACTTTTGCGCCATAGACTTGAGCCGCCCAGCGAATCAGCGTGCGCCGCCCAATGCCAGGAACCCCCGTCAAAATCAGGTCGCCATCGGCCGCCAAAATTTCGCCGACCTGTCGCAGTTCAGCCTGTCTGCCGACTAAATTTTGGGAAACAAAAGAAGTAGCAACCATCGCAAGTCAGAAAATTTTTGTTTCGATTTCAGACTTTGGCCTCTAGACTAAGAAAAGTCAAAAGCCAGAGTCTATTTTCAAGGAGTTCTGACTCTTTTTTAGAGTATTTCTGGACGGTAGAGTCTTTAGTCTATCCCCATAATTTACAAATTTCATACTATTTAATAGTGCTACCTACTTCATTTAAGCACTATGATTGAGTGCTGTAGGCATTTATTCCTTGCTATTTTCAACCATTTGTATCTATGGCTCCTAACTCTTTGCCAACTCTCGATTCGGCCTGGCATACCTTAGATGTCCAGCGCACGATCGATTTACTTCAGACTGATCGCAAAACAGGACTCGACTCTCAGCAGGTGAGCGATCGACAGGTGAAGTTCGGCCCTAATGAACTGGAAGAATCTGGGGGGCGCAGCACACTCACAATTTTGATCGATCAGTTCAAAAACATCATGTTGTTGATGTTGATTGGAGTAGCGCTGGTGTCTGGCATTCTGGATGGCATGGATCTGGTGCAGGGTACTGGAAAGGCAGGGGATATTCCTTTTAAAGATACGATCGCGATTTTGGCGATCGTTGTTTTAAATGGTGCATTAGGCTACATCCAAGAAAGCCGTGCCGAGAAAGCACTGGCAGCACTGAAGCAATTGTCATCCCCTAGGGTTAGAGTGATTCGGGATGGCAGAGTCTCAGAGATTGACTCACCCGATCTTGTGCCCGGAGATCTCATGCAGGTCGAAGCCGGCGTGCAAATTGCCGCCGATGGGCGCTTGCTTGAGTCCTCCAACTTGCAAGTGCGAGAGTCAGCCCTGACCGGAGAAGCCCAGGCCGTCACCAAACAGGCAGAGTTAGAGCTACCCAGCGAGACTTCCTTGGGCGATCGCCTCAATCTGGTCTACCAGGGGACAGAAGTCGTTCAGGGTCGCGGCACAATTTTGGTGACGGGCACAGGGATGCGAACCGAACTCGGCAAAATTGCCGAGATGCTGCAAGCCGTCGAAACGGAACCGACCCCATTGCAGCAGAGAATGGATCAACTGAGCCAAGCATTGGTAACAGGAGCGCTGGCCCTGGTGGCGATCGTGGTGATTGCAGGTGTGGTTTCTGCAAGAAGCTTTGCCCCCTTGAGGGAACTGCTGCAAGTGTCGCTGAGTATGGCAGTAGCCGTTGTGCCAGAAGGGTTGCCAGCCGTGATCACGGTGACGTTGGCGATCGGCACTCAGCGCATGGTGCGCCGCAACGCCCTAATTCGTAAACTCCCAGCCGTAGAAACCCTCGGCTCTGTCACTAATATTTGCTCAGATAAAACGGGAACGCTCACCCAAAACAAAATGGTGGTGCAGTCGTTTCATACGGCAAGTGCATCGCTGGCGGTGACGGGGCGCGGATACGATCCGATCGGCGAATTTACCCTTCAGGGCCGCAAGATGAACCCGACGGACAGTCCCGAAGTCAGCGCTCTGATGTTAGCCTGCACCCTTTGCAACGACTCAATTCTGCAAGAAGACAAAGGACAGTGGATAATCTTGGGCGACCCAACGGAAGGCGCATTGCTTACGGTGGCTGCCAAAGCAGGGCTGGAGCGCGACCAGTGGAATAGCAAACTGCCCCGTGCGGCTGAGCTTCCCTTTTCGTCTGAGCGCAAGCGTATGAGTGTGATCGTCCAAGACACGGGCGACTTACTCAAATCAGAAACTGGATTTCTGGCAACGCCGTTTTTGATGTTTACCAAAGGCTCACCGGAACTGATTTTAGAACGCTGCCAACAGATTCAGGTAAACGATAGGGTGCAGGTGCTCACCCCACAGCAACGTCAACAAATTTTGACCAAAAACAACGAACTAGCCGCAAAAGGTCTGCGCGTTTTGGGGTTCTCCTACAAACCCCTGAACGAATTGCCCCCTAACGGCTCGGATGAAGCCAGCGAAAAAGAATTGGTGTGGCTGGGCTTGGTGGATATGTTGGATGCGCCCCGTCCGGAAGTCAGAGAGGCCGTAGCCCGCTGCCGGACTGCGGGCATTCGCCCGATCATGATCACGGGCGATCACCAACTGACGGCAAAAGCGATCGCCGAAGACCTCGGCATCGCCAAACCCGGAGACGAAGTTCTCGTGGGTCGTGAGCTTGAAAAAATGGACATGACCGAACTGGGTCAGCATGTCGATCGCGTGAGCGTCTATGCGCGAGTCGCCCCCGAACACAAACTGAGAATCGTTCAGGCGTTGCAGCGCAAAGGCAAGATCGTCGCCATGACCGGAGACGGCGTAAACGATGCCCCCGCCCTCAAGCAGGCAGACATCGGTATTGCCATGGGCATCACCGGAACCGACGTGAGTAAAGAAGCCAGTGACATGGTGTTGCTCGACGATAACTTTGCTACGATCGTCGCCGCTACCGAAGAAGGCCGCACGGTCTACACCAATATTCGCCGCTTTATCAAGTACATTCTCGGCTCCAACATTGGAGAAGTGATCACGATCGCCGTTTCGCCGTTGCTGACGACCGGAGGCGTGCCATTGTCGCCGTTGCAGATTCTCTGGATGAACCTGGTTACAGATGGACTGCCTGCGCTGGCCTTGGCAGTTGAGCCTGCGGAACCGAATGTGATGAACCGCCCGCCTAACGATCCGAGTGAAAGCATTTTTGCACGGGGGTTTGGGTTCCTATATGGTGCGCGTGGGAATTGTGCTGGCAATTTTGACGATTATTCTCATGGTAGGCGCATACGAATATACCAAAGTGAACAACGGCAACGGACTCAGCCCCGATCGCTGGAAAACAATGGTATTTACAACACTATGCCTGGCTCAAATGGGACACGCCATCGCCATTCGATCGAACACTCAACTCACGATCGAACTCAACCCAATGACAAACCCTTATGTATGGCTTGCAGTCATTGTGACAACGCTGCTGCAACTCGCCCTAGTCTACGTTGCGCCCCTACGCGCATTCTTTGGCACTCACTATCTCACCCTCAACGAACTCGGCGTTTGCTTTGGTTTCAGCGCCCTAATGTTTGTCTGGATTGAGCTAGAAAAACTGTTTGTGCGCTGGTTCTTTAGCCGCAAAGCAGCCACAAATTAGACCCGAAGGATCGTGAATTAAATAACTTGTGAGCTTGATTGCCTGGGTTCGCCCTCATCCCCTCACCCCTTCTCTCAACTTGGGAGCAGGGGAACCACTCTTTCTTACGCCCCTCACCCCGATTGGAAGAGGCGCGGGTAAGGGCGAATCCAAAGCCTTACAAAAGCCTTACAGTTTATTTAATTCTCATTCCTAAGCTTGGAGTCTATCAAAAAGATGCTTTCATCCCCCGCGCTTCAACTTTAGGCTTTGAATCACCCATCCGATCGCTGCCACTCCCAGCAGCAAGGGCGTGACCCAATTGCCCCACTTCACATACAGAGTTTGAGATTGCCGCCGATAGATCGTCTCAGCGTGAATCTCGTATTGGTTAGGCTGCGATCGCCACACCACCCGACCCTGCGGATCAATCACGCTAGAATAACCCGTATTGGTAGCGCGAACTGACCAGCGATCGGTCTCAATCGATCGCATCAAATCCTGGGCTTCGTGCTGAGCCATCAGCGTCGTGCTGTAGGGGTCAAGATTGGAAGCAGTCAAAATAAACTGGGCCCCGTCTGCCACTTGATTGCGAAACAATTCTGGAAAAGCAGATTCGTAGCAAATGCCGACAGCACCCCGGCCAAAGGGAGTATCAAAACGCTGATTTGGGTCTCCGGGCATCAGATCTGCCTTGACCGGAGACAGACGATCGAACACTTTGCCCAATACTTCCTGGAAGGGTGTATATTCACCCAGAGGAACGAGTTTAACTTTGCTATAGCGACTGAGAGTTTCACCCGTGGGCGCGATCGTGAGCAAGCTTTGCGTAAAGCGATTTCCTTCTGGCACAAAGGTTCCAATCCAGGCAGGCACACCCTTTTCGAGAATAGACTGATAGACAATATTCTGCGTCCGATTTAGCCCCTGCCACTGAAAAGGAAGCGCACCTTCTGGGGTCAACACCACATCCACCCCTTGGTCTGCTAAGGTCTCGTAACCGTTGCTGTAACCCGCAAGTGCCCGTCGTAGCCCATCTGAGAAGAGCTTGATCCGCGTGGGAACGTTGCCCTGAATAATGCCCACCTTGAGCGCCGTTTCGGCAGGTTGCGCGAGTGGACGGCTGTATAAACTAAAGCCCAGCAAGTGCAAGGACAGCAACAGGCAGCCGGGCAAAACCAAAGATGAGGCGAAGGCTTTAAAAGTAGGTCGTTGCCTCACCCAGGCTTCGGCGATCAGCCCGTTGATAGCGACGATCGCCCCCGTCACCAAAATCGGCCCAGAAATTTGTCCCAAATGCAGAATCGCCAGATTGTATGGGCTTTGGGTGTAAGACAGCGATGTCCAGGTGAGCGGCCCCATCGCCCAAAGACTTTCTAAACCGCACCAGATCGCCGTTCCACATAACACGCGCAGTTTTGGTGTAATGCCCCAACGGGTGAGCCAACTCAAACTTGCCGCCCAAATGCAGACAAGAGCGGCTCCCCATAGCGTAATGAAAGCCCAGGCAAAAAAGACGATCGCCACACTTGCAACCCAGGACATTCCTAGCCAGGTTAGAGGATGCAGGCCTGTAATCCATGCTAGAGACATGCCGTGGTAGGCAATTCCCCAGATCAGGGGAGGAAGGAGAGAGCAGGCGGGGAGACGCGATGGGGGAGCGGGCGGAGGTTGGACGATCAAAACCCACAGGGGAGCGAGGGCCACCCAAGCCAAAAGATAGAGGTTGAAAGGAGCAGGAGTTAAGCCCATGAGGATGCCACTCGTCAGGGCGATCGTCAGGGTCAGGGCGCGATCTCGTTTCCCTAAAAGCGCCTGAAAATTGAGGGCTTTGATTGGCATACCCACTCCCTAACCTCTGAACTATTCAGCAAATCGCTTCTCCATTCTGTGCAAACCGCCTGCCTGGGTGACTGCGTGAAAGCGATCGCTCGTGCGGCTGGCTGCAACTCGATAGCCGAGCCGCTCAAACAAGGCTCTGGCGCGAGTGTTGCTGTAGGAAACATCCAGACAGATCGATCGACATCCCAATTCTTGGGCCTCAATTTCACTATCTTGAATCAACGCCGTTCCCAAGCCGTGATTTTGCCATTCTGGCGCAATGCTGAGGCTAAGAATATAGTAGTCATCCATCGCTACATCTTGTTTGATGCGAGTCAGATCAGCCACATTCATCAAAATATTGGGCAACTTTTTAAGCGGCAAAATCTTGGCCATCACACCGTGTACCTTTTCTTCTGCCTTGCGCTTGACATTACCCCCGATAGGCGATCGTCACCCCCACGGGTCGATCGGCCACTTCTAAAACCTGGGCGTGCTCGAAGCTAAAAGCATGGCCGCCAAACCCAAACGCCTGATGCAAAATCTCTGCTGCCGTCTGAGGTTCTGACGCAAACACATAGCCAAATAGCGCTGGGCCCGACGCAAACACTAAAGTAGCCCCCCAATCGACATCGGCAGCGATCGCAGGGCGCAGAGTTACATCTTGAAGAGAAAGCGTGGTCATAGCAAGGGATTGTAGCAGGCAAAAGCAGAAAAGCAGCGATCGGCTCTCCGTTTGATCACAGTTGCCTAAACCCCCATCCTTTAGAAGTGTCTTCTTTGAGCGCCGCTATAATAAGCTGCTGTGATCGCTCTTACAGATTGCGCCAGCGCCCACCGTGTCTGTGCAGAAAAAAAGGAGAAATCGATGCCTGACCTGATGCAGCCATCGATCGAAAAAACAGCAGTCGAACCATAGTCGAACCATTAGAAAAAAACTTGGACGGATGAAGCATTCATCGCGCTAAATTTTTGGTGTGCCATCACCTCGCTTACACCTTGCTGATCTGTGGCGGATCATCTCAATCGTTAGAGATCTCAATCGTTAGAGATCTCAATCGTTAGAGATCTCAGTCGTTACAGATCTGCCATCAAACCACTATAAACTCAGAAAAGCTACGATTAATTTGAGTTAATTTGTACTGTCATTCATGACTGTTCCTGAGCCAAATTCGACGAATGGAGTCCCTGAGCGGCTGATCAAACACGCCGTTCGCTATGCTGACCATCGATCGGTGAATCGTCAGGATCTCACCCCAATGTTGCGTCACTATGCGGAGGTCAAAGACCAATATCCCCATGCCATTTTGCTCTACCGGGTGGGCGACTTTTTTGAGACGTTTTTTCAAGATGCCCTGGTCGTGTCGCGGGAGCTAGAAATCGTTCTCACCTCCAAAGATGGTGGCAAAGAGGTTGGGCGAGTGCCTTTGTCAGGCATTCCTCACCATGCCCTCGATCGCTACTGCGCGTTGCTGGTCGAAAAAGGATACGCGATCGCCGTCTGCGACCAGGTAGAAGAAGCCTCTGAAGCCCAGGGGCAGTTGGTGCGCCGAGAAATTACCCGCGTGGTGACTCCGGGCACACTCCTCGAAGAAGGAATGCTCAATGCTCGCCGCAACAACTATCTCGCCGCCATCGTCATTGCTGGCAACCACTGGGGACTCTCCTATGCAGACATCTCAACGGGCGAATTTCAAACCACCCAATCCTCTGAGCTAGAGCACCTCACCCAGGAGTTAATGCGACTGCAACCCGCGGAAATTCTCTTTCCCACCAACGCGCCCGATCTGGGGGGGCTACTGCGACCAGGGCAGAAATCTCCTCACCTGCCCGATGCGCTGCCGCCGCAATTTTGCTACACCTTTCGCCCTCAAGCTCCCTTTGCTCAAGTTGAAGCCCGGCAGCGATTGTTGCAGCGATTTCGGGTGCGATCGCTCGAAGGTATGGGCTGCGACCATCTGCCGCTTGCCGTCCGTGCGGCCGGGGGGCTGCTGGAATATTTAGAAGACACGCAAAAAGAGACCCAGATTCCGCTTCAGCCAATCTGCACCTACACCTTGACAGAATATTTGATTCTCGACAGCCAGACGCGCCGCAATTTGGAGATCACCCAAACCTCACGAGATGGCACATTTCACGGATCGCTGCTCTGGGCCGTCGATCGTACCGTCACCCCGATGGGCAGTCGCGCCCTGCGTCGCTGGCTTCTGCAACCCTTGCTCCAAGTTGCTGACATTCAGGCGAGACAAGACACCCTGCAAGAATTGGTTGACAATGGGGCGCTGCGAGAAGATCTGCAACGTCTGCTCAGGCAAATTTATGATCTAGAACGGTTGGCAGGCCGCGCCGGTTCTGGAACCGCCAGCCCTCGCGATTTGGTCGGTTTAGCCGATTCTTTGGGCAAATTGCCAGAGTTGGGGCGGCTAGTAGAAGCGGCAAAATCGCCCTACTTAAAAGCGGTGCAGCATGTGCCGCCGATTCTCGACCAGTTGGGCAAACACCTACTGGCGCGTCTGGTCGATCGCCCCCCTCTAGCCCTCAAAGAGGGAGGATTGATTCGAGAAGGGATTGTGCCGCAGTTGGATGAAATGCGCCAACAGGCGGCCGACGATGAGGTGTGGCTGGCCAAACTAGAAGTCTCAGAGCGAGAAAGAACTGGAATTGCCACCCTAAAAGTGGGCTACAGCAAAACTTTCGGCTATTTCATCAGCATTTCTCGCGCCAAAGCCGATCAGGTTCCCAAAGAGTACGATCGCAAACAAACGCTGACCAACGAAGAACGCTACATTACCTCAGAACTCAAGGAGCGCGAAAACCGCATTCTCAACGCCCGCAAAGAGTTGGGAGTTTTGGAGTACGAGATTTTTGCCGGATTGCGATCGGAAGTAGGAGAACAAGCAGAACTGATTCGCAAAGTGGCGCGATCGGTGGCCGCCGTCGATGCGTTGGCTAGTCTCGCCGAAATTGCGGTCTATCAAGGCTATTGCCGCCCCCACATGGTTGAGGGTCGCAAAATTGAGATTATAGAAGGCCGTCATCCGGTGGTTGAGCAGTCGCTTCCGGCGGGCTTTTTCGTGCCCAACTCAACAGAAATGGGCAGTGCCAAGAATCTGCTAAAAACTCCCGATCTAATCGTGCTTACGGGGCCAAATGCCAGTGGCAAAAGCTGCTACTTGCGCCAGATTGGCCTGATTCAACTCATGGCGCAGGTTGGCAGTTTTGTCCCCGCTGAGGCGGCTCAGTTAAGTGTGTGCGATCGCATCTTTACTCGCGTGGGAGGCAGTCGATGATCTGGCGACTGGGCAATCCACCTTCATGGTCGAAATGAACGAAACAGCGAATATTCTCAACCATGCAACCGAGCGATCGCTCGTCTTATTAGATGAAATCGGTCGCGGCACAGCGACCTTTGATGGGCTGTCGATCGCCTGGGCCGTAGCCGAACATTTGGCGGTGCAGATTCGATCGCGCACCATTTTCGCCACCCACTACCATGAACTCAACGAACTAGCCTCCCTGTTGCCTAATGTGGCCAACTATCAAGTCACCGTCAAAGAAATGCCCGATCAGATCATCTTCTTGCACAAAGTTCAGCCGGGTGGAGCCGATCGCTCCTACGGCATCGAAGCAGGCAGACTTGCAGGCTTACCCGCCTCTGTGATCCAACGGGCGCGTCAAGTCATGGGGCAAATCGAAAAGCACAGCAAAATCGCGATCGGACTCCGCAAGGGGCGAGACGAAAAAGGACGGACAGCCCAAGACGACCCAAGATCAGCCGGGCAGCTAGAGATTGGATTGTAACCATTTCGCTCCCGGTTATTTGTCATGAAGTTTGAATTTCAAAATCTGTAGACTCCATAACGCTGATGTTGATTGCATGATTTACCTCACAAAATAGACTCACAGACGTTTGGTATGCGATCGCGTCTGCTTAAATATCTATGCCACTGAATCTATGCCACTGATCAATCGAGTCTCTCAGCCAGAAGTTGAAACCCGCACCCGAATTCTCAAATCCGCCCTCAAATTGTTTGCCAAGCATGGCTACGATGGCACAACCACCCGTGACCTAGCCGAACACGCCGGGGTGGCCGAGGGCACGCTGTTTCGTCACTTTAGCAACAAAAAAATGATTTTGATTGAGGTTGCAACTCAGGGTTGGGTCGATATTCTCACCGATTTGCTGACCGAACTAAGCGAAATGGGCAGCTATAAAGCAGTGGCTCAGGTCATGCGACGGCGAATGCTCAACCTGCACAAAAATGCCGACATGCTCAAGGTCTGCTTTATGGAGGCGCAGTTTCACCCTGACCTGCGCGATCGCATCCAGATCGAAGTGATCGAAAAATGACGAGTGTTGCCGAAGCATTCTTTCAGACAGCGATGGATCAAGGAATTTATCGCCCAATGAATCCTAAATTGGTGGCGCGGGTGTTTTTGGGCATGTTTGCGGTGGCTGGCTTCAGTCACGATACGATCATGGGGGTCGAGAGTTCGCCGGCCGAGATGCAAGAAATGGCCGAGGGGTTGGCCGAGATTTTTCTGAATGGTGTTCTAGTCAGGTAGAGACCCCAGAACTAGGAGATTTCTAGCTAAACCAGTGCCCGTTGTCTTCGACTTCGCTTGGCCAGCTTGCGCCCTGAGCCAAGTCGAAGGGCAAAAGTCGAAAAATAATATCTTTTTTAGAAATCGCCTAGCGCTCACCAGGGCTACAAAATTGCTCTTCTTCAATTTCCTCCTTTCCCGCTCAAGAAACCGGAATTACCCCTTGCTTTTTGCGTACTTCCTCGATAGGATCTATTGTCATCAGTAAGTACGGTATTCCGATCTAAAAGCCGTGGATTTTGGAGAAAAGGGAATGAAACGCTGGCAAATTCGATTGAAAAGCTTTGTCTCGCTGTTTGTAGTCGGCGTGACCTTGAGTTTGGCGATCGCCGCTTGCTCCCCTAGCAATCGCACCTCTACAAACCCCGGCGATCGTTCAGAGCTTGAACTCACCCTAGTCGCCTACGCAATTCCCAAACCGGCCCACGATGCCATCATTCCCAAGTTTGTCGAGCAGTGGAAGAAAGATCACAACGGGCAAACGGTTGTCTTCAGACAAAGCTATGGCGGCTCAGGGTCTCAGACCCGTGCGGTGATCGATGGGCTAGATGCCGACATCACCCACCTGGCCCTGGCCGCCGATACCAACAAGCTGGTCAAAGCTGGCCTCGTCAACCCTGACTGGGAGACCAAAGTGCCCAACAACGGCATCGTTGCCAAAAGTGTGGCCGCCATCATCACCCGCGAAGGCAACCCCAAAAATATCAAAACCTTCGCCGATCTGGCTCGACCCGATATCAAGTGGGTGACAGCCAATCCCAAAACGTCAGGAGGAGCACGCTGGAATTTTTTAGCCCTCTGGAATGCAGCCCTCAAATCTGGTGCAGATGAGGCAAAGGCCATGGAGTTTGTCACACAAGCCTTCAAAAACATAGCAGTTTTGGCCAAAGATGCGCGAGAATCAACCGATGCTTTTGCCAAGCAGGGCCAGGGCGATGCACTGATCAACTACGAAAATGAAGTGATTTTGGCCAAAGCCAAAGGTGAGAAATTGGAGTATGTGGTTCCAGAGGTGAATATCTCGATCGACACTCCCTTGGCGGTGGTAGACAAAAACGTAGACAAACACGGCACACGAGAAGTAGCGGAAGCTTTCGCCAAGTTCCTGTTTACACCCGAATCGCAGGCAGAATTTGTCAAGCTGGGCTACAGACCCCTAGACGAAGCCTCTGCCAAGCAAAAAGAAAATGTAGACAAATTTCCGGCGGTGAAAACGCTAGCTACGATCAAAGATTACGGCGGCTGGGATGCAGTGCAAACGCAATTCTTTGAGGATGGTGCAGTCTTCGATAAGATTGAAGCCTCTGGAAGGTAGAAAGCCAAAGCCCCTATCCAAGCTATTCCAAAAGCCATTCCAAAAGCCATTCCAAAAGCCACGGGGGACGATCGTTGCGCCTTTGGGTCGATCGCTTCCTACTTTTAAGATTTCTGACCAACCCTCACGATCGCGCCCCATGACAACGACTTCTTCTCAGTTTGACCGGCCCACCCGCAAATCAGTCTGGCAGAGACTCGCGCAAGTTCCCTGGACTTGGCGAATCATGTTGAGCTATTTGTCTGTGATGCTATTTTTGCCCCTGGCGGCAATGTTTCTCAAAGCCAGCACCGAAAAACCCGCTGACTTTTGGCGAATTGCCACCAGCCCGATCGCCCTTGCAACCTACGATGTCACCTTTACCACGTCACTGGTGGCGGCACTGTTAAATGGTGTGTTTGGTACGCTGATCGCCTGGGTATTGGTGCGCTACGACTTTCCCCTCAAACGAATCATCGATGCCTCCGTAGATTTGCCCTTTGCCCTGCCGACTTCGGTGGCAGGGCTGACCCTGGCGACCATCTACAGCCAAAACGGTTGGGTTGGCTCACTGGTAGCCCCCTTTGGCATCAAAGTTTCTTTTACGCGGCTGGGCGTGGGTGTAGCGATGATGTTTATCTCGTTACCCTTCGTCGTTAGAACCGTGCAGCCCGTGCTGACAGAAATGGAGAAAGACATCGAGGAAGCGGCGTGGTGTCTGGGCGCTTCTCAGTGGCAAACATTTTTGCGTGTTGTGCTGCCGCCGTTGTTTCCGTCGATTCTCACGGGTGTGGCGTTGGGGTTCTCGCGCGCTGTTGGGGAATATGGCTCAACCGTGATCATTGCCTCCAATACTCCATTCAAAGATCTGATCGCGCCCGTATTAATTTTTCAGCGCTTAGAACAATATGACTATGCAGGGGCAACGGTGATTGGCGTGGTGTTGTTGCTCATCTCACTGGTGATGCTGTTAGCGATTAATCTTTTGCAAGCCTGGGGGAAACGGTATGACTAGTCTGCTGCGATCGAACCACCCAAAAACCGCCAACCCCTCAGCCAAACAAAAAAGTTGGGTTCCCACCCTACTGATCGGGGTTGCGATCGCTTACCTTTCTCTGATTCTCTATCTGCCTGCGCTCAATGTCTTTGTGCAAGCCTTCAGCAAGGGCGTTGGGCCGTTTTTCGACAATTTACTTAGCCCCAACTTTCAGGTCGCCATTCGGCTGACAGTGCTGATGGCGTTGGTTGCAGTGCCGCTCAATCTAGTGTTTGGGCTGTGTACAGCTTGGGCGATCGCCCGTCGTCGGTTTCCGGGTCGGGCATTTCTGCTCAGCATTATTGACCTGCCGTTCTCAATTTCGCCTGTGGTGGTCGGTTTAATGATTGTGCTGGTCTATGGGCGAAATGGTTGGTTTGGGGGTTGGCTTCAGGCGAATGATATTCAGGTTGTGTTTGCTTTTCCGGGGATGGTGATGGCCTCTGTATTTGTGAGTATGCCGTTTGTGGCGCGAGAAGTGATTCCCGTTTTAGAAGAAGTAGGCTCAGATCAGGAAGAAGCTGCCCAAACGCTGGGAGCTAGCCAGTGGCAGACGTTTTGGCGCGTGACGCTACCCAGTATTCGCTGGGGCTTGCTATATGGGTTGATTTTGACGAACGCGCGGGCAATGGGCGAATTTGGCGCAGTGTCGGTGGTGTCGGGCAACATTGCAGGCAAGACGCAAAGCCTACCGCTATTCGTCGAAGATGCCTACAAGCAGTACGACACACAAGCCGCTTACTCAGCAGCCGTGTTGCTGGCTTTTTTGGCAGTTGTGACGCTGGTGTTGAAGGAGATTGTTGAACGCAAAACTCGCATTAAGGATCTACAGGAATGAGGCTGTTTGAAAGCTCAGAGAAACCATTGCCCAACGTTTGCCATAGAAGCATGGCACTGTTCGTCACACGCGATCGAGGCCTACATCGCAAACTACTACCTCTGTCGGAGATGAGACAATGGGTGAATTGTGTCTTTCTGGGCAATTTTTTTGGGGGCAATTCCTCCAGATTGATCAGGGGATACGCTCCATTCCTTGAGCCTGCAAATCTGGTATGTACCTCAAAACGCTGCATCTTCGCCACTTTCGTAACTATCAAGATCAGCAGGTCGAGTTTTCGGCAGCGAAGACAATTTTGTTGGGCAACAATGCTCAGGGTAAGTCCAATTTGCTCGAAGCGGTCGAGTTATTGTCTTCGCTGAGATCACACCGCACTTCCCGCGATCGTGACCTGATCCAAGATGGAGAAGCCGTTGCTCAGATCACCGGGCACTTAGAAAAAGACATGGGAGCCGTCGATCTCTCGATGACCTTGCGCCAAAATGGCCGCCGCACCGTTGCCCTCAACAGCCTCAATCTGCGTCGCCAACTCGACTTTCTTGGCACGCTCAATATGGTGCAGTTTTCTAGTTTAGATCTTGACCTGGTACGCGGCGGCCCCGAACAGCGTCGCCATTGGCTCGATTCCCTTCTGGTGCAACTCGAACCCATCTACGCTTACGTGCTTCAGCAATACAATCAAATTCTTCGCCAACGCAATGCTCTGCTCAAAGCGATGCTGAAGGTTGGCAGCGAAATCAGTCACGATGTTTCTCCTTCTTCATCAGAACTGGCGCTGTGGGATGCCCAACTAGCGATCGCAGGCTCCCGTGTGATTCGCCGTCGGGCTAGAGTGTTGCAGCGTCTTGTGCCCTTTGCTCAGTCGTGGCATCAGGCAATTAGCGGCAGCACCGAGCAGCTAGAAATTCGCTATGCGCCCAATGTTGCCCTAGTAGAAGACGAGCCAGAAGCATTGCAAAAAGCGTTTTTAGAGAAGATTCAACAACGAGCGATCGTCGAACAACATCAAGGAACCACGATCGTCGGTCCCCACCGCGACGAAGTAGAATTTACCATCAACAACACCCCCGCCCGCCAATATGGTTCTCAAGGGCAACAGCGAACGTTAGTTCTCGCTCTCAAACTAGCCGAACTAAAACTAATCGAAGATGTCATCGGCGAACCGCCCTTATTGCTATTAGATGATGTGTTAGCAGAACTAGATCTTAGTCGTCAAAATCAATTGCTAGATGCCATTCAAGATCGCTTTCAAACGCTAATCACCACCACTCATTTAGGCTCATTTGATGCCCAATGGATCAACGCTGCACAGATTCTCGAAGTAAAAACAGGGCACTTACTAGAGCAAGAAATCTTTTAGCAACATTGGCAACTCAGAGATAAATGCAGCAAGGCGACAAACCTCATTTGTGCAGCGCGACAAATTAAATACGGCTGATTTGAGTGCGATTTATAAGATTGAAAAAGCTTTTCTTTTGGGAGGACGATCGATGACTTGGTTGAAGTGGTGGAGTAGCGATCGGACTCTTATAAAAATAAAGACCTGACGATATTTAGGTAACAGATCGCTCAAGCGCAAGAAACACGTCGAATCGGAACACCAATACAAATCTTAAAAACAGGCTGAAACTACCGGATGCTACAGTCTACAAGTCGCGATGCGAGAGAAGAGACTACTCGCTCACCAAAACCCCAGCCCCCCCCCACCGCCTCCCCCAAATCCACCACAACAGGGAGATGTCCTCTCGGTGAGGAAGTATCAAAAATTACGTTTGAATACGCATTCTCTTTCATCCATCCAACGGCGTGACAGAAACCTTTCCACACCTTCTCATGATACTGTCCGTCAGCAATGCCACCGCAGTCTAGATACAATTCTTTCTGCACACTAAAGCCAAACCGCCCCTCGCTATACTTCACCCACAACCCATCAATACTCAACAACTCCTCACACGGAAAATAGAGCAACTCCTCTCGCTCAAACCACTGCCCCTCATCCTTCCCCACCGCCGTAATCATTAATCGATACGTTTCCTTATCCGCCTCTTTCCACTGCTGGTTCTTCAACAACTCCTCCAGCCTTTGATATCGAGAACTCTGAACCGCGTTCTTCAGCGCCCTCAACTCCTCCACCAACCCCGGATCAATTCGCTTCGTCGTCTCCTGCCAACAAACATACGCCAGATCCGTCGCCCCACGCCCCACCATCTCCCGAATCAACCCCCCAGGATTCACCAACCCCCCATACAGCAAAATCACCTGCTTCCACCAGTCCTCCTCCAACTTCTCGTAGAGCAAACTCTCCCGCCTTGAGCCGAGCCACCTCAGCCGCCGCCAAATACTCCTGAAAACTCAGATGAGCAAACTCATACTCATCCTCCTGCTCAATCAACAACTCACTCACCTGCACCACCTGATCCAAAAACTCCGCCGCCCCCACCGTCTCACCCTGCCCCGTCAAATACCCTGCCAGCCGCCCCACTAGCTCACCGCGCTCCACCCGCTCCTCTTTCTTCTCCATCATCTCCAGCGCCAGCATCTGCAAAATCACCCGCGCCCCACACTCCAACAACAGCGTCTCCAACTTCCTCGCCCCAGGTCGATCCTGCAATTGCAGCCGACAAATCTCCTGATATAGCTCCACCCGTCGCCTCGGCAACTCCGCCCCCGGATACCGCCGATGAAACGTCACAATCATCGTCAACAACAGCGGATTCTTCGCCAAATCCTTCAGTTCCGACCTCGCCTCAATCTGCGCCAAAAGCTCATCAGCGGCAGACTGCGCGGCTTGTCTAACATCCGGCGTATCCCGTCCACTATTCGCAAACCGCTCCTGATAGCGATACCAACTCTCCACAAAATCCCGACGCTGCCCCTGATCAAAATCCCGCACCCAAATCGGAGTCGTCATCTCCAAGCGATCGCCCGCATCCTGTTCCCGATAAGCTTTAGGGCGAGACGTGAGAATAAACACCGAATTGCGATACCGCCGCATCTGCCCATTCAACCACTTAGCCAGCGCAGGTCTTTTCGCTTTTTCCACCTCATCAAACCCATCCAACATCACCACCATCTCGCCCTTGCGAAGGCTTTCTTGCGCCCAATTCATCGGCAGCTTCAACACTTCATCCGTCGGCAAAGCAGGAATATGATGCAGCGTAATCAAATCCGCCAAATTAGGAGCAGCCTCCTGAGTCAGCAAATCCCGATACTTCCGCAACACCAACAGCACGGGAATCTTTTGCGGCACTTGATACCGTCCTTGCTGCTTCATCCCATAGGTGTGAGCCACATGCTTAAGCAGCGTCGTCTTCCCATAGCCACCCCACGCCAAAATCACCATCTGCCTTAGCATCGGTTCCGATTTAGTCCGCTTCAGCAACTCCCAAATCCGCAGCTTGCCCGATCGATCGCTCACCCCATCTTCCGCAACTTCCACCCCGCGAAACCCTGGAACCATTGCGCTACTGTCCAACTCAAGCGGCACAAACACCTCCTCCAAAAGCGGAGTTCCCAACTCAGACTGCCGAACTCCCTCCGGGCGATAAGCCTGACACTCCCACGCCTGACACTGAAGATACTTATCCTCACCCTGCATTACTTTGGCGATCGTCCCTTGAGCTAGACTATCAATCTTTTCGTTCAGCGCCTCCCCTGTTTTCTCCAACCGCTTCTGATTGCCCCGATGAATCGGCTCCAGCAACTTTGCCAGATACGAGAAAGAAAATCCGAGGAGAGTGGAAGCGATCGCCTTCCCAGCATTCGTCTCAAAAACAGCGCGTAAAGCCCATAAACGCCGCCAACTCCGACTCCTCCAGGCTTCACAACCTTAATCAAAATCCCTGCTAACTCATCCTGCAAGGTCATCTCTTTTTCAGGTTTTGGCTCAGGCAAACCAGACGATTCTTGCGGCATAACAGCATCCGACACAAAGTTCTCACCTAAATTCTACAGAGATTGCCTCCAAAGCTCCGGTATTCCTCAATGACAGCACAAACATAACTAAATCTCCCAGAAATCCGAAAACGCAAAGAGCCTCTTTCCTTGAATGGAAAGAGGCTCTTTTATCAAATATCACCCTGGCGATGAGCTATTTTGGTCAGGAGGCAACCCTCCCAACTATCTTCGCCGCGG
>JAAUOZ010000427.1 GCA_012034655.1 Leptolyngbyaceae cyanobacterium CSU_1_3 | reverse complement strand
CGGTCGGCGTCCACGTGAAGACGCCGGTCGTGGCGTTGATCGTCGCGCCGGCCGGTGCGTCCACATCGAGCGAATACGTCAACGTCTGCGCCGGCTGATCCGCATCCGTGGTCACCGCGGTGAACGAATACCTCGCGCCGTTCCTCATCGGCAAGGATCCCGACAACATCGAGGACATCTGGCAGGCGATGTTTCAAAGCTCCTATTGGCGCAACGGTCCCGTGCTGATGAATGGCCTCAGCGGCGTCGATGCGGCGCTGTGGGACATCAAAGGCAAGGCGCTGGGTGTGCCGGTCTACGAGCTAATCGGCGGCAAGGTGCGTGATCGGGTGCCACTCTATGCCAAAGGACCGAAATTAACCACTCTTTCATTTCGAACCGTTTTAGCAAAGCATTCGCAATTTGAATTAACATGCTGAGATTCCTCCCTTTTCAGCACTTTTCATACTGTGAATATGGTACTTTCTCGAACTTCTGTTCGTCATTTCCCTCTTCTTCTTGGTATAATGTTTACCTATATCAAATACTTAATGAATCCCCAGCCAAATCCGGAACTAAGTAACGATTCTACTTTGTTAATCCGCGTGAACAAGGAATTTTGTTATGCTTTCGCCACGCCTACGCCGCGATGTTTTTGAACTATGGACCCTGTTCTGGTCAAGTGGCATGAGTAACCCGCTGGTTGCGATTGAACAAATTACCTACCTGTTGTTCTTAAAACAACTAGAAGAGTTAGATCACGAACGCCAAGGTCGTCAGTTGCGTTCAATATATGCCCCACGTCCTAACGAGCCTAGCGTCGCTGAGAAAAATCTTGATACACCTGCTGCTCTTGGTACTGAAGGTGACAAGATTTCTTCTAATATCGAGAAATGCCTGCTTCCTCATAGTCCAGATGATATAGCCAATGATGAAGGATCGTGTAGAGGGCATGAAAGTTGTCGTTGGTCTTATATTCGCAAGAACCCATCCAATGAGCATATTAGCCAGTATGTTTTTCCGTGGTTGCGTGAAATCAGTAAAATTCTGCATGAAACAGGCAATTCAACTGACGCCTACGAGGCGATTGGCAATCAGATGATGATGCCTACTTCCAATTCCCCAAAGAAAAAAGTGAAGCACTCAAAGAAGCGATCAGACGAATTGATGAGTTGTTTCCAGCCGGAGCGATTCGTGGCGACCTGATGGGTGATATATTTGAGGAATTGTTGAAAGGGATTCAATCTGCGGGGAAAAATGGTCAATTCCGCACACCACGGCATATTATTCGCTTCATGATTCATTTGTTAAAGCCAGAAATCGGTAAGTATGTGCTTGACCCAACCTCTGGGACAGGTGGTTTTTTGATCAATGCGATCCAATATCTGAGTGCCGAAAATACCGAGCAAGACAAAATTCGGTATGAATGGGATGGCACACCGCATCGGGCTGATGCCAAGAAATTGGATGAAACAGAACGAGAAAAGCTTTACAGTGGCGACTATTTTGTTGGCTTTGACAATGACCGCACGATGGTGCGCATTGCTTGGATGAACATGATCTTGCATGGCATCCAAAACCCCAAGATTGTACGTTTCGACACCTTAGGTCAGTCGTTAGCAAACGGTGAAAGCGGTAAATATCACTATATCTTTGCCAATCCTCCTTATACCGGGAGCATTGACAAAGGTGATTTGCACAAAACACGTATCCCACGAGACCCACGCAAAGCAGAAGACCCGATAACCACCAAAAGTGAGTTGCTCTTTGTTTGGTTGATTTTGGATTTGTTAGCCAAAGACGGTCGCGCCGCTGTGATTGTGCCAGAAGGGGTTCTCTTTGGCTCCACCACGGCGCATCGTGAACTACGCCGACAACTTTTGTTTGAAAATCAATTGGAAGGCGTAATCTCGCTGCCAGGTGGTATTTTTCTGCCCTATACGGGTGTCAAAACCTCGATCTTGGTCTTTCAAAAGAAAGGCGAACTTCCGGCTGATCTGCAACCCCACACAAAACAGGTCTGGTTTTATGAGATCGAGGCCGATGGCTACACACTTGATGCCAAACGCAACGAAAAGCGTGAAGCGAATGATTTATGGGACGCGCTAGAAAAATTATCCAGTGAATCCATTGATGAGAGTATTTACCATCAGCCGCAATATTATGTAGAGCGTTGGCGGTTGATCGATAAGGATTGTATCAAAATTTTTCCTGAGCTGGCTGCGCAAGAAGGGCAAACTCTCGGAATTCACGAGCGCTTTGCCGATCTGCCATGAACCCGGAAGATGCCACCCGACTAATTGTTGAACAACAACGCGACACTATTGCCGACTTGTTTCAAACCTTTATGCAAGCGGGGAAAACCGAAGCATTTCAAGCCTATACAAACCCCAGAAATGCCAGAAAACAAGCGCAATCAGCCCGGACAATTTTAGAAAGACAGCTAACGATATTGACCCGCTGGTTCAATGAGGCAATTCGTGAAAAATTGGAGAGTGATTTTGGCAATTATGCCCGCAAAGCATTGCAACCACTCTTAGGGGAGGAAGAACAACGTCAGCGCACAACAACAATCATTGATGATGTTCTTGCTGACATAGCAGAGGAGGTCAAGAATGCAACTGATGATAATACCAAACCTAAAACCAAAAAAGCTACCCCTGATGAAAAAAAGGATCAACCCTGGAAAGCACAGGTCGATCAGATTGTGCGCGAGTTCGCCAAATTAGATGGTTACGATGTCTGGCTAAAAGCACGGGGGGCGTTTGCAATACGGAACATCAAGAATCCCAAGTACTGGTCTGCTCAGGTACGCGAGTTTGCTGTTGACCCTGAATGGAGTGGAACACAAGATGATGGAACACTTATTGAAGGCAGTCACGATAGAAACAACCAGATACGATCTGAGTATTATGCTTATCTACGTGATAAGCTCAAGATTTACGAAACAAAAGATTCAAAGAAATCAACAGGTGATTCAAAGCAACAACCAATAGGTTTGATAAAACAGGCATTTCTACGGTTACTTATACCTTCTTGTATTGAAGCAAACGATCTGAATCTTTCTGCTGGCCGTTACAAACCGACAACAATTGGTACAACTCAATACGATCCTCCAAATCAAATTATTCGGTCACTACAGGTGTTAGAAGCTAACATTCAGAGTGGACTTGGCCGGTTGTTAGAAATGGTAGAAACCGAATTATGATTGAATTCAACAATCTTCCAAACTCTTGGCGTATCACTACGCTAGGCGATGTAACACAGATTGTTGGAGG
>JAAUOZ010000426.1 GCA_012034655.1 Leptolyngbyaceae cyanobacterium CSU_1_3 | reverse complement strand
GAACTGGCTCAATCGAGCTACGGGCAATTATCGCCTGAACCTTATCAACCGTTCATTGACAAGTTGGACTTGAAGCAGTTTTACTCGCTGCCCATTCCTAAAAGTTACCTCTACTGTACAGAAGATAATGTCCTCCCTCAAGGCGAACAGTGGGGTTGGCATCCGAGAATGTCTAACCGCTTGGGTCTATTTCGGCTTGTACAAATGCCTGGTAGTCACGAGGTAATGTTTTCTAACCCGATCGGTTTAGCAGAAAAGATTATTGTGGCAGGGCGCGACTAGCAGCAGAATTTGCAATTATGTTTATTGATTGAAACAGGAGAAATAGAATGATACTTCAAGATAAAGTGGCGTTAGTCACTGGTGGAACTTCAGGAATTGGTCGTGCAACTGCGATCGCTTATGCCCAACAACAAGCAAAGGTGGTGGTGGTTGGTCGTCGAATTGATGAAGGTGAAGAAACGGTTCGATTGATTAAAGAAGCTGGCGGAGAGGCGATTTTGTGCAAGCAGATGTCACGCAAGAAGCCGATGTTGAAGCAATGGTTGATAAAGCAGTTGGCGTTTTTGGTCGGTTAGATATTGCCTTTAATAATGCAGGAACTGTCGGCGAAAATCCCTCATTGATTGAGCAAACAGAAGCGGAATACGATCGCATTATGAACGTCAATGTCAAAGGCGTTTGGTTGTCGATGAAATATGGTTAGTGTCTTTATTTTTTCGCCATTGGTCAGGGAAAAAAGATTAGCTGAGAGTAGGGAGAATCAGACGTTGAAAGTAGTCTCCCATGACCATTACCGAACGAGAACAACAAATTCTTCGCGTCAAAGCCGCCAGTTTTCAGCCTGAACTGGATGAGGCATTAGAGCAAACGCTGAGAACTGCGGTACTTGAGGCAGTCAAGACCACGCTAGAATCAGCTCTTGAGGAGGAAGTCAAAGCAGAACTGGTCAAATTAGCGGCGGACAGACCCCGCCGTTCGGGTTATTTTCAGCGAGGTCTCGATACCCAATATGGGCATCTGAGGGATTTGCGCGTGCCGAAACTGAGGTGACGCAACGGGGAGCGAGAGTGGCAAATTCTAGAACGCTACCAACGGGGGTTAGGCAATCTGTTGAATTGGCTGTGCTGCTTGTATGGGATGGGGTTGTCGCTGCGAGACTTGCAGGAGGCGCTATATTTTCTGATAGGACATGTTCTCTCTCGTACGGCTGTGAATCAAGTCACTCTTCACGTTCAGCAGCAACTCGATACCCGCCGCTTAGAGGCGATTGGAAAGACCCCTAAGATCCTGATTGTGGATGGGGTTTGGGTGGAGATTCAATACACCCGTGACGAATTCAAGGAAGACCGTTCAGGTCATTTACGCCAGTGTCGCCAAGCGGAAGAACGGGTGGTATTGGCGGCATTGGCGGTGTGGGAGGAGGGTTCCTATGAGATGTTGCACTACGAGATTGCCACCGAGGAAGGAGAACTTCAGTGGAGTCAATTCTTTGAGCATCTGATAGAGCGAGGATTCAACCCGGAAACGGTGCAATTAGTTGTGAGTGATGGCACCTTGGGATTACCGAAAGCCTTGCAGAAACACTTGCCCAATGCTCAACAACAACGCTGCATTACCCACAAAGTCCGAGGGATTGAACGGTATTTGAAGTATGCTCAATTGTCTCAGGTGGATAGCAATGGGCAATCGCTTAAACCCGATGAGGCGAAGCGGCAGCGGCGCTTTGAAATCGAATCTGAGGCATACGAAATTTATGAAGCAGACAGTCTTGGACAAGCCCAGCAGCGGTTGCAACAGTTCATAGCCAAGTGGGAACTGCTCGAACCCAAGGCAGTACAAGTTTTTCAGCGGGATCTAGAACTGACATTGACGTTCTATCAATTTGACAGCACTTTGCACCGTCATATTCGCACGACTAACCATCTAGAACGTCTATTTCGAGAATTTCGCACGAAGTCCGATGAAATCGGAGCCTTCCCTCATGAAACCAGTTGTTTAACCGTGTTTTTCTTAGTGATTGAGCGAGACCATGCTGTACACGCTCGTAAATCTGTGGCGAAAAATTCATGACACTAACAAATAGGAAAGCGCAGCTTGTAGAAGTGGTAGATCTCCTCGGCATCCTGAGTTAGGTCAGTCGAGAACAGGACAACAAGACCGACTTTGCCCGGTTTGCGGGTGTCGCGCAGCACCACCAGTCGGATGTACCGCTTGAGGGAGCAGTGCCACACGACTTGGGTGAACAACTCAAGGCCGGGTTGGACGCAAGCCATCCAACGGAAGCGTCTCAGGTCGGCTAAATCCACTTTGCTGTCGTACTTGCGGCGAGAACCGCGCGGCTTTTGCACCCCCTCAAATACAAACCGGAGATTGGCATCGCGGCGCAGCTTACTAATGACGTGCAGGTTCAGGTCAACGGCTCCATTGACAAAGGGGTGGTTGGCATCAGCGCCATCGACCGCTAGGTACTGCACTTGAGGTGGCAGTTCTCGAGTTTGCAACGCTCTAGTC
This sequence comes from Leptolyngbyaceae cyanobacterium CSU_1_3, assembly GCA_012034655.1. GTDB lineage: Bacteria > Cyanobacteriota > Cyanobacteriia > Leptolyngbyales > Leptolyngbyaceae > JAAUOZ01. Next base: position 743 of record JAAUOZ010000426.1, on the reverse strand, counting down.
GTTCATTGTTTTTGAGATGTGAACTATTGCACCTTACACAAGTTTTATTCTCATCATTAGGAGATTGTGAACATGTCTGACATTGCTTCTGAGTTGACAGAGACAGTTGATCCCTTAGCGACTCCGCTTGACATCTGCATAGAAATCCCTTCAGATTTATCTGAGGAAGCGCGGAACATTGCGATCGCCGAAAACCCAGATAACGAGCTTGTAGTGCCATCGATTCCTGCTTCAAAAAACCGACTCGCTCTACAAACAGGCAAGAAGTGGAAGCCCGGTCGAACGCTTCGAGTCAAGTTTCTAGACGGTGATCCCAGGGTTCAACAAAAAGTAGCTGCGATCGCTCAACAATGGAGCCAATACGCTAACATTCGGTTCTCTTTTGGCAATCATCCTAAAGCTGAGATCCGCATCTCATTTCAACAAAAAGGGCACTGGTCTACGAATGGCACGGATGCCCTCCTCCTGCCCCAAAATCAACCTACGATGAACTATGAAGGGCTGACACCCAATACCCCTGATACGGAGTATACAAGAGTCGTGCTGCATGAGTTTGGGCATGTTCTCGGCTGCATTCATGAGCATCTTCACCCACAGGTCAGCATTCCGTGGAACAAAGATGCAGTTTATCGCTCTTATATGGGTGCGCCTAACCATTGGACAAAAGAGCAAATCGACCACAATCTTTTTGAGAAATACGATCGAACCATCACTCAATTTTCCCGGTTTGATCCAAAGTCGAT
>JAAUOZ010000425.1 GCA_012034655.1 Leptolyngbyaceae cyanobacterium CSU_1_3 | reverse complement strand
TTTGGTTTAGAAGGGGGTGTGGGGGCTGCGCCCCAGCCAGGGGTTCCACCCCTGCACCCCGTCCAAAATCTTTAATTTTATGCCCTGACAAAGTATAGCTGACACCTCTCTTTCTATTTTACTGAAGCCGATGCCCCATAGTTTAATTCTCAATTTACTGCCTAGGTCGCCCATTTCATCTGGCTATCTGACGGGTAAACATCTCCATGCATTGTTTCTAACATTGGTCAGTTCGGTAGATCAAGAACTGGGGGATCAGCTTCATGCTCAAACGACTGATAAAGCCTTTACCCTCAGCCCTCTGCAAGTGGCCAACCGCCAATCACGAGGACACACTCTGCAATGGGAGCATTCGCAAGCGATCGCGGCTGGAACGCCCTGCTGGTGGAGAATTTCGCTGTTAGACGATCGCTTGTTTTCGCGGCTGACTCAGCTTTGGCTAAACCTCAATCCTAGCCAGCCTTGGCATCTGGGTTCCGCAGATTTGTTGATTACTAGCATTTTAGGAACACCCCAGAGTACCCAGCCCTGGGCAAACTTTGCGACCTATACTCAACTCTATGAGCAGGCTTCGGAGAGCGATCGTCAGCTTGATTTTGTGTTTTGCACTCCAACGGCTTTTCGGCAGATGCAGTTTGATTCTGCTTTGCCGACTAGGGATCTAGTGTTCAACAGTTTGTTGCGGCGTTGGAATCAGCACAGTGATTTTGTGTTTCCTGAAGGGTTAGTGGAGTGTGTTTTTCCGAGTTTCTTTGAGATTCGCACTGAGATTGTGGCTGACAGTCGCAGTAAGTTTATTGGGTGTGTTGGGAGCATTAACTTTCGCATTCTTGGAGAGGCTGATTCAACTGTGATTCGGCAGATTAATGCGCTGGCGGATTTTGCGCTCTATAGCGGAGTTGGGCGCAAAACTCCCATGGGTATGGGTATGATTCGGAGGGTGAAGCGTGGAAAACATTGAGTATGTGACGATCGCTGCGCTCAATCAATATAGTTATTGTCCGCATCGCTGTTGGCGAATGTTTTGCGCGGGTGAGTTTGCTGACAACCAATATACGATCGAGGGCACTCATCTGCATGAGCGGGTGCATACTTTGGGTGACGGCAACCGTGAGGAGGTTTGGCAGGTGCGGGCGATTTGGTTGAAGTCCGATCGCTATGGGTTAATTGGCAAAGCAGATCTGGTAGAGGAGACCCATGGGCAATGGGTTCCGATCGAATATAAGCGCAGCCATCGGGGCGAGTTTGACAATGATGAACTGCAAGTCTGTGCTCAGGCGCTCTGTCTAGAAGATATGACCGGAAAGCCTGTCACCCAGGGCTATGTTTATTATGCTCAGTCTCACCAGCGACAATTGGTAGAGATTTCGGCGGGGCTGAGGGCGGCGACGATCGAGACAATTGGATTAGTGCGATCGCTTTTGGTGACTGGAGCAATGCCTCCTGCTGTCTATACGAAACGCTGTGAGGGATGTAGTTTACAACGGCAATGTTTGCCAAAAGCAGTCGCCAAAGTAAGTCGATATCAAGAAGCTTAGACTATCTAAATACACATTAAAACAATGGGAACCGTCTACATTACTCAAGAGGATGCGTTCATTGGTAAAACAGATGAGCGATTGCAGGTGAAGGCACAAAAGAAAACGCTGCTGGATGTGCCGATGATTAAGGTCGATGGTGTGGTGGTGTTGGGGCGGGCTACTATTTCTCCGGCGGCGATGATCGAGCTACTAGAGCGTAAGATTCCGCTCAGTTTTTTGACGGGCACGGGTCGCTATTTGGGACGATTGGAGCCGCCGTTGACGAAGAATATTTTTGTCCGATCGGCGCAGTGGAAGGCGAGTGGAGAGTCGGCGCAGGCGGTGCATGTGGTGCGGGGGTTTATTCGGGGCAAGCTGAAGAACTATCGCAATAGTTTGCTGCGTGCTCAACGGGAAAATGTAGCGCTAGATTTGCAAGGAGCGATCGTTAAGCTAGAACAAGCGATCGCGCCGATCCCCAATACTGAAAAAATCGATTCGCTCCGTGGGTTGGAAGGGGCGGGCAGTGCGGCTTATTTTGGCAGCTTTGCTCAACTGATTCGGGTGAAGGAGTTTTGCTTTGAGACTAGAAATCGCCGACCGCCGACCGATCCGGTGAATGCGTTGCTGAGTTTTGGGTATTCGCTGCTGGCAAATGATGTGCAAAGTGCGGTGAATATTGTGGGCTTTGATCCTTATCTGGGCTATTTGCATGTTGAACGCTATGGGCGACCGTCATTGGCGCTTGATTTGATGGAGGAGTTTCGCCCGATCGTGGTGGATGCGATGGTGTTGTCGGTGATCAATCGCCGTGTGTTGACACCTGATGATTTTACGACGGAGCCGTTGAGTGGGGCGGTGTCGCTGTCGGATGAGGGGCGGCGATCGTTTTTGCGGGCTTATGAGCAAAAGAAGCAGTCGGAGTTTACACATCCGGTGATGGGGCGAAAGTGTAGTTACCAGGAGGCGTTTGAGATTCAAGGGCGATTGTTGGCAAAATATTTGATGGGTGAGACCGAGCAATATCCGCCGCTGGTTCTCAAGTAGTTTGTGGCTCTATTTATTACCCAGATTATGCATGTTCTGATTGCTTACGATATTCCTGAAGATAAGCGTCGCACTAAGATTCACAAGGCTTTGAAGTCTTATGGGCAGTGGATGCAGTTTAGTTTGTTTGAGTGCAATCTTACGGATGCTGAATATGCGAAGCTAAGAAGCAGGCTGAGTAAGATAATTAAGCCAGAGCAAGATAGTGTAAGGTTTTATTTTCTCTGTGCTTGCTGCCAGGCGAAGGTGGAGCGGATTGGAGGGGTGCAGGTGCGGGATGAGTCTATTTTCTTTGTGTGATGCGCGAAGGGGTGGGTGTAAAAATGGGCTAGATTATTTTTGAGGCTAGGGTGCTTGTTGGGTAAGGTTTAGAGATGTTTTGTGGTCGCAAGTCGATCCGCGCAGTCTCTCAAGGGCAGAGTATATATGGGGTTCGATCGAGTGGCTAAAGTCAATTTGTTCGCTCATCCAAGTCTAGAATGGTATAATTGCGAAGGTTCGCGCAACTGTACCTTGAAAACTAAACACAGTAAAGGCTACACCTCCTCGCCGTTCCAAAAAACCTAAATCCCTTCCAGGGATTGAAACTGAACCAGTGTTTCTTGAAAGCGATCGATATCCAGGTTCCAAAAAACCTAAATCCCTTCCAGGGATTGAAACGCGCCTGCATCATGCCGCCGCCCATTAGCTCA
>JAAUOZ010000100.1 GCA_012034655.1 Leptolyngbyaceae cyanobacterium CSU_1_3 | reverse complement strand
GGAACCGACTTTTTTCGGGATTAAAGATGGGCGATCGCACTGTTCTAAAACATAATCGTCGCTTGTTAGGGCATTGGGTTCAGGTGGGTTCAGGTGGGTTCAGGTGGCTGCACTGAGACTGCCCGACGACCAGTTGATGTTATTGCTTCGACGATGAAGCAACCTCACTATCGGGCAATGGTAGACGCAACCACAAGGGCAAATGGTCGCTCACCTCGTGTTCAAACTTGGCGAAAAACGATCGCTTCTCACTTGCTGTCAACTTCTCTAACAGTGGTACATCTAATGCTTCACGAAATAATTCCACAAAGTTGAATACACCATAATCAGGACCTCGCAACTGTGATCCCATCGTGGCATTATCCTTATAGGTCGGGAAGCGCGGATCGCGATTGAATAATGCAATCTGATCAAACGTTTCGCTAGAACGAGCATTCGTGCGAAATTGCTGCTGTTGCTTCGGGTGGACATCAATAAAGGGAAAATTGATGTTTGCTGTCTTGCCCATCGCTTGATTGAACGTTTTGATGTGTGCCTCGATCCGAGGACGATCTTGCTCTGGATCGTCGAAATCGAGATTGAGATCTCCGAGTAAGATGAAGCTGGAAAAGGAGCCTTTTTCTTCTTTGACTCGCCCCATAATCCACTCCATCAGCGCATCAAATTCTTGTCGTCGATCCTCGACACCTTCGCCGAAGTAGAGATGGGCATTGACCGCCATGAATTCGTAAGGCTGAGTGCCAGGATGCCCAGCAATGCGGAAACTCGCACAGAACGGCTGGCGCACAAAGGTCAAAAACACAGGCAATCGAATTTTCGCACCTTTGCGGATCTCCCCAGTTTTAGGGTCAAGATGCGGCACGATCGCATCTTTCAATTCTTCCTTGTGTTCGATCAATGTCGTCAGCAGCTTGGTGCGATCGTAGGACACATCCGAAACGATATTGCCCCGCTCAATCAGAGATCGATTGTAGATGAAGCCTAATCGTTCTCCTAACCCTTGTTCTCCTGGAAATGCTCCGGTTATATCCGAAACCACAGCACCATATTCTGATCCCATGAGTTCTTTTAAGCGATCGAACCCTTCGAGATCGTCCATAATTTCTTGTACTGCCAGAAGATCGAAGTGCTGGCAAACTTGGGCAAGAAATTTCCAAGTTGCTTCACTACGCTGCTTTCGAGCGCCCAGTTTACGGATATTAAAGGAGGCTAGAGCAACAGAACCGTACTCTCGCTTGGGTAAGCCATATTTGTATGGATCAGTTGCCAAAAGCGCGTTGATTTTATCCCATTCGTTTGCGTTTAGTTCGGTCATCATTGCATCCAAGGCTCAGAAACATTCAGAGTAGATGCATGATAGCCATAAATTTACGAATTGGAACCTCTGGCAATACTCGAAATTGTTTATGGAATTGTCGTTACGATCGCTGCAATCCCAGTTTCGGATCATGATGCAACTGTTTCGTCTGACTTATCCAAGTACTCAGATCCAGGGCAAGTGATCAAAGAATATCAGCAATTCTCATTTTAGGAAATCGCTGTTCAAGCACCCGGATTGTCGGTATTTTGATACTCCCCAGCCCTAAAGGGACGGGGATTCTTGAAGAGTCCACAAACGAACCTTCAAAGGCGTTAACAAAGCGCCCCTACTGACTCCACTCAAATTCAATCCGAGTGTTGCCGCTACTTTTCTGAGAATATTTGCAGCACCATTGCAGTCCGCATTGAGGTACTGATTATTTGCGGTGCGATACAATCCACGTTTTACCCGCTTGCCTGACGCTTTCCACCCATCGGGTTTTTCACCAATTGTAGGTAGTTGATCTGAATCGACAAACGAAGCTTTTGAGGTGTACGATTCTTCCGTTTCGACGAACTGAATCCCATACTGTTCGCACAGTTGAGCAATTCTTTCTTTCAATCTGGCTGTTGGAATCTGTACGAACTTTTGGTTAGTTTTAGCTCCCATATCAGCAGAGTCTTTCTGTCCCTTGTTCCAACCAAAAACAACAACCCCAATCCGATTTTCCAAGCAGTGATTGATTACTTTTCTTGCAGCTTTGTTTACTGCATCACGCATCTGTCGATTACGTTTTTCGGTGATTGCTGCTAACCGCTTAGACCAGAATTCTTGAGGCTTATCCTCTTGGATGGTTGCAATTTGCTTGTTATAAAACTGATTCAGGCTCTTAAGGTGCAACCCGTCCACGGTGAAAGACGTGCCGATATTGCTTACACAGGTTAGCCAGTTATTCAAGCCGTGATCAATTCCGAGCGCACCACTCGGATCAACATCTGCCTGAATCACACTTGTTTTATAGACAAGTTCCAAATAGAAGCAGCCGTTACGGGGAAGAATCCGATATTCTCGAATTGCCTTGAAATCGAGATTTGATGGCATGGGCAGATAGAACGCATCTAACCCAAACCAAGCTTTAACCTTGCTTCCTAACGGAAATCGCAACCCTTCAGGCTTAAGCCTGACTGCCTGACTCGGAAATGTGATCAAAGCTAGTCCGCCCTTCCGATACCCTGGCAGCTTAGGGCGCTGCGTTACCGTTCCTTTCTGGATGCCCTTAAGCAAGCCGAGATAGGACTTAAACGATTCCGCAACCGTCGTTAAACATTGCTGTGCAACCTGTGAATGTAGCGCCTGAAAATGAGGATTTCTGGCAATCTCGCGATGCAAATCGAACTTAGTTAGAATCTTGCCAGTTTTGAAATACAACTGACGAGAATAATAGGTTCCACAGTTCGCAAGTTTCATAGATTCACTGCAAACAAACTCAAGAACCGCTTTGAGTTCTTTATCTGGACTGATTAAAACTTGCTGACATCCAAACATTTGTTTTACCTCCTTGTGATAGTATATAGCAGATAGCTATCTAATTTTGCTCAATGCGAAAAGATTTCAAGTCAAATTCCAATATTGTCTACTGCTGCAAGTTTCACGTTATTTTTTGCCCTAAGTACAGACGCAAGGTTTTAATTAACGGCGTTGATGCCAGATTCAAAGAAATTCTTGCAGAGTTAGCCACAGAGTTGAAGTTTGACGTTGAAGAAGTAGAGGTGATGCCAGATCACGTTCACGTTCTGATTGATGGTGATCCTCAATTCGGTATTCACCAGATTGTTAAACGCATCAAAGGACGTTCTTCTAAGATGCTCAGAGATGAATTTCCTTGGTTAAAATCCAGAATCCCTACGCTCTGGACAAATAGCTATTTTGTAGCCACTGTGGGAGGCGCACCGCTTGAAGTGATTAAGCAGTACATTGCTGATCAAAAGACAAAATAGACTCTGCCGACTAACATCGGCGCGGGAACCCCTTCTTCATCCCCATATCTGAAGAAAGGGGCTTTAAGGGTTCCCAAACCCTCCGTTCCGGTAAGGACATCTGGAAGAGCAAAGAGAGCCAGAACTAGCCAGAACTGTTGAGAGATCGGGGATTGTTTGACACCATAGTCGGTTCTTTTCGCCAAGTGCTGTCATCGCTACCCAGCAATTCTCATTATGGAAATCCTGATGACACATATGTTCTGACTTGCCTAGGTCGATGCGCTGAAATAGTGATTCTACCGTTCAAGAATTTGAGCAAAAATCCCGATGGCGAAAATCTCGGCATTGATAAATTCACATTCCTAAGGATCGTGGATTAAATAACCCATTATTAGCTCGCAGATTCCTAAGTCTCCCTCTAGCAATTGTTCTCTTCGCACGCAGCAATGCTCACCCAGCTACTAGAGCCATCTTGCCAATGCTCTTTTTTCCAGATTGGTGCAGCATGTTTGAGGGTGTCGATCGCATACCGACACGCTTCAAAGGCTTCCGATCGATGGGGGCAGCCCACCGCAACCAACACACTGATTTCTCCGATCGCCAACCGCCCCACTCGGTGATAGATCACCACTCGATTTGCCTCTGCCCAGGTTTGACGAATCTTAGCGGCAATTTGCTGAAATACGCGCATGGCCATCGGCTCGTAAGCTTGGTATTCCAATGCGACCACTGCCTTGCCATCTGTGCAGTTGCGAACCGTCCCACTCATGACAACCACTGCACCATTCGCCGGATCATCTGCCAGCCTATAGACCTCTTCGAGGGAAAGGGGCGCAAAGGTGACTGCAAAGCGATCGACAGCAGGAACCTGAATTGGGGAACCCGATCGGGGGGCAACAGTACTCATAGAAGTGGGGGTTTGAGGGCTGCCTCTATAGTTGCATAGAAGTATAGAGAAGAGAGGGCGAGTTGCTAACGAAAGCGCTTTTTCTCGCTGCGATCGCGGATGACTTCGGCTAGCACGGCAGCCCCGCCCGATACCAACATGAGCACTATACTCAGTGCATTAATATCCGGACGGACACTGGTGCGAATGCGGCTGAAAATTTCGATCGGCAAGGTCGTTGCGCCCCCGCCTGCCGTAAAACTGGAGATTAAAAAGTCATCCATACTCAGCACAAAGGCCAGGAGACAACCAGACACGATCGCAGGCATCAGTTCTGGCAATAGCACCCGCACCAGGGCTTGATAGGGAGTTGCGCCCAAATCTAGAGCCGCTTCTTCGAGGTGAGGGTTGAGATTCACTAGGCGAGTCGAGACCACAAACGCCACATAGGAGAGACAAAATACCCCATGAGCCGCGACGATCGTCCATAGACTCAGGGGCACAGCAATGACTGCCAAAAAGACCAGCGTGGCAACGGCGATCGCAATGTCAGGAATAATCATCGGCAGGTAAGCGGTTCCCTGATACAGATTTTTGCCAGGAAACTGGTAACGGGCCAACCCGACGGCCATCAGTGTGCCGACTACCGCAGAAATGCCTACAGCACAGAAGGCCACCGTTAAACTGTCGGATAGCGCCGAGAGAATGCGGCTGTCGTTGAAAAACTTGATGTACCAATCCAGAGTAAAGCCGCTCCATTGGGCGCTGTTGGGCGATTGGTTGACGCTATAAACGCCCAGCACCAAAATCGGCAGATACATAAAGCCGAAAATCAACAGCGAGAAGAGGGATTGCCAGGAGATGCGAGAAAACATGGAGGTTTAGGAGGATTTTGGATTTTGATCGCCGTACTTAATTAGAAGGGCGATCGCCACGCTGACGACCAACACCAACATCATACTGAGAGCAGAACCAAATCCCCAGTTTGGCGTTGCCCCCAAAAATTGGTTATAGATCAATCGAGCCGCAGTCCGGTTGGCGTTGCCCCCCAAAAGCTCAGGGTTGACAAAATCTCCTAGCCCAGTGATGAAGACCAAAATTGTACCAGCGGCGATTCCTGGCAGAGTTTGGGGTACGGTAACTTGCCAAAAAGCCTGTCGGGGTGATGCCCCCAGGTCGGCGGCCGCTTCTAAGAGTCTTCTGTCTAGCTTTTCGAGAGAGGCATAGAGAATCAGCACCATGTAGGGCAAGAGGCTGTAGGTCATGCCAATAAAGACCGCAGACGCTCGATACAACAAATCCGAGGGGGGCAGCCCCAAACTAGCCAGCAAGGTGTTGAGCACCCCCGTCGGGCGCAGGATGCTAATCCAGGCATAGGAGCGGAGCAGAGAGGAAGTCCATAAGGGCAAAATAAAGCCTAGCAACAGCAAGTTTCGCCATCGCTTGGCTGCCATAATTGCAACCCAATAGGCAACCGGAAACCCCATCAGCAAGCACAAAGCCGTGGTTCCAGCCGCAAAGAAGAGCGATCGACCAATGACCCTGAGCACATCCGGCTGAAGGATGAGCCAGTAATTATCCAACCCTGACGGATTGACCACATCCCCTGGTTTAATATCAGGAACCAGGCTCAGTTCAAAAATCAACAACGTCGGAATGACCAGCAGCAAAGCCAGCCAGACCCCTGCTGGGGCCAACAACAGCAATGGTTCTAGCAATTTGGCAAAGGGAGCAGCTTTAGGTTCGACAGGGGCAGCTTTGGACACGGATGCAAGGTGAGGGATGAAAGGTAAGGGAGGAGGGAGGAGGGATGAAAAATGAGGAATTTTAAAGAAAAGTTGTCTTAGGTCGGGTGAGGGATGAGCGTAGAATAAAATACCCAGCAAGCGTGAATTCTCGTAGGAGCATGGCACTGCCGTGCATTGAACGTGGGTACATTATTGACCTGCAAGTTAATCATGAACCACCAGCCAGGTTTCGACTTCGCTGGTCTTTTATTTTTATGCAAACCCCTTATTGAGCCGCAAGTCCCTAAGCTGTTTGTTATGGAACTTGGATAAAGCGATCGCTGGAAGCTTTTAACCAGAGCTTTTAGCTTGAAAAAGTAAGTGACGAACAGCTTGTTAATGCAAAGCATGGGTGCGATCGATGCTTCTTCATAGCGTTTTGGATTTTAGATTCCAGGGAACCTTGCAGATCAGGGACTTTGAAAGTCTTGTTTGGATCAGAAAATTTGAACAGTGCTAACAGCCTCCGTCTGGCTAATCTTAAGAATAGGACGACTCACACATTTGCTAGTCATAGGAGCATTCTACTTTCTTCGCTTCATCATCCCTCCTTTTACCCACTGGTTAGTTTTGTCCAATATTTTTCGTATAGTTCCATCACGGGTCTCTCTAAGGGAGCCAAGGTTTCAGATTTGTCGAGCAGGCCCTTCGGGGGAAAAAGGCTAGCGTTGTTTTGTAGATGGGGTGGGAGTTGGTTGAAGGCAGCTTCGTTGGGCGTTGCGAAGAAGAGGCGCTCTGTGACTCTGGCGGCCACTTCGGGTTGGAGCATGAAGCTAATCCAAGCGTAGGCTGCATCGGGGTTTGGGGCGGTTTTTGGAATAACCATGGTGTCGCTCCACAGCGAAGTGCCGCTGCTGGGAATGACGTACTTCAGTTTGGGGCTTTGATTCATCACGTTGACGGCATCGGCTGAGTAGCCCATTGAGATCGACAAGTCACCCGCCAAAAGCTGGTCGCGCCATGCGTCAGAGGTGAAGGTGACGATCGTAGGCTTGAGTTCCATCAGTTTGTCGAAGGCTTGTTTTAGCTGTCGAGGATCGGTGGAATTGTAGGAGTAGCCGAGCGATCGTAGAGTTGCCCCCATAACTTCGCGTACATCATCCAACAGGGTCAATCGTCGTGCTAGGTTGTCTCGGTTTTTCCAGAGATAATCCCAATCTGTGGGGGGGGCTTTCACCTTGTCGGTGTTATAGATCAGCCCCGTGGTTCCCCAACTCACCGGAACACTGTAGCGATTACCAGGATCATGAACCGATTGCTGAAAACGAGGCAGGATGTTGCTGAGTCCTTCCAGCCGAGAATGGTCTAACTCACTGAGAAAGCCCAACGTCACCATCTGAATGACCTTATAGTCTGAGGGATAGATGATGCTGTAGGTTCCCGCTTTGCCCGCCTGAAAGGTAGCCAACATGGTCTCATTTGAATCAAACACATCAGAAATCACTTTGATTCCCGTCTGTTTTCTGAAAGCGTTGATTAGATCTTGATCGACATAATTAGACCAGGTGTAGATGTGTAGCTCATCAGAAGCTCCGCGCCTGACCTGATCGGTCTGCACCCTGGCCAGAGTCCACCCGCAGCTAGAGAGTGCCAAGCTGGATGCCGTCGCGATCGAGGTCTGCAAAAAACGGCGGCGAGATCTAGAGAAGGATCGATGTCTAGCAAAGTGCGTCATTTCTGAGAATTCAACCTGTTAAACACCAGTACTCACGGGCAGAAACACATCAACCCAATATACGTTCCTCCTGTCCGCCCAGACTGATAAGGGCCACCCCCATCTCTGCATCTTTCCTCCCTTCTCCTTTTCTTTCATGCCTCATCCAGGTAGAGCCAGGCAGTCGTGAGCTTGCCAAGAGAGAAAAATCGGCGTATCAGCCTCAGGAACGTGTAGCGCACTGGGCTGGCGGACGGTCAGTTGGTCGCCCGATCGCAGTTGCACGACATAATGCACATGCGTTCCTAGATACATCACATTTTGTAAGCGACCTTCAAAGCAGTTAGTTTGCTCATCATCAGGGGTGAAACCTAGGGTCACTTTTTCAGGGCGGACACTCACCACCACCGCGCCAGAGGTCAAAGGTTCACCACTGACATCGGAGGGCTGCACCTTCATCTTCAATCCTGATGCGGTTCTAATCCAGAGCATCGCGGGGTGCGCGCCTTCAATTTTGCCGCGAAACAGGTTGGTGTCACCAATGAAATCAGCAACAAAAGCAGACTGGGGACGATCGTAAATCTGGCTGGGTGTACCAACTTGTTCAACTTTGCCCTCGTGCATGACGGCAATGCGATCGGACAAACTCAGCGCTTCTTCTTGGTCGTGCGTCACCATGACAAAGGTTAGACCCAGTTCGTGGTGCAAGTTAGAAAGCTCAACCTGCATTTCTTTTCTCAGCTTTAGGTCTAATGCGCCCAGAGGCTCGTCGAGCAGCAAAACCGTGGGACGGTTTACTAGGGCGCGGGCCAGGGCAACTCGCTGCTGCTGACCTCCCGACATTTGACTAGGAAAGCGATTGGCAAAACTCTCCATTTTTACCAACTTGAGGGCTTCCTGGACACGATCGTGAATCTCTCCCTTACCCCGCTTCTTGATTCGCAGCCCAAAGGCAATATTTTCCCACACCGTCATGTGGCTAAAAAGCGCATAGCTTTGAAACACAGTATTAGCGGGTCGGCGATAAGGGGGGACATTGAGCATGGATGCCCCTCGAATCAGCACGTCGCCAGCCGTCGGCGACTCAAAGCCAGCAATTAGCCTCAAGGTTGTCGTCTTGCCACAGCCCGATGGCCCCAAAATGCTGAAAAACTCGCCTTTGTAAATGCTCAGATCGACTCCCCGAACGGCTGCCTCTCCGTTAAACACCTTAAACACTTTTCGCAGTTCAACATCCAGCCCGATGTTGATGCCCGAAAGTTGATGATTTTGCGTAGCCGTCTGAGACATAGTGGGGATTTCCGGTGATGATGTTCTGCATGGCTCCTGGGTAGGGGGCAAGGATGAGCTGGTTCCCGCTAAATTTAGGAGAGAATGTTAGAAACAGGGGATTTACGGATTGACTCTTAAATTCTAGGATTTAAGCTTTCTAGTTTTTTCAGATATTGTCCAATTTTTTTGATCAAAGTCCAATTTATTACACTTGGTTCATTTTACTCATGGAACCTTCAAGCCGTAACCTGAGAAAACGCTTGATCGCAGGTTCAGGTAAAGTTAGTTAAAGAAGGGGCAAGAACCGATCTTTATTCTGCGTCGTCTCAACGGTTGCTGGCTATAGATTACCCAAATTTGTCAGTAGATTCCCGGTTAGCTCTTTGTTAGTTTCCGACGGTTTCCATTCTGTAGACGTTGTTCCACCTACGTGAACTATGACTTTGCTCCAATCTCCAAGTTCGGCGATCGCTCACTCCAAAAATCCGCGAACTGTCGGGCGGCGCAACCAAGCGCTGATTCTGATGTCGGTGGTGGCGGCCACAGTTTTGGGAGGGCTGGGCAGTCGGATTGCGTATTTGCAACTGGTTCAAGGCACTCAAAATCGCCAGTTGGCTGAAGATAACCGCATTCGACTGTTGCCCAAGCAGCCAGAGCGAGGAAAAATTCTCGATCGCAAAGGCAAAACCCTGGCCGGAAGCCGTCTTTCTCACTCCGTTTTTTTGTGGCCGCTGGCGCAGAAAAAAGGCGAATGGAACCAGACCCTAGAGCGAATTTCACAAATCTTAAACATTCCCATCAGCGATATTCAGAAGCGTCTAGAAAGTGAAGGCTATAACTCACCCTATCGCGTCAGAATTGCCAGGGGCATCAGCCCTCAGAAGGTGACGGCTCTAGCCGAATATGCCGCCGAACTTGACGGCGTGCAGATCGATGCCGAAGCAGTGCGAAACTACCCCCACGGCGACCTGGCCGCCCATGTGATTGGCTACACTGGCGAGATGAGCGACGCAGATCTAGAACGCTATAAGGGTGAAAAATATCGCTTGGGAGATGTAATCGGGCAGATGGGCATTGAGGCAGCCCGAGAGCGAGATTTGCGCGGCGAATGGGGCGGGCAGCAAGTAGAAGTTGATGGAGCGGGAAATGTCGTCAAAATCCTGGGTGAAAAGCAAGCCCACGCTGGCAAAGATGTCACCCTCACGATCGACCTAGACCTGCAAAAAGCTGCCGAGACCGCCCTAGGAGACCGCAAAGGGGTGATTGTGGCGATCGATCCCAATGACGGTGCGGTGTTGGCGATGGTCAGCCGTCCCGCGTTTGACCCCAACCTGTTCTCGACGCGCATCAGCGATAGCCAGTGGCAGCGCCTCCAGAGTGCCGACCATCCTTTTGTCAATCGCGCGCTTCAGGGCTACCCGCCTGCCAGCACCTTCAAAATCGTCACCACCACCGCCGGGCTAGAATCGGGTAGATTTGCCCCAAATACCGTGCTTAATACGTCGGCTTCTCTGCGGGTAGGCGGCATTGATTTTGGGGAGTGGAACCATGCAGGCTTTGGGCCGCAGGGGTTTGTAGGAGCGCTGACGTGGAGCAGTGACACTTTTTTCTATCAGATTGGCATGGGGGTCGGCGACCAGACACTGACTCACTGGACGCGGCGATTTGGGTTTGGGCAAAAAACGGGCATTGAACTGGGGCACGAGGAAGCCGCCGGATTGGTTCCTGACAATGCCTGGAAGCAGAAAGAGATCCGTGAGGGCTGGTATCTAGGCGACACGGTGAATATGTCGATCGGTCAGGGCTATCTGCAAACGACTCCGCTGCAAGTAGCGGTCATGTTTGCGGTGGCCGCAAATGGGGGCTACCGCGTCAAGCCACACCTGTTGCGCGACAACCAGGCGGCCCAAACTTGGCGCGAACCGCTCAACCTCAAGCCTGAAACGATGCAAATTCTCCGCGACGGGTTGAGGGGTGTCGTGAGTGGAGGCACGGCGACGGCAGCCTTTGGAGGGACGGAACTGGCGATCGCTGGCAAAAGTGGCACTGCCGAAGATTTTGGCCGAGAATCTCACACCTGGTTTGGGGCGTTTGCGCCCTCGACAAGCCCACGATCGTGGTGGTGGCCTTTGGAGAAAATTCGGGGGGCGGGGGCGGTTCGTTTGCGGCTCCAATGGTGCGGCAGGTGTTGGAGGCATATTTGCAGCCTCAGAAGAAGAAGAAGGGATGACCGAAAATGAATTTTGAATGGGCTTGCTAAATTCAAAGCCCCTCTTGGCTCTACCGCGACCTACAGATAGCCAGCCTCGAACTGTAAATTTGACAACAGTTCTCAGGCTACCCCGCCCCTCACACTGGATGATCTGTCAGCCTTTCTCTTAGAAAAGTCTTGACAGAAGACGAGAGCCGAAACAGAGAGGAACATTTCATGACGATGCCGGAGATCACCGAGAAACTGTTGATAGCCAAAAAGGCGAAGGGTCTGAGTTTTGCCGACCTAGAGCAGACGATCGGACGTGACGAAGTTTGGATTGCTGCCCTGTTCTACCGTCAGGCGAGTGCCTCCGAAGAGGAAGCGACGAAGTTACTCACCGCCCTAGGACTCAGCTCCGACCTGTCCGCCGAATTAACCGCTCCCTCCGTCAAAGGTTTGGGCCCTGTTGTCCCGACTGATCCTCTGATCTATCGCTTCTATGAGATCATGCAGGTCTACGGAATGCCCATGAAAGAAGTCATTCACGAGAAGTTTGGCGATGGGATCATGAGTGCGATCGACTTCACCCTAGATATCGAAAAAATCGAAGATCCGAAGGGCGATCGAGTCTTAGTCACCCTGAACGGCAAATTTCTCCCCTATCGAAAATGGTAAGCGCCGATTTCTACTAGGCGATTTCTAATCAAAACGTAACCTCAGCTAGGGGCATAGCAATGCCGTGCCCCTGGGGTAAGCTATCAATTTTGCGGTCAATTATTTTCAGGAAATTGCCTACACAGGAGGTACGATCGGAGATCTGTGTTTTGCTCTAGATTGCTCATGTTTTGCATATTCACACGACCCGTCGTCAAAAAGCGGAATGTCTCCTGATACAGACTTTGCCAAAAACGGTTGCTCATATTCTGGCTGACCTCGGTGGGGTCAACCATGGGGTGAGGCACGAGCGCCTCCGTCGGATAGAGATAGAAGGCATTGTCGTTGTCTTCGCCACCAATCTGTTGATAGAACGCTTTATTGGTATCAATATCTGCTGCGTCTTCGTTCTCGGTCAGCACCAGAAATGTAGGGATGTTTTGCAGCGATCGTAAACTCTGATCACTCAACACTACGCTGTTGCCAAAGCGATCGGCAGCCGTCAAAGCCCCTACCGGGAAGCGCAAATTCACATCCCAACCTGATTCGCTGATATCCAATGGCCCCGCCAGATTTACATACTGTCTGCGTTCTTCACCATAAATTTTGAGCAATGGCGCATAGGCTACCACTCGTTTGATGCGATCGGGACGTGCCGCCGCCAACCCCAACGCCACTGCCCCACCCACCGACAAGCCCACGGTGTAAATGTGGCCCGGCATGGCATCCAATTCTGCCAATCGTGCCTGTGCGTCGGTCAAATATCTGAGATGAGACGACGTGTAGTATTGGTCAAAATCAGGATCGTCTGGGAGGGCGATCGACTGCACAATGTCTAATAGCTTGGGTTCTAGTAATAGCAACCGGGCCATCAGCGCCATCTGTTGCAGCCGATTGGGGCGAGAAAACCCAGCAGGATTGGTTCCCACATTGTCAAAATACTTTTTGAGCACCGGATCTTGCTGAACCTTTTGCTTGAGCGGTTCTGCATACTCTGGTTTGAGATCTACCTGACACCAGTTTTGGGTGGGGTTGATCAACGTGTGCCCCGCGATCGAGGGCTGGTAAACATTAAACCCATTTTTAAATAAATAATCTGCCAGTCGCCACATCTGGTGAGGCTTGGCGCTGAACCCGTGAAAGAGCATCACCGTACCGCGAATTTCGGTTCCGGGTTCATGAAATAGATAGTAGGGATATGCGCCCACTCGGCGATCGGGGTGGGCTTCAATCGTCTGTATATAGCGATCAATCGATCGCTGGGTTTGGGCGATCTGGTCAGCAGTGGGGGCAATCGTGTGCGGCATATTCATAAATTCATGGTTTAGAAGGATGACCCTGGTTGTTTGAGAAATTCAACCTCTTCGGGCGTGCTGTCGCGTCCGAGAATCTGATTGCGATGAGGGAAGCGGCCGAAACGCTGAATAATCTCTCGATGCCGAATTGCATAATCGTAGGTTTCCTGCAAATCTGGATTCTCAACAAACTGGTGAAACAAGGCCACAGCCTGATTTTGATGTTCCAAATTTTCGCTATGCTCTAGCGGAAAATATAGAAATTGACGCTGCACGGGCGGAAGCAGACAATCAAAGCCCTGGGCGATCGCAAGCTGTGCCACAGACAGGGCTTTGGCATCGCTGGCAAAAGACTCTGGCTGCCCACGAAACATATTGCGCGGAAATTGATCCAGCAGCAAAACCAGCGCCAAACAGCCCTGAGCAGACCCCTGCCACCCATCAAATTGACCAGTGGCAGCTTGCTCGTGGGCAATTTGAAACTGCGATCGCACCGCCTCGTCAAACTCCGAATGTTTAGTAAACCAAACTTTGCGAGGCTTGAGCAGCGCATTTTCAGCCATCTCACCGAACCAAAAAGTCAGGATCGTTTTGATTTGAGACATCGCTTAAAATATCAAACTCTATTTTGGGTTCTCCGGAACAAATTCCTGGTAGCGATCGATGAAACCTTTCCAAAAAATTATCCCCCCGATTCAAGGAAGCTTTGACAGGAACTGAGCCAAAAACCACCGTTGTATCGTGGGGAGATCGATCAAGAAAAATTTAGGTTGGGGCTGATCTCAAGGGAGCTAACTTCAACCTATGACATTCCTTGGATAATAAAGTCAAAATAGGGAGCCGCTTCGGCCGCATCCTCAGTACTCAAGAGAGCAGCCGAGGCTTCCTTGAGACAGCGAATCGCCTCCGCCATGCCCGGCACTGGAACGCCCAAGGCATTGTACATCTCTCGTGCGCCAATCAGCCCAATTTTCTCGATCGGGCCTTTGTCGCCAGCCAACACTCCATAAGTCACCAGGCGGAGATACCAGCCATAGTCACGCAGACAGAGGGCGCGCTCACGGTTGCCGTAGGCGTTGCCCCCCGGAGAGATAAAGTCGGGGCGTTTTTTCCACAACTTTTGCTGGCTTCTTCGACGATTTTCTTCTCGTTAGAAGACAGAATTTCAGCGATACGGGTTCGCTGCTCTCCGGTCAGAAAAAATTCTCTTATACCTTTTAACTCGCCGCTCGTTGGGTAACGAAGTTCGTCGTCGGCTTGAAGGATGACTTGGCTAACTACGCTCATATTTTATTGCGGGATCTCAGAATTCATTCTGTAGTGTAACGAGTTTCGGGGCCGTAAAGGAAGATTTTTTTCTGAATGGCCTTGACAAAAAGTAACATTTGCCATGAATTGCAAAATTCTGAAGTATAGGAGGTAAACTGCCAAGCGCTCGTTGGGCAAGGTTCCTGACTTCTGGGTAAAATCGCCAAACCTTGAGCTGGCATCTCCGGTAGGGTTTGGGCTTCGGCTGCGCTCAACCCGCGCAGAAAATGGGTCTTGAGGGTTGAGTGTAGCCAAAACACAGCGGCACAGCATTCCTTCTATTGAACTTAACGTCAGTTCGCCGACTGGATTTTTGCCTTCACCTGAACTGAGATTTCTAGCTTTTGCGATCGCTCCCCTTTGGCCCCACTCTGCTGACTCCGCTCTCTTTGGGTCGCGAGATTTGCATTTCGGGCTGGTTGATTTGTAGCTGCTGACGACCATTGCGGATGATTCGCATCACTTCGGCCATCTGCCCTTCCATATCGCGCAAAACTTTGTCAGCATAGCGATCGGCCCCTTGCTGAATGTCTTCACACTCCTCGATCGCCGATCGTTTCATTTCCTCCAATTCTTGCTGCGCCTGGCGACGGGTGCGATCGATTTCGGCGATCGTGTCCTGCTGAACGGCTTCACACTCGTGCTGCACCTGCGCCCGAATCTGCTGCGCTTCTAGCTCTGCTTGGCGAATGATCCCCGACTCATTGAGAATTTGAGCGGCTCGCTGCTCGGCGGCATCGATCATATCCTGGGCATACTGTTCTGCCTGAATCAGAATTTCATCCTTCTGGCGGACGATCTCTTCGGCCTCGTGAAACGCCTCTGGCAGACTCAACCGCACCAGATCAAGCTGATCGAGAAACTGTTCTTCGTCGATCAAGGTGCGACGGCTCAAAGGGATGCGCGGACTGTCGAGAACCATCTCCTCTAGTCGATTGAGTTCTCGCTGAATGTCAGGTGTCCGACACGCCCATCGTTTCCGTAAACAGTTCGACCTTGAGAAGTTGCGCCTGGGGAGTTGAGTCCGTCGGGGCCTAGGCTGGATGATTCTTGGCGTAGCATTTGTAGATATCTAAGGCGACGTGTTGTGGGACGAGATGGTCGATCGATCCGCCAAATTTGGCGACTTCTTTTACCACGCTACTACTGAGAAAACTATACTCGTTCGAGGTTGCTAAGAAAATGGTTTCGATTTGATCGATCAGGGTTTTGTTGGTGTGGGCCATTTGCAGTTCCATCTCGAAGTCAGATACAGCGCGCAAGCCGCGTAGTAGGGCGGTTGCACCTCGCAGTTGAGCGTAGGTCACGGTTAGCCCTTCAAAGCTGTCTACTTCCACGGTGTCTAGGTGACGGGTGGCATGACGAATTTGCTCCATGCGCTGCTGGATGGTAAACAAAGGAACCTTGTTAGGGTTGCGAAGAACCGCCACGATCACACGATCGCACAGTCGAGTTCCTCGCGTAATAATGTCGAGGTGGCCCAGTGTGATGGGATCAAAGCTACCGGGGTAGATGGCAATCACAAAAGAAGGTGATGTAGGTTAATGATTTTAAGCTCAAATCAGCATACCTGGATCTCGCAAATCTGGAATCCGTTTTGACGGTCAAAAGCACCACAATAGGCAAATCACTTGGTCACGGTTGATGACGCACATTTTTTTAGACTACGCGATGTGCAACTATTTTCTCCCTCATCCCCACTCCTTCTCCCACCGGGGGAGAAGGGGAGCCAATCTGGTCTGAGCCACTCTCCCAGAGCGGGGAGAGGGGGTTGGGGGCGAGGGCGGTTCTAGAAAGCTGCACATCGCGTTAGACTTCAATTTTTTGGGTCTCAATCTTTTGGGTCTCAGTCGCTTCTCAACCGCTTGACGGCTTCGCCAGCCAAAAGCTGATGGGTTTCGATTAGCAAGTCAGGAATTTTTTCGGCGTGGGGGCTGTTAGCCAGGCAATCTTTTAGAGCCGTGGGATCGATCGCCTCTGCCCTGATGCCTGGAAACCAATGATTGGCTTGGCCTAGCAGGTTATAGCGCATTTTGGCGTAGTCGGTCATGTCGTAGGCGATCGCCAGATTTCTGAGCCAGAGAATCGTGGGGATATTCGAAGCCTCCGGGGGTCTCGGTGTGGGTGGGTAGACCGATGCGCCAGGTATTAAGCCAGTCTGCGCCCAGACGCTCGATCGCCGCTTTCTCTAGCCGATCTAGAATTGGGGGCAAAATTTCGTGGGCACGATCGAGCAGATCCAATGTCTGTAAGTGTTCATCAAAGTCTTGAGGACAGGCAGCCCCAATGCTGAGGGTGTGAACTTCTGGATGGCTCAGGCAGAATAAGTTGTTGAAGACGATCGGACTTAGAGGGGCACACAGTTCTACCAACCGCTGAGAAGGTTGATAGAGCAAGCCACCTTTGTTAGAGGGGCTGATGATAAACACGCCTAGGTCATGCTGATTTGCCGCCGCGATCGCTGCCCAATTTTGCTGGTTGATATAGTACCAGTGCAAATTGACATAATCGAACTGGTTCGACTGAATTGCTCTCACAATCAAATCAGTCGCCCCGTGGGTCGAGAAACCAACAAACCGCACTTTGCCTTGGTCTTGGAGCTTACGAACCACGTCGAGACAGCCACCTGGGCGAATGGTGTCTTCTAAATGGCTGTCTAGATTCACGCCATGAAAGCCCAGCAAATCCACATAATCGAGCTTCAAATAGCGAAGAGATTGCTCAAAGGTTTTTAGAAATGCTTTAGGATCGGCGGTGGGTTCAATCTTGGTTTGCACGATTATCTTTTCGCGCGACAGCCTGGGCAAAATTCTCCCTAGCTGCATTTCTGAAGTGCCATAGCCACGGGCAGTTTCAATGTGGTTGATGCCCAAGTCTAGCGCCAGACGAATTGTATTTTCTAGATTCTCTTGACCCTCAACAGGAATTTCTTTCTCTGAGACATCTTGCCACTTGTACTGATAGCGCATCCCCCCACAGGAGAAGACAGGAAGTTGGAGGTTGGTGCGTCCGAAACGGCGGTAGAGCATGGGAAGTAGTGAGGGATAAGAAGAGGTTAGTGGGGTACGGGTCGATCTATAGAAACTTTAGTAGAGCACGGCGCTAGTTTGGCTACCTTAGATGTTGCACCATTTTCAAGAAGGCGATTTTTGGGCGTTTCGTTCATTGCGCCGCCCCACCCCAGATTAAAGGTGTTTCGCAATGCCTGGGGCAACGGGACAAAGGAGCAAGGAAGTAAGGGATTGTGATTGAGGCGCGATCGATTTCTGCAAGGACTCTACAATGGAGGAGATGCCATTAAGTTTTGTAAAAAATATGAGTATTAGTTTGGAAGAAATTTCTGGTCAACTCGACAGCGACAGCACCCGCGATCGAATGATTGCGCTGGCTTCGCTGCGAAATGTGCCCGCCGAAGATGCTGTGCCACTGATCAAAAAAGTGCTGAATGATGAGAGTTTGCAGATTCGATCGATGGCAGTGTTTGCCCTCGGACTCAAGCAAACAGACGAATGCTATCCCATTTTGGTAAATCTCCTAGAAACCGAGAAAGATTACGGCATTCGGGCAGATGCGGCGGGGGCGTTGGGCTATCTAGAAGATATCCGTGCCTTTGAGCCGTTGGTTCGCGCTTTTTATGAAGATACCGACTGGCTGGTGCGCTTTAGTGCGGCTGTGGCCCTAGGAAATCTCAAAGACTCGCGCGCTAGAGACGTTTTGGTTCGCGCCCTAGACAGCGAAGAAGTGGTGCTACAGCAGGCTGCGATCGCAGCTTTGGGTGAAATTAAAGCGGTGGATGCGGTCGATCAGGTGCTACGGTTTGCCCAATCTGAGGATTGGTTGGTTCGGCAGCGATTGGCTGAGGCGTTAGGTCACATGCCCAGCGAGAAAAGCATTTCAGCCCTCAAGTATTTGGAGAAAGATAGCAACCCCAGTGTGGCCCAAGCGTCAAGATTGTCGCTCCAGAAGTTGATGACTAATGGCTAACTGGGTTGGTAATCATGACAGATTCGAGGAGGATGCCGCAGTGCTATGCCCCATCCTCCTGCACCAGCGGGCAGAGGCATCAGAGGCGTGCCCAACTGTAATCACTTGTGATGTGGGACGATTGATTGATCACAAGTGATTTTGAAGCGCTACCCGCCCCAGACTCGATCGAGAACCGTTTGCGGTGCAATGTCCGCCATTTTGCCAGTGGGCGACTTGATTCCTAGAACGCGATCGCTCTGGGGCAGAAGCTTGTCGGGGTCGGTGGGGCCAAAGAGAGCCAGGGTGTAGGTTTGAGCCGCAATGGCCAGGTGCATGGGGGCACTGTCGGTGCAGAGCATCAAACTGGCTCCGGCAATCATCGCCACCAGTTTGCCCACATTATCGGGAGACGTGACTTTGATCTGAGGAGAGACTTGCATCAGAGCCGCAACCATCTCTGCATCTTCGGGGCCTTTGATAAGAACGATCGGCAGGTCGGGCTGCTTTTGCTGAAAATCTCGGACGATCGTTTGCCAGTGGGCAACGGGGTACATTTTATCGATGCCTTTTTGCTGCGACAAGTCGCTGGCTCCCCCATGAATCACCACATAGCCACCGTTTTGAATGCCTAGCCGCTTGCATTCTGCGTCTGCCCATTCTAAATCTTGAGTGGGTACGCTCACCGCCAGATCTGGGCAGGGAAGAGTGATCCCTAACCCCTTCAACAGGTCGTGGTACATTTCAGCCGCATACTGATTAGCATTCAACGGCACGGTCTGAGTGAGAAACCGCGTTGAGCCGTCCGCGTAGCCGATGCGCACCGGAATGCCACTCAGCCACAGCAAAAAGCCAACCGAGCCTCGCTGCCCCAACGTCATCGCAATGTCGTACTCGCGATCGCGAATGATGCCGAGTAGGTTAAGATAATCGGCTAAGCCGCTACGGTCTTTAAAATCAAAGGTTAGAACTTCGCTAACATGGGGGCAAACCCGATAAGCAGATTTAGAAGACGGTTCCACGATCGCATCAATGGTGGCTTGAGGATACCGTTTTTTGAGGTCTTCCAGGGTAGGAAAAAAGAGAATTTGTTCGCTAATTCCCCCAGGAACAAGGGCTAGTATGCGCATTGTCGTGTCCTTGCTGAAGATAACAATCGGGTCGAACGCGAGATAACAGGATTCATTGTTACATACTCCTAACACTAAATTTTCGATCCTAACGTCACTCAAATTATAGTGTGGGCTTCTAATATTGTTGCTAGAATTTGGTGCTTCATCGGGAATCCTACGACCCTTCCTCCACACCCAGCTTGACCGCTAGACCTTCAACGGCTGCAATACCGCGATCCCAGATAATTTTTCCACTAGCCACATCGCGAGGCATGACGATATGACATTCTGGGCAGCTATGTATCCTGATACTCAAATCTTTAGGCACATCGACCCCACATTCAGGGCAAAGTTGACTGCTCTCCTGAGCATTCACTCTTTGATGGTAAGTCCCAGTTTTACCACAAATCTAAGCCAGGATACTGAGAAATTATCTGGATGA
>JAAUOZ010000424.1 GCA_012034655.1 Leptolyngbyaceae cyanobacterium CSU_1_3 | reverse complement strand
CAGGAAGATCGAATTCGCTTGCAGCAAGCTTTGTCTCAGTTGGAAAAACGCACTCGGGGAAAATATTGGAGTTTGTGTTTCTCTACGATTTGACGCAGAAGGAAACAGCAGAACGTTTGGGAATTAGTGCGGTAACAGTTTCTCGGCGTGTCAAGAAGGGGCTGGATTTGCTGAAGGAAATTATGACTAAACAGCTTTAGTCAATTCCTGGTTGCCAGTTTCTGTTAAAAAATCCGGGCAAATTTGACTGTAGGAAGTACCTCCTAAAATGATGCTCATAGAGGATTTTCCTAATCTAAAATATCTTTACCTCGTAAATTATTAACCCATCTCTTGGGAATTATTTTGATTCCATCACGAATTCCCGCTCCAGCCGGGTTGTTATGCTGCGATCGCTCAAAGAACCAATTCAACAGCCCGCAGGCTTTCTAGCGAAAGCAGATTGTGCAACACATATTCGTCTAATCCCAGATGTGATGCTTGTTGCAAGGCAAATAAAACCTCAATCGCACGAACGCACCGGATGAATGGAATCAGTAAATCAAAATCAGTGGATGGCACAGATCCACCTGCCTCCTGATACCCTTGCAGAAATCTCAGTGTCTTTTGATGATTCAGGGTGTGCTGCCTTCTATCTTTGCAGAATTCCCAGGTTGCTCGACCTAGCTCATAAACCAACCATTCTGTTTGGCATTCGTCCCAGTCAAGCACGGCACTAATTTGTCCTTCTTTCACCAGAAGGTTATTACCCCAGTAATCACCCTGAATTGGCGCAGAGACGAGCGATCGCCCTGATGCCGTTAATGCTGCAACCCAATCTCGGATCGCCTCTCTTTCCCGTGCAATTTCAGTTCGTTTTGCAAAAATCTGCTGCGTGCAGAAGCGTTTCTCTGGGTCACTCACCGTTTTAAGGAACTTTTCGGACTGATTAAAGAGCAGATTTTCGACTTCAACCCACCGCCATGTTCGATTGTTATCCCAATCTAGCTCGCGTAATGGCGGGTAGTTCGGTCTTGGACTCACATCTGGATACTCCAATCCGGCATTGTGCAGTCGAGCCAGCATTTTCGCTGCACTGAGGCATTCTGCCTCATCCTCTCGATCCAGCATCCGTCCCATCATCAACGGAAACAGCGTAACCAGTAAACCATCATGACAAAAGTAAGTAGAACCGTCATGAGCAGGGATTGGTGCTGGAACCTCTGGAATCCGAAGGTTCATGAATTGCATCAGCTTATGCTCGTAAGCGATCGCTTCTGGGGTAGTGGTCGGATGGCTGATTCTCAGAACAAAAGCACCTCTCTCACAACTGAGATGGAGTAACTTGTTCCACTCTCCACCTGTTAAAGCGCACACCTCTTGAATAACACCAATTGAATAACGTTCTTCAAGTCGTAAGCAAAGTTGAGGTGAAATCATTTTTGTATCTATCTTGTGGAAAACCCATCATTCAGAAAATACAACAACTGGTCGAGAGGTAGGGAAACTCCAGGGTGACGCAGCACTTTTTTCATCGCTAAATACAACTTATCCCAAACCATCCCGATCGCTGGCTGTGAGCCAAGCATTCCAGGTGCTTCAGATTCGTATCCTTGCATTACAAAGGGGACTGCCTCCAAAGGTATAGAGGCAAAGTCCAAAACCGGATCGCCCCATCCCGCATCTCCCCAATCAATAATGGCTAACAGATGATCCTTGGGTGAGCATAAGATGTTTTTATCGTGTAAATCCCCGTGGAGAAAACAACAATTAGTTTCCACATCGATCGGAGGCTTTAATTCTTCAATGATTTCGTAAACGCGGATGCTATCTTCATATTCTATTTGTTGATTCTCTCTCAATTGCTGTAAGAGTTCCTCATGCCTTGTCTCTCTTGCAGGTTTATCAAGATATCCTTTGGGATCGGGACAACTTTTTATTCGGGTATGCAGTAAGCCTAACTGTTTTCCAAGATCGATCCAAGTATTTGGCATTTTTAATGGATCGGTTTCTAAGGCTCCAAGTGTTTCGCCATGAACACGTTCCCATAAGGAAAAGGGACGATCTATAAGATTCCGTGAATCATCAAAAGCAATGAGTCGTGGTGTTAGTACACCCGCAGCCCTCGCAACAGGAGCAGCTACTGATTCCGTGTAGGCATCTGACAAACTATCTGGATGGTCAGCAGCAATGCGTAGGATCGCATCATTCGTAGCATAAATTCTGTTGGCAACTCCAAGCCCTAATATTGGTTCCCAGTCACCTTTAATTCCATATTGCAGAAGAATCTCTTTTACCGGATCCATAGTATTGATTCTCCTCAAGAGAGCTAACGTTTTTTAACAAGTTGCGGTAGGCACCGCTCTACTTCATGTCTCGACATAACTCGCAGAACATTCCTAGGCTTTAATTCAGCAAGAATTCGCTCAATATGAGGTCGTTCCTGCCTGTAAAGCATTGTTTGTAAAAATTTCAAATCTAGGGTTTCATTGCAACCATCTGGCATTTCCGGGCGCTTCGTGCCTCGGTAACACCACCATCGTTGTAGCCCACCCCACAATGCCAACCATCCAGGATAGTCAAGGTAGAGAATTAGATCGGCACGCCCCAGAATGGCCTTTGAATATTCGTCAACCCAGCCTTCTACAATCCAACCATCTGTATCAGCAATGTCTTCGAGCAGTAACTGAATTGTCTGGTCATCTGACTCCATCCAATTTTCACGCCATATTATACTGTCCATGTGATACAGGGATAATCCTGCCAATGCAGCAAGTTTCCGGCTGATTGTAGATTTTCCAGTGCCGCTGATACCAATGACAACTATTTTTCTGCTGCTCATGAATTAACAATTTCATCTTTGAAAGAGCCTGTAATTTGTTGCAGCCAATTGGTCAGTCCAGGAGTCGCAATTTACTTCTGGAATTGGGCGATCGCTTTGGCATTTACAACTCATCAATCGTCACTAATCCGCCTTCTGTGAACTGAATGACAAGTTCTTGTTCCTCTAGCAAAGCAGTTCCAATTAAGGGTCGCCTTCCTGTCGCAATGACTAAGACTTCTTGCTCTAAACCATCCCAAAGAACGATCGCTTCGTGAAGTGATAGTAAAACTTCGCTGTTATCTGCCAAATTTGCAGGAGTGTCATGTCTGAAGGTCAAACCCATTAACGAAACTGCTTCTGGGGGAAGACACAATTCTCCGGTGAAGCCCGTGTCGATGACAAACTCGATCGGGATGGTTGAACCATTCGGGAGCAAGAATGTTAGTGCGACTGTTGCGTGTCCATTTGTCACAATC
>JAAUOZ010000423.1 GCA_012034655.1 Leptolyngbyaceae cyanobacterium CSU_1_3 | reverse complement strand
TTGGAAACGTGGTTCCGCCAGTTTCGTGGTTGTGTCCAGACACTAAGTTTACCGATTACTTCAAAGTCGGATTAGTTGGAAACTTTTGGTTTTGAAAAGCCACTCTTTTGCACAGATCTCTGTCGTTTACCGATTACTTCAAATCGGATTAGTTGGAAACATGTAGCCTTCATCTTCTTGAATAGCCTTATAGATACGGTTTACCGATTACTTCAAATCGGATTAGTTGGAAACCACTCGCCAGCCAACTGAACGTGCATTCCTTTCTTAGTTTACCGATTACTTCAAATTGGATTAGTTGCAAACTCTTTGTTGTTGACCCATAAATCGGGGAGCGTGAGGAGTGCGACGCAGAACAACTAGATCAATTGAACTACATTATACAGCCTATCCGCTATATAATGAAAACGACGAAGATTGTTGCGAAGAAATGACGGAGAAATACGACTGGCAACTGGTCGATGTGGAGAAAACAGGTGATCCTGTCTTGCCAGTTGATTGCGTGTTTGAGGGTGAAACCCAGTTTCCAAAGTCCTACTACGACACCGATAAGGAGCAAGACTAATGCGTAAATGGATCGTCTTTCGTGCTGAAAAGCGTCAACCAGGCTGGGAAGACCGGAAGTATGCTCACACAGGTTCTCTCACCAAAACTCTATTCGAGCATTACGATTGCTCAGATAAAGCATTGCCTGAGCCTGGCTATCGCCCACCTGAGTTTATTCGAGTTGCTCAGTTTGCTGATCCCAGTTACCCAGAATCAAAAACCCACTATCGTCAGAGCGATTGGGAAGTGGTGAAAGTTGAAGCCTATACGCCTGAAATTCCGGTTGGTATGGGTTTCGACATGATTGTGATTTGCTACTGCAAACACAGCCCAATCAACGCACCTCTCAAGCCAATGCCAGAACGCCAAGTCTCTATCGACTCATTTGGCGGAGACAAAGAAGCCTATGAACAATGGCTAGAGGCTCAAAAGCAACCTGCCGAGGTGTAACAAGCGAGTCAGATACCCGCTCAACTCTAGGGCGGGTATAACTTGAGGGAAGTAATGGCTCAAACATTTAAGACCAATCACAATGTTGTCTACTCCTGCAAATACCACGTTGTCTGGTGTCCAAAATATCGCCGCAAAGTGCTGATTGATGGGGTAGAGGTTCGGCTCAAAGAAATCTTGCATGAAGTGGTCAGCGAAACGACAGGTGAGATTCTAGAGATAGAAGTGATGCCCGACCACGTTCACGTTTTGGTAGAAATCGATCCTCAGTACGGGATCGCCAAGCTGGTACGCAACATGAAGGGACGCTCATCAAGGTTCCTTAGACAAGAATTTCCCTGGCTTAAAAGCCGATTACCAACACTGTGGACAAACAGCTATTTTGTTTCAACCGTAGGCGGCGCACCGACTTCAATCATCAAGCAATACATCGAAAACCAAAAGAATGTCTAGCTGCACCGTCCGCAAGCTCAAAATTGGTAACACTGAGCCGATGCAAACTCTGAGCCATGCGACGGGTGAGTTGCATTCTCGGACAGTCGTTAACTTTTTACCTCAAATCAGATTAGTTGGAAACCAGAGCTTTAGTTGAGGAGGACTGTCCAAATTTATGCAAGAAGTCTAGTATCGCCAAACACAATTTCATCGATCGCAGACAGTATACAGTCTACATACCTCAAGCCCAACCCCAGCAAACAGATCCTCAAACCGTCAAGAGAATCGTGATTTGTTTTGCATCCTTTCTTCAATTTGCCCATGAATATTGCATCGGCTTCGTTGGTTAATAGCGATCGGCTCAACAAAACAATTGAACAACTAGCAGCGATCGGCAAACTTCCTAATGGAGGAGTGCGGCGCATTGCTTACAGCCCCGAAGATATTAAGGCCCGCCAGTTGGTGCAAACCTGGATGCTTGACGCTGGCATGACCACCCGCATCGATGCCGCTGGCAACCTGATCGGCACATATGCCGGGCGCAAGCCCAACGCTCCGTCACTGGTGACAGGTTCGCATATCGATACTGTGCCCACAGGAGGGCGCTACGACGGAACCCTCGGCGTTTTGGCAGGCATTGAAGTCGTGCGGGTAATGAGAGAAAACAGCATTCAACTGGATCACCCCCTCGAAGTGATTGTTTTCACCGACGAAGAAGGCGGCATGATTGGCGGCAAAGCGATCTCAGGAACCGCCTTTGAAGAAGCAGACTACTATCGACGCGACGATGGAACAGCGATCGAAACCTGCCTACAACGAGTGGGAGGGAATTGGTCAAAACTGCAAACCGCCCAGCGCAGCCAGGCAGATGTAGCCGCCTACCTTGAATTGCACGTTGAGCAGGGCGGCGTGTTAGATCACGAAGGCAAAGAAATTGGAGTGGTAGAAGGAATTGTCGGGCAGCACCGCGATATCGTCAGGGTGAAGGGTCGCCCCAACCACGCGGGCACAACTCCGATGAATCTCAGGCAAGATGCCCTCGTTGCGGCAGCACAGATTGTTTTAATGGTGAATGCTTTGGCAAAAGACACGCCCGGTCAGCAGGTGGCCACCGTCGGCGCGTTGAATGTCTTCCCAAATGCGGCCAACATTGTGCCCGGCTTGGTCGAATTGACGATAGATATGCGCGACATTGATTTTGCCAATCTCCAGCGCCTAGCGACCCAACTCCAGACAGAGTTGACGACGATCGCTGATCGTACCCAAACTGAAATTGTCAGTGCTCCAATTCTGCGGACAGAGGCAGTCTTGGCGACTCCAAAAATTCAGACGACGATCGCGCAGGTCTGCGAAGAGAAAGGCTTTAGCTATTGCTATTTACCCAGCCGCGCTAGTCACGATGCCCAAGAGATGGGGTTGTTTACCGACATGGGGATGATTTTTGTGCCGAGTCGGGCAGGCATCAGCCACGCAGAAGATGAGTATACGTCGCCAGAGCAATGTGCTCAGGGAGTAGAGATGCTGCTTCAGGTGTTGCTGAGGCTCGATCGCCTGTATGGTGGATGAGATCAGCGATCGAAGATTCAGCCCAGCGTCGGTGGAATTCCTACTTTTAGGTAGAGGAAATGGTGGGAGGTCGATCGTATGATCCACTCTATAAACCTTAGAGCTATACTTTGTCAGGGCATAAAATTAAAGATTTTGGACGAGGTGCAGGGGTGAAACCCCTGGCTGGGGGCGCAGCCCCCACACCCCTTCTAAACCAAAATCTATAGGCTGACGCAGTATATCTTAGAAGTCGGGGATCTTAATTGTCATCCTTCGATTCAGCAATGTCCCAAGAAAAATG
>JAAUOZ010000422.1 GCA_012034655.1 Leptolyngbyaceae cyanobacterium CSU_1_3 | reverse complement strand
TGGTGGTCATCTCAGGCGTCAAACAGATTGTGAATCTGACGCCTGAGCGACGGCATATTCTCAAATTCTTTAGCAATAACTCTCAGAGATACTACCTCCTCCATGTACCTGACCCGTAATTATTTTTTGCCCTCCCAGAAGAGCGGAATGTGGGGTAAAGTATTGACCCAAATCAATTGACATAATGACTTTCGCGATCGGCGGTTGAGTTAGCAAGAGCAACGCGATCGCACTCCAAGAGTATTAGCGCGTTTGCAATAACGCACTTACCCAATCACTATCAGCTTCTGCAATTGGAGGAACTGGTTGAGCAGTATAATCGATCGCTAAATCAAAGCCAGCACGGTCAAATAAATCTTGAATCACAGATTGTAAATCTATTAATGGTTCTATATCACCTTTACGTAGCGGTAAAACGAAGGCTGGTATTTGTTCTGGTAAATTAAAAGCATATAATTCTGCTTGCGGGCGTAATTCACTGCGACTCACTAATATGCGATAGTCTGATAGAAATTTTCCACCTAAAATTGGCATCGGTTCGCTACCACGCAGTAAATCTATTTCTACTAGATGAGTGGAACTAGCAAACACTTGTTGACGTTTGGTATTGTAAGCTTTTCTCCCTTCTCCAGGACGTTTATTTTTGGGTGAGAGTAGTTCAATTACTGTTATGACTTCCCCTGTTGCAACTTCGCGCACTTCTAGGTAACTTTCGTGTACCTCCTCTGGAACAGGAATATTCACCGTTATCGGTTTAGCTGGTGGCGCGGCTATGGCTAGATTAGATGATTTTTTGTCTGTTGTTTTGAGAGATTTGGCGATCGTGACATCTGGTATACCTACTAGCACAGAACTATCATCCATCATTGATAAACCCGCTTTTCTACTGCGACTCTGTATTTTGGTCGTAAATGAGGGAAAATTGTATCAGCGATCGCCACAATTAATCGACTATGAAATTCAGACCACAGTTCTGGATGTTCTAAGTAGGGGTTCATTCCAGGAAACGGCGAAGGCATACCTTTACGCCCATAGACTATTAGTCTATTTTACAGTAGCGAGAAGTTGAGCAGCGATACCTGACGGTAAATTCTATATGATCGCACTTAGCCAGTACTGAGTTATCACTGCGATCGCGCTAAGCAGAACTCAGCTACTACCATAAGTGCGATCGCTGTGCTGAGGTGCGTTGCAAGGTATTGACCCAAACCAATTGCCGGATTAGCCAGCTCTTGATATTACGAAAATTTTAGCGGGTGCTTCGCAGTTCCCGCAGGATAAACGCTACTTCCCGCAACGGCTCTGGAAACTTCTGATGCGGGATGTTGCCCGTCTTGCTTTGAGTGTATTGCTCGGCAATTTTAGAGGTGTTGCGTTACGCGCTGAACTTTCAAGGTCGCCAAACAACTTGTGAAGCTTGAGCAAGCAACCTGGCATAACGATCAGCAGCTAGGCGATCAGTTTCTCGATAGGGCAGACCCACAATATTGGCATGGTTGACCGAGTCCTGCACCACATTCAACCCTAATCTACGAATATCTCCAAGGCTTAAACTAGCTACTCCATAGCACTTTTTGAACCGAGCCGCACAGTCTTGTGGTGAACAAGCACTTGCAAGATTAACGGACAATCCAATCTCATTTCGATCAAACCGGAGATAATACGCATCACGCTTGACGGCTCCAGTATCTTCATTCAGCCAAAACTGACGTAATAAGGCTCGATACACGAAAGCCTCATCTGCCAGCGGCTTGAACCCTTGACTTGAATTAGAAGGCTCACTCATGCTGGATGGAAGCGATTGAGCCATTTCACAAGTGTTACTGGTGAGATCACATCTTCAATACCTTCCTCTCCATTAAGCAGGTAATAAATATCAACTGGTGCGGTAGCTACAGCAGGACAAAACAAGCAGAGTTCGTCGTCAGAACTTGAACCCGTCCAGGCTAATCGAATGCCACCTTGATGATCGGTAGATGCAGATGCTTTAGGAAAGTCAGTTAAAAGCAGAGAGTTTGCTTCTAGAATTAAATTCATCACGGTTTTGAAGGCATAGTCAGTGGGCTTGAGAATGCCATACTCATCTTCGTCATCAGCCTCTAATAGCTCGACTAAGCACTTCAAGGTCAGTGTTAATCCTGGCGATCTCCCAACTGCAACAACCATAATGCTTTTACCAATTTCTATCCATTTTCCTTTGCTCTCATTCTATCACCGCGATCGCAAGGCATTGACCCGAAACCATTGCCAGATTAGCCAGCCCTTGATATGGCAGGAATTGTGGCGGTTGCTTTGCAGTTCCCGAAGGGTAAACGCCACCTCCTGCAACGGCTCCAGAAACTTCTGACGCGGGATATTGCCTGTGATCTTGCTTAGAGGTTAGTGACTGCGATCGCAAAATGATAGGAGCGATCGCTGTGCTGAGGTGCGTTGCAGGGCACTGAACCGAATCACTTGCCGGATTAGCCAGGTACATGAGTGTACATTTCTATAGATGGTTGAGAATTTATGAGATCGCGCTAAGCAGAACTCAGCTACTACCACAAGTGTGATCGCACTACAACCACAAGCGCGATCACAAAATGATAAGAGCGATCGCTGGGTTGCTAAGTATTGAAGACGGGAGATCGCTTATACTCAAAGAGTCGTTTCTGATGGTTAAGTTCTGTGGTTTCTCAGCCCCTGTTCCCAACCCTTACCCAGCACTGCCGACCTGCCCCTGCTCGGATGACACGCCTGTGGATAATGAAGACCAAAATCTGCTGCCCAATGTGTTGCTCTTCCTCCTCAAAACGATTTGGGCTGAGCGGATGGGATTGGTACTTTGGCGTGGATATGGCGGTCTATCACACCACGGGTGCAAGATCCCACTATCCCTGTGGTACCCGATGCCTTTTTGAGTATTGGTGTGGAGCGGCGCAAGGGGGGCAAATCGCGCCTGAGCTATGCGGTGTGGGAAGAAGCGGGGGTGGTGCCCATTCTCGTCTTGGAGATGATCTCTCAAACGCTCAGAGGTGAGTATGGCGAGAAGATGACCCTCTATGCCAAGTTGGGGGTGCTGTACTACGTGGTGTACAATCCAGACCTTTGGGGGCAGAAGCGTTACAAGAAGCATCAGGCGTTTGAGGTGTATAAGCTGGTGAAGGATGAGTATAAGTTACAGCAGGGAGAGCCGTACTGGATGCCTGAAGTGGGACTAGGCATCGGGCGTGTCAGGTGATGTCGGATAACGAGTGCAGGAGCAGTTGGCGTGGTTGACCAGCGGGCGATCGCACTCAGCGAGCAGAAGTGGAA
>JAAUOZ010000421.1 GCA_012034655.1 Leptolyngbyaceae cyanobacterium CSU_1_3 | reverse complement strand
ATGTTGTCTCGCCGACGGCATAGGGGTTTTATCTTAACTGCTTTCGATAATTTCGGCAAGCTTTCAGAATTGTTATACTCCTAAGTCTACTTCACAACCATCGGATTCGTCGAGTACAAGCTTGAAACCCGATAAATCGGGGGTGACATCAAAACACATATGTATCTCTAAATTGATCATCCTCCCAATACGCCCAAAGTTGAAGTTGGCCAGGATGAAATTCACCATCTAATACATAGCCTTCTACTTTGAACTTGTTAGCTTTTTCATCTACCAGGCCAAACGCCATTCCCCTCCAAGTGTTGGGGCGATTTGCTTCCAGAGCCGTTAACTCCACCTCAACAACTAAGAATATCCCTTTTGCATTCCCATCTACACCAGGGGCATACTTCGATAACAGTGGTGGTGGTCGCTAATTTCAAATTAGCAGTTTTTGTTACAGATATTACCGTAATGCTCACCTTATCAGTCTTATCTTTACTCAGGAAACAAGTAACAGGCGACGTTGCACCTATGGTTGATAACGTGGGTGTTGGCGGAACCGGTGAAGGCGTGGGTAAGTCAGGTGTAGATGTTGCTTGTACTGAGGTAGGGGTCGCTACTACGGTCTGTGTTGGAGATACACCGTTAGGGGTGATGCATCCAACTAAAACCATAGCTAGTAATGCTAAATTAATCCCTTGCTGTAACCATCGTTGGTTGCACATTCTTCGCTCCTTTGATTGCAATGAAGAGTTTCACACATGCCAGCGCCGAACACCAAATTCACGTGCGCTGCGGTTGCGGAGCCGATCCTACCACGAACGAACCCACACCAAAGCGGGCAACCAACGCACAAAGCCTTGATCGCAGCAGCGTCACCGTGCAATGTATGTTCGGTGCGGTTTTCCCCTTCATTATCCAGATAATGGCTAGAGAAGAAAGCAAGGTCCAGGCAATCTCTGGCGGCCATATTCATGTCTAATTTTCTTCGAACAGCTTTCCCGGCGAAAGCGCCATACTGATTCTGCTTACGGGTGGTGCGAGGAATGAACATACACTGACGAATAGTGAGAGCGCAACGAGCCACCAATGGTAGTTTTGGTAGCTTATCGCAAATCGGCACTTACGCCGCAATAAATTGGATTTGGAGGCGTGCGCCGACCGCCTGGGCATAGGCACGCAAGGTCGAGAGACGCATATCTTCGGCATGATTCTCAATGCGCGAAATGGCCGATTTCTTGGTGCCTAAACGATGCGCTACCTGCTCTTGGGTCAACCCTGCCGACTCTCGCGCCTGTCGGAGCAACACCCCGATTTTGAAATTGGTGTAGCCGACTTCAAAGCCTTCGGCAAAGTCAGGATCGCTACGCATCCGCTGTGCGATATATTTCGTCACATCACTCATAATCGTTTCCGTGATAGATAGTCACGCTTGCGTTGCTCGGCTACTGCGATCTCTTGCGGCGGTGTCTTCTGACTCTTTTTGGCAAAGCCATTGGTCAGTACCACCAGTTGCCCCTGATCCAGAAAACCCAACAGCCGAAAAATATCATTGCCGAGTTGGATACGCACTTCCCACAGATCATCCGTGCCGACCAGCTTCTTGAAATATTGGACGGGCACCACCGGCAATTCTTCGACCAAACGCAACACCCACAAGATTTTCTGCGCTTGCTTGCCAGAAAGAGAATCCAAAAATGTTTCTACG
The DNA here is from genome assembly GCA_012034655.1 of Leptolyngbyaceae cyanobacterium CSU_1_3. GTDB lineage: Bacteria > Cyanobacteriota > Cyanobacteriia > Leptolyngbyales > Leptolyngbyaceae > JAAUOZ01. Next base: position 1,608 of record JAAUOZ010000421.1, on the reverse strand, counting down.
TGGCAATCACCCCGGCTGGTGCGATAAAAGACAACGGTGCGCATCCATCTATGTTAGCACAAATGTGAACTTTATACAACTTGCGCACGTTGTTTTATCCTGAAGCTCGCTCGTCCCCGTTTCGATTACCCTTCACGTCGTCGCCGCACCGAACACAAAATTCACATGCGCTGCGGCTGCGCTGCCGATCCCACCATGAACGAAACCACGCCAAAGCGGGCGACCAACGCCAAAAGCCTGATCGCAGCAGCGTCACGTGCAATGTATGTTCGCGGCGAACGCTTTCACGAGCGACAGGGGCAAGAAAAGAAAGTGTCATCGTCCTTTGGTTTGTACACCCAACAAGCTGATTTGCATTGTTCAAGCATCCCTGGACAACCAGTATTGCTATCGACAGGAGCACGACTCATCTGTGCGAGGAAGAAACATACGATGGCGAATAGGGGGATCGCAACGGGCTGCCCCTCAACGACAAACACGCTGCCACGCCAAGACCAGTACAGCACAAGTATGGCTTCCTCCCATCGTGCCTGGCTCAGGCGAACACTTGTTCCCAGGCTTGCGCACGTGCCGCTAGCTCGTCTTTGTAATCCGGCCAGTTGCGCAAGGTTTCGGGGTCAAAGTCAGCACCATTCGGCCAACTTAAGGTGCGCGCAATCGGATCAATCTGCACCTGGCGGAAAAAAGCGAGATCGCGTAGCGCGCCCCACATCTCACCGTACAAGACCGGCTCCAAGTTGATGACTTGTTCACTTTCATCATCAAACTTCACCCAAATCGTATAGTGTTCCAATACTTTGTAGTCAAGCACTTTATAGAGTTGATGGTACATAGCTCTGTTATCCTAGATGCCTGCAATCCGTTTCGGTGGTTGACCCGCTTGCACCAAACGCCAATTCTCCTCGATCTGGTTGCGATGCAATTCTGCCCAGGCCAGTACCAACCGTAACTGCGTGCGGGGTAGCGCCCCTTCCAACATCTCCGGCGGCATCAGCGTAAACGTGGCTGCATATTCGGCATAGTAGGTGTGGAAATGCGGTAAATGATGCGGCGCATTCGGTTCGGTATACATGTACACCGAAATCCCACGGAACTGAGCAATCAGTGGCACAGCAACTCCTTAGCGGCGAAATTGCAGCGGATCGAATTGCTTTATTTTACCACATATTGCTGCCACTGCGAGTGTTCAGATACTGTTTTCGTCAGTGAGCATAGCTTGTAGGTTAACACTCCTATTTTGTAGCTGCGACTAAAAACATATCACCTGTACACATTAGTCACACTGGCCGCGAACACCAAATTCACGTGCGCTGCGGATGCGCTGCCGATCCCGTCACGCACGAGATACACGTCAATGCGGGCGACCCACGCACAAAACCCTGATCGCAGCAGCGTCCGGTGCAACTAATGTTCGGCATTTACTTTCAATACGCAAACTTTATTGACGAAGAAATTTACAAAACGACAGAATGAAGTAATTATACTTGATAAGTTGTTTACAAATTGTGAGATAGTCTACAAAGTCTTGCTGCGGTTTGACAAACTTCTGGCGTGGCATTATGATAAGTGCATCTTCTTTTACCCGACCGAGGGAGCCAATCTTGATTG
>JAAUOZ010000099.1 GCA_012034655.1 Leptolyngbyaceae cyanobacterium CSU_1_3 | reverse complement strand
AAACGCTGAAACCCTTGATTTTTCGTTAGTTTAGCTACTGTCGAAGAGGACTGAAACCCTCATTCTGTCGTTGCCTATCAAAAACTGTCCGGAGTGTTGATAGAGTGAAACTTGTGGTCAAAATTTAAGGGGAGGGTAGGAGCAATGGCGATGGAGTTGGATCGGGTTGTTCCATTTGGGCGATCGTTGGATGAGTACGTCCAGATGTTTAACTTAACCGAGCGCGATTTGCAGCGGTCTATTTTGGGGGTGGGCGATGGCCCGGCGAGTTTCAATGCTGAAGGGACAAAACTGGGGTATCAGATTCAGTCGATCGATCCGCTCTACGAATTTTCGGCGGCTCAGATCAGAAGCCGATTTGAAGCGGTGGTCTGTAATATTATTGAGCAAGTGAGACGCACACCAAACGATTGGGTGTGGGGCTATCACGGTTCACCAGACGGGCTGAAATTGAATCGCGAACGAGCGATCGAGCTTTTTTGTCAAGATTACGAACTGGGCAAAGCGACGGGCAGATATACGATCGCGGCGTTGCCTGAATTAACCCTCGATCGCACCTATGATCTTGGGCTTTGCTCCCATCTGCTGTTTTTATACTCTGATCACCTGGATGAAGCGTTTCATTTTGCAGGAATCTGCGCCATGCTGAGAGTCTGCCGAGAGGTCAGAATTTTCCCGTTACTCACACTCAACCTCCAGCCCTCTCCCTATCTCTCGATCTTGCTCAAGCGTTTTAGTAAAATGGGCTACACCTGCGAAATCCAAAAAGTCGCCTACGAGCTACAGCGCGGCGGCAACAAAATGCTAAAAATCACACAGCCCTAAGAGGTGTTTTAAGACTCCGTTGCTTCGGTTTTATCCCTTTCTCCCCCTTCCTCCCATGTTCTCTGCCACACAAGCTGAAGCATTGATTCTCAGCCTAGTTCCCCTCTGCGAGGTCGATCGCGACTCCGAACTTGTGCCCCTAGAAGCAACGGTCGATCGCATCCTCGCCGCCGATGTCACCAGCCCGCTCGACTTCCCCCACTGGGACAATTCCGCGATGGATGGGTATGCAGTGCGCTTTGAGGACGTGCAATCTTGCAGTCGCGACCATCCGGCAATTCTAGAAATTGTGGAAGAAATTCCTGCTGGGCATCAGCCCCAAAAAATGGTTTTGACGGGTCAAGCCGCTAGAATTTTGACTGGATCGGTGATGCCCCAAGGAGCAGATACGATCGTCATTCAAGAAGAAACTGAACGAGAAGCGGGACAAGTTTTGGTCTTCAAGCCACCGTCGGAGGCAACCGCATTTGTGCGCCATCGCGGGGCTTTTTGTCGATCGGGCGCGCCGCTTCTAGCCGCAGGTCTGCGCCTCCGAGGGCCAGAAATTGCAGTTTTGGCGGCAGCCCAATGGACTCAGGTAAAGGTTTTTCGCCGCCCTCGTGTTGCCATTCTCTCGACGGGCAGCCGAGTTAGTGTTGCCCAGCCAGCCCCTTCTCCCCGGTCAAATTGTAGACTCTAACCAGGTTGCGATCGCCGCTCTGTTGACCCAAATGGGAGCCGAAGTTGTGCCCCTAGGAATTGTGCCCGATCGCCCTGACGCGCTGAAAGACGCGATCGCCCAGGCTATTTCTATGGCCGATATTGTCCTTTCTTCGGGAGGCGTTTCGGTGGGCGATTATGATTATGTCGATCGTATTCTCGCCCTGCTCGGTGCAGAAATTCACATTCGATCAGTTGCCGTCAAGCCTGGTAAGCCTCTAACCTTTGCCACCTTCGCTAACCAAAACTCTACGCTGTATTTCGGTTTGCCTGGCAATCCCGTTTCTGCGTTGGTGACATTCTGGCGATTTGTGCAGCCTGCCCTTCGCAAACGATCGGGCTTGCCCCACGGCTGGAGTCCAACTTTTATCCATGCCAAAGCAATGCAGGACTTGCGATCGGATGGCAAGCGAGAATCTTACCTGTGGGGTCGGCTGCATTGGGTGGATGGAATTGCTGAGTTTGCGATCGCCCCTGGCAGCCATAGTTCTGGCAATCTGATCAACCTGGCGGGAACCAACAGTTTAGGCATGATTCCAGTGGGGCAAACTCAAATCTTAGCGGGGGAAACGATCCAGGTGATGCAGGTCAGCTAGCCCAGAATAGCGGGTGGGCCAGTGCTCACCATTCCCTCAATCCCATAGGGCCAGCCAGAGGTTGCAGCCCCAGTCGAGAGCCTTAGCTTCTTAATATTGGTTGTTTTTTACTTTCTATCTTGAGGTCTGCGTCTTTGCAGAAACTCAGGAATATCCAAGCCAGGGGGCTTACTTTTCGGCTCGGCGGCGGGTGTAGGAGTCACCGGGTTAGCCGGGGTGACACTGCGCTTGGGCAAGACAGAGGCGGGTTTCGACTGAGCCTGCTGCTGCGCTTCGGCAGAGAAACCAGTCGCGATCACCGTGATTCGCACCTCCCCCTGGAGCCGTTCATCAATGACCGCCCCAAAAATAATATTGGCATTGGGATCGACAACTTCGTAGATGGTTTCGGCGGCAGCATTCACCTCGTGCAGCGTCAGATCTGACCCACCCGTGATGTTGAAGACCACGCCCCTTGCTCCGTCGATCGATGCTTCTAGCAACGGCGAAGAAATGGCGGCGATTGCGGCTTCTCTGGCCCGTGACTTGCCCGAACCGATGCCAATGCCCATCAGTGCCGACCCAGCATCCGCCATGATTGCCCGCACGTCTGCAAAGTCTACATTGACCAGACCGGGAATCGTGATGATATCAGAAATGCCCTGCACACCCTGGCGCAAAATGTCATCCGCCGTTCTAAACGCTTCCTGGACGGGGGTTTGCTCGAGAGATCACACTGAGAAGCTTGTCGTTGGGAATGATGATCAGCGTATCGACTCGACTCTGAAGAGCCGCAATGCCTTCCTCTGCTTGGCTAGTACGGCGGCGACCCTCGAAGGTGAAGGGGCGAGTCACCACACCGACGGTGAGCGCGCCCAGTTCTTTGGCGACTTCGGCGACGATCGGCGCTGCCCCCGTTCCGGTTCCGCCCCCCATGCCAGCCGTGATAAACACCAAATCTGCGTGTTCGAGGGCTGTGGCGATTTCATCGCGAGATTCTTCGGCGGCTTTTTGCCCGATCGACGGGTTGCCTCCCGCACCCAACCCTCTCGTCAGCTTTTGCCCAACCTGTAAACGTTTGGGGGCAGCCGCCTGCGCTAGGGCCTGAGCATCGGTGTTTACCGTCCAAAATTCAACGCCTGACACATCGCTGGCAATCATTCGGTTGACTGCATTGCCGCCGCCTCCGCCCACGCCGATGACCTTAATTTTCGCGATACTTCCTGGCACAATGTCACCACTCCTTAAATCTTCTCCAGGCAGTCCTTTGAGGCTGGAATTCTGACTGAGGTAGAGACCTGAGTTCCCAAACGAGTTGGCAGGGTCTGTCATGGATGAAAAGCCAGATTGTCCTTCGGCGTGGGAATTTTCGTAGCTCTGCTCTAAGCTGCTGTCAAGCGTCATTGGAACGGCATTTGACTCATTATTAAGCGTCATTGGTAATGTGCGGGCGATGATGATGAACAAAGAACCAGTTCTAGACCGTTCTAGACAACTGGAAAAACCTAACTGAAGAAACCAACGATATTGCCATAGTTATAGAAGCAAAAACGTGTTTGTCGAGACGACCTCAAGTTACGTTTTGTAGCGATCGATTTGCAAATTTTCTCACAACAAACGCCCTATGGGGTACTTAATTTTACAGGACTTTTGGGGTTAATCATTTGCACCGATGGAGATTGTGGATCTTTCAAATCAATATGGGCGATCTGGCTAGGGTTGACACGAGTGGGTAGTCTTCGTAGTTGATCCAGCGCTTTGAGTTGATTTGTAAAGTTTGCACCATAGAGACCAAAGTGAACAGAACCTAACTCTGTCTTAAGAATTAAATTCGAGGGATCGTCTAAATTGACTTCCGAAATTTTGACGGCGCTGCGATGGATTGCTTGATAAAGCTGTGGCCAATAGGGGCGATATTGATTGACCTTGCCCGTAATTTTGAGAGTGGGTAATTTGAGGTTTTGATCTAAAGATGTGTAGCTTTTGAGCGAAATCCAAATGCCGCTCTCGTCGAGCAAGCCGGGCGACACTTCGGGCTGGTCGGAGTCAGAAACTGGGTCAGGTTTGACGGTTCCCACGGGAGGCAGGGTGAGGGCAACGGGCGTGCGTTCTTGAATTCGGACGGTCAGACTGGGGGGAAACAACTGGCGATCGATCGTTGCTTCGGCGATCGGTGCTCTAGATTTTAGCGCGCTGGATACTTCCTGCGGTTGAATTTTGAGCAAGGACTGGGGATAGTCGATCGGCAGCAGGGTGCGAATTGTCTGCGCCGAGATCAACTGATTGCCCTTAATCGTCACCTGTTCGGGTTTACGAATGACCCAGGCAGGCAGTGTTGCGACCCAGACGGCTCCAGCGGCCAGCCCCAAGACGGCGAGGCTGCGCCAACTGGCTTGAAAGAATCTCACCCGTCTTTGGCGGCGTAACTTTTGCCGTCGCTGGCTCAATTCAGTCCGAGAAACGGGGGCGATGCTAGTCATCCTGAAGGCTCACTCACAAACCAAACTATATTGGCAAACACGATCGCTCTACTCGTCTTTTGAATGGACGGACAGGGGCGGAGGTGATGTTCAAGGGATTTTTAGCCCCTCTAAGATTTTTGACACCAGACTACTGCTAAGACTAGCGGATTCTTTTGAGTCCATCCAGCGATCGCCAAACAGATTCTAAAAAAAGCCAAGCTGGCTCTACAGATTCAATCACAACGCTTTGAGGCTCGTTTTGAAATTCAATCTTGGTGATGGCACTTGAGCCGAACGAGATCGGGCGTTAGCCCTTTTGCGACAAAACCATCAGTCAGTTTTAAAGATTTTCAGCGTTGAGCCAGCATGCGATCGAGCAATCTCAGCCGATCTCAGACCGTCGTAGAATTGCCAAATCCGTTTTTCTATTTAACACGCATTTTTGGTTCTGCGCCTGTTGGCTGAAAAACTTTTGGCGGGATCAACTCGCTGATTCTTGCAGCAAGGTAGCCACTCGTTCCCCAAATTCAGAATCGACATTGGCCAACCCCAAAAGCTGAAGATATTCCTGGCGAGAGAGTCCGGCTTTTTCGATCAGGGCGATCGCTTCTGCCTCAATGTCATGCTGAATTCGCACTGACTCCGATTCAGTTTCGGCTCCTTGAAGCTCACCTTCTCGCCGCTCGATCAGCGACACCACTTGGAGATAGGCACTGACAAACTGATTCATTTTCTCAGAGGGGATGCTGCTGGCATCTAGCCCGATCGGCTTGGGGCTAGATGCTGTGAAGGCAGACGGCGCTTCGGGAGTGTTGGGTGCGTCGGCAAACACTGGCAGAGCGGGCAAACCGAAATAAAGGGCAACCCAAAGGACAGCAGAAATAATCCACGATCGCATCTCAATTCCTCTCCTAATAACAACACTCCGGACAGTTTTTGAGGCGAAGGCTGAAACCATCATTCTACCGTTGTCAATTTAAAACCGTCCGAATTAAAACCGTCCGAAGTGTTGAACCAGCGAAACCTCTGAATTGGGGCGATATGGCTGGGGATCGGTTGCCCTGGGCGACTTTGCCTAGAGGAGAAGAAGGGCAGCATTCCGGTTAGCCATTCTTTTTTGCCCGATCGTCCATTTATGCGCTCGATCGCAAACTCCAGCCAGTCTTTTCGCTGCGAATCGGTCATGTTCATCGCCACCATTACGCCCGTTGTCCCAGCGTAGGCTTTGACTGAGATTCCGTTTTGACTGACGATTTGAGGCATAGAACAATGACCAATGGATAAATTTTCTGCATCCATCAATACATTTTTGATCCTGGAAATTGCTGAAAAAAGAACTTTACCCAACCAGCCCCGATCGCAACGCCCGGACGGCTGCCTGAGTCCGATCGTCGGCACACAGTTTATTCAAAATATTGCGGACATGGGTTTTGACAGTGCCCACCGTGATGAAAAGTTTCTCAGCAATCACCGCATTGCTGCACCCGTCTACGATCAGTTGCAATACTTCTAACTCCCGCTCAGTCAAGGGATAGGCCTCGATAATCTGGTTATATTCGGGTTCTGCGGCACTGATGGTGACAGTCTTTTCGACGGTTTCGTTGTCAGGGGGGACGATCTCACGCGTCTGACGCAACACGATGCGGGCGATCGCCGGATCGATCCAAGAATTGCCCTCCTGGGTAATTCGCAGCGCTTCGACCAGTTGATCTAAGCTCACATCCTTCATGCAATAGGAATCTGCCCCGGCTGCGAAGGCCGCCAACACCACGTCTTCGTTATCTTGCAGCGTCAGGATTAAAACTTTGTATAGGGCTGATCGGTTGGGGTTTGAGACTGACGAAACCGCCGCGTTAGCTCAACGCCGTCAATGTCTGGCAGCCCGATATCGACGATCGCCACATCGGGTTTGGTGGTCATCAACAGCTTCAACCCATCTGTGCCATTGGCAGCCTCACCAATGACTTTGAACCCAGGCCGCTGCTGTAAGGCAGTTCTCATGCCAACTCGTGTCAGGTCATGATCTTCAATCAGCGTAATGCGAATTTCACTATCCATTAGAAATAGACTCCCACAGTTTTTAGAAAATATCAGAACAAGACAAATAAGAGAATAGCGAGTGTGCAATCTTAAAATGTGACCTCAACAAATCTGCGATCGCTCGCTGAAAAATTCAGATTTTCTAAGCATTTACGATAGATTTTTGATGGAGTATTACGTATCTACATACCTCTGGATCTATTGAATAGCATAGGCATAACTGATCGGTATGTACGTATTGCCTTTGACATATCACTTTAGGAATTTGCATGAAAATAAAATACTAATGCATCGGGTTTCGACTTTGCTCAACCCCCGACGGTTGAAGGTTGAGCAAAGTCAAAACCTGGCTGGTAGGACATGATTAACTCGCAGATTCCTTAGGTTGAAGTTTAGTCAATGGGCTGCGATCGCTCCCCATCTATAGCTTTGACCAGAAAGCTTAGGATCGAGGATTAAATAATGCCGTCAACTGCAAGGTTGTCTTGCCCTCACCCCAACCTTCTTCCAGATTGCGAGAGGAGTCCGGTTCCCCTTTTCCCAACTTGGGAGAAGAGTTGGGGGATGAGGGAAAAAGTTTGTCAGTCAACCCAGATAAAAGAGTGAGTGTCTCACTCAGTGCATAGGTGCAACCTATCTCCAGGACGATCCTGATTTAGGTATAAATTGTAAAGATTAATGTGATGTGCAATTTTCTAACACTGCACTCACCCTAACCTTTCTCACCTGCTGAGAGAGGAGTTGGGGGATGAGAGGAGAAAATAGTGGCACACCGCCTCATTGAGAGGAAGTTTACGATCGCCATTCGCCATGTCCGGAGAAAAAGTTAAACATCCTGCTAGTCGATGACGACGTGGATGCGATGAACGTCTAGTGAACCTTTAAAAAACACAAACGATAAAGTTGAAGCGTAGAATCTGAATGTCGCAGGATATTTGCTCAAACCCCTTCGCGTTTTCTAGTTTTCTAGAATCATGGTGGACTTGAATAAATATGGGATGCTCTATGAAATACCATAGCTTGAAACATAAAAACTCTCAAAAAATAGCATGAAATAATAGAAATTTATGCCTATCAAAATTCCTCTTTTATCTCTTATTGCGAAGTATTTCACACCTGATTCTCGATTCTTTATAGCCATCGATCATGGACGAAACCCTCAAAATTTTGATAGTCGATGATGATGTGGTAGACCGACTGGTGGTGCGACAATTATTTGGCACTTCAGAGATTAAAATCATCGTAGAAGTGCAGACCTGCACAGAGGCGATCGCGCAGATTGAGCAAGAGACCTTTGACTGCGCCCTCATCGATTATCAACTCCCTGACGGAGACGGGTTGGAGTTAGTGCGGCAGGTTCGGCGGCGAGGGCTTGAGACTGCGCTGATCGTCCTCACAGAGCAAGGAGACGAGCAGATTGCCGTCGAATTGATGAAAGCAGGAGCGAATGATTATCTGTCAAAAAATAGCCTTTCATCTGATAGTTTGACACGCAGCATATTGAGTGCCGTTCGCATCAATCGAGCCGAGCTACAAGCATCTCAAGCTACACAAAAACTCCGAGAAAGTGAAGAGAGATATCGCCTCATTTTAGAAGGATCAAACGACGGAGTTTGGGATTGGTACATTTGTCAAAATGAGGTGTTTTGTAACGATCGCCTCTTTGAAATTATTGGCTTATCTCGTGAACAACTGGGAGCCGCACAAAGCGCGTTTTTTCGACTGATTCACCGGGAGGATCAAGATCGAGTGTTGCGGGCGATCGTCGCCCATTTAGAACAGGGGAATCCGTTTGATGTAGAGTTTCGCCTTCAACATTCTTCTGGCAACTATCTGCACTGCGCTTCGCGCGGCAAAGCTCAGCAAGATGAGACCGGCCAAATCTTTCGCATGTCGGGCATTATTAGCGACATTACGCAACGCAAACAAGCTGAAGAGAAGATCATCCAACTCAACCAAGACCTAGAACACCGAGTCACAGAACTGCAAACGCTTTTGGATGTAATTCCGCTGGGCATTGGCATTGCCGATGATCCCCAGTGTCGCCAAATCAAGGTCAATGCTAGCTTGAGTCATCTACTGGGAGTTGCTCCGACCGAGAACGTCTCAAAAAGCCGCCCCGACTCAGATGCGCTCCCCTACAAAGTGTTTCGCGATGGCAGAGAATTGCTGCCCTCAGAGTTGCCGATGCAGCAATCGGCAATGACCGGAGTGACCCTATCTGGGGTCGAGCTAGATGTGGTTCGCAGGGATGGAACGATCGTGAGTGTGCTGTCTGAGGTTGCGCCGCTGTTTGATCAAAATGGCAAAACGCGCGGCTGTGTGGGCGCTTTTGTGGATATCACCGATCGCAAGCGCATTGAGACTTCTCAGCGCTTTTTGGCGGATGCCAGCACCCTTTTGGCTAGTTCGCTAGATGCACAGACGATTCTTAAAAACCTGGCTCAGCTTGCTGTCCCATATCTGGGAGATTGGTGCATGATCCATATGGTGCAAGGCGAGCAGCCTCATCTGGTTGCTTTGCACCATGCCGATCCTGAAAAAGTGGCCGCCTTCCAGACTTACCGATCGCGCTACCCTCTCACCCTCGACTCGATCGGCGGCATCGCTGAGGTTTTGCGAACGGGGCGATCGTGCTTTCAGCCTGAAACTTCGGATGTCCAGTTGAGCAGCTTGAGCCAAGATGCCGAACATAATCAACTTTTGCAAGCCTTTGGTTTTGTGTCAGCGATCGTGGTTCCCCTTCTGACACGAGAGCGAATTTTGGGAGCGATTACGTTTGCGTCTGCGGAATCTAAGCGACTCTATACGCCGTCTGACCTGGCGCTTGCAGAGGATTTGACCCGTCGCGCTGCTCTAGCAGTCGAAAATGCCCGTCTCTATCAAGCTACCCAACGCGCCGAGCAAGATCTCCGCAAGGCGATCGTGATTTTGGGTGAGCAGCAGCAGCAACTTCGTACCCTTCAGCGTCTCACTGACCTGTTCAATCAACGGTTAACCAATTTGCCTGCTCTCCTGCAAGTCATGATCGATGCCGTTTGTGATGCGATTCCTGGGGCAGAATTTGGTTTAATCGTTCTGCTCAATCCGCAAACGCAACAACTCGAATTAACCGCTACTACAGGCCTCGATCGCGGTGACTTCCCCATCGACGAAACCTTCTACCCAGGTGAAGGTCTGCTGGGGCGCGTCTTTCTGACGGGAGAAACTTACGTCCTTCACCCAATGCACTCTTCGCCTCTCACGCCCCACTCTTCCCCCGATCGCCTCCCTGGTTCCCTTTGCGCCGTGGCGATCGAGTCGGCTCAGGCGGGCAGATTGGGCGTAATTGCAGTGGGAAACTGGGATGAAGAAGCGGTGTTTGATGAGGAAGATACTCGACTTTTATTGGCCTTTGGAGAACAAGCCGCGATCGCCCTCAACAATGCTCAATTAATTAACGCTTTAGAAGAGCGTGAAGAACAATTGGCCCGGCAAAACTCGATCCTGGCTCAACAAAATCAGGCCCTAGAAAGCCAGCGTCAACAAATTCAAAGACAAAATCTCAAGCTGGTCGAAGCAGCACAGCTAAAATCACAGTTCATTGCCACAATGTCCCACGAGTTGCGAACTCCTATGAATGCAATTATGGGCTTTTCTCAACTGCTGCTGAGGCAACAACAACAGCTAACCGGCTCTCAGGCAGAAATGGTGAATCGAATTCTAAACAATGGGAAGAACCTACTATCATTAATTAATGATATTTTGGATCTTTCTAAAATTGAGGCAGGACGATTAGATCTAAAACTTGAGCGATTTAACCTACTTGAATTAGTCGGTGCAACCACCTCAGAGCTACGATCGCTGGCTGACCAAAAAAACCTTGTTTTGCAGACAGAGCTTCAGGCAAAAAACCCCTTCATTTTGAATGATAGCGCTCGATTGCGCCAGGTTTTGGTCAATCTTTTATCTAATGCGATTAAGTTCACAGATGAGGGGATGATTCGAGTTCAAGTGTTGGAGGTTAACCCTGATCGAATTTCGATCACTGTCCAAGATACTGGAATTGGAATTGCCCAAGATAATATTCCCAAAATTTTTGAAGAATTTCGTCAATTAGATCAAACAATTACACGCAGACATCCAGGAACGGGGTTAGGTTTAGCGATTACAAGATGGCTGGTGCAAATGATGGATGGCTCGATCAGGGTGGATTCCCAAATCGGCGTAGGAACAGCCTTTCGAGTTGAGTTGCCTAGAAAAATTCAGGCAGTCTCGCGATCGTGAGGTCTAGAAGTTATCTACACTAGAAGTTATCTACACTCGCATGTTCTGCGATTCTCAATTTTGCCGATCGCGCCCTTGGGTTTTGCTGCAATTCTTCCGCTTGAGCTACGATCGGTTTCTTGGTCAAAACCTTTAGTAAAGGTGACTCTTTAAAGCGATGTTTGACAATTCGATCTTCTAAACTATGGAAGCTAATAATCGCGATTTTCCCGTCTGGCTTTAGCCAATGTTGCGCTTTGTCGATGAAGGTTTCTAAGGCCGTAAGCTCTTGATTAACCGCAATTCGTAAGGCCTGAAAGACGCGAGTTGCCGGATGAATTCGCCCATAGCGATATTTAGGTGGAACAGAATAAGCGATCGCTTCTGCCAGATCGGTTGTCGTTTGAAACGGCCGTTTCTCGACAATTCTTCTAGCAATTCGCCGCGAAAGTCTCTCCTCTCCATAGGTGTAGAAAATATTCGCTAGATTTACTTCTTCCCACTCATTAATTACGTCGGCGGCGGTCAGATCTTGCCGTCGATCCATCCGCATATCTAGAGGAGCGGTGTGGCGAAAACTAAAGCCTCTGCTGGGCATATCAAACTGAGCCGAACTCACACCCAAGTCTGCTAAAATTCCGTCAAATTTCGTTTCACCTGGGTCAAAATTGGCAAAATTGCTTTGCTGAAACTGTACCCGATCGCCAAATTCGACAAGCGTTTCTTGGGCAGCCTTCAAGGCTTGATCATCTTGGTCGATCGCTAACACGCTGACCTCCGCCGCCTTGAGAATTAGGGCACTGTGCCCGCCGCCGCCCACCGTTGCATCCAGGTAGTGACCCTGAGAGGCGATAGACAACCCTGCCACCACTTCGACCCCTAAGACTGGGATGTGAGCAAAGGCGATTTCTGGAAGCTCATCCTGCATTTTGTTGGAGCGGCCTTTCTAGGTGATGGAGAGACTCGCCTTAATCTATCATCAATCTACGATCGGCTGAAGTACATGATTTGCCAGCGATTGGGTTGCCAAATCCTCTAGGCGAAATCCCTGAGACCTGTCTACAATAGAGAAGTAAGGTAAAGAATTGTAAAGGGTGCTTCTTGCGTAGGCTTTTTAAGGATTTTCTCAAGCCTGCGATCGCGACTCCCTATCCCCTCACTTCAACCAAAAGGCTAAAAACGATGACCTCTACTACCACTCCTAAAGTTCAAGAACCCAAGTTCGGTTTCAATGATTATGCAGAACGCCTGAACGGTCGCGCAGCCATGATTGGCTTTGTCGCTGCTCTTGTTGTTGAATATGTCACAGGTCAAGGTGTGCTTTCCTGGTTAGGGCTAATCTAGGTTCCTGGGCGATGGGCGACTGTTTTCTCCCCTCCTCTCCAATCCTTTTCCTACCTGGGTAGTCAGAGGATAGCCAGAGGGTAGTCAGAGGGGCCAAGTTGACCCAAGTTGACACAAGTTGACCCATCCCCTTGTCCACCATCACAAAGTGCAATTTCTTAGAATTGCACTTTCGCCTATCTAACGTGAGCCTGCAAAAATTGCTTGGAGGCTCACGTTGTTTTAGGGCAAAGTTTTTACCTTGCATATGTGGCCCGATTTGGAGTTTTTTAGGCTATTAGTTTTTTTAGGCTATTAGTATTGTGCTTTAAGGCACTTTGTTTAATCAGCTTCTAAACTTTCAATGATAATATTATTTTTACGTCACATCTTCTCTAAGGCATATTGCCTCTATGCCAGAGATAGATGAGGTATTATTTGAGTTCGTAAACCAGTTCTCATCCTAGATGTCTATTATGCACTGAAAGCAAGGATTTTAGCCCCCTTTCATAATCTCCTAGTTCAGTGCCAGAACGCAGTCTCCAGACAGCAAAGTTTCTGAAACTCAGTCATGCATATGAGAACTTTTTTGATCATTAAGAACTACTGTGATCTGTGACTCATGTGCCTATACCCAACCCAAATACTGGATCTGGCGGTTTCTCTTTGTACCTCGACTCTACGGTCTGAGGGTGCACTCTATGTGTTTTCTCAATCTTCTTGAACAAGGGTCTACCCGTTAATGGATATCTCGCTGTTTCGCTCTATTGCCAATCAATACCAATCGCTACGCCAGGTGAATACGGTATCAATGATGAACTTGATCAGTCATCAAATTGAGGATCAAATCATTCAACATGGGCTTCCGGTCGATTTTTACGCCGGGTTTCAACGATTTTCCCATTTTCCCGATCAGATGAGACGCTATGCGCGACTGGGGACGGTTTGTCGGCGCGTCTATGTTTTTGGCATTGCAGACTGCCAACCTCCTTCGATTCCGGGTATTGAGTTTTTGCCCCTGCTCCCTGGATCGGCCCTGACAAGAGAGTGGTTTTTGTTTGTCAACACACCCAGTTTTTGGACGACTTTGGTAACTCAAGAAGTGGATGGGCAAGACATCGCTGGCGGAAGACGCTTTGATGGGATTTGGTCTTTTGACGAACAGGTGCTCGATCGCCTCGGCTTGCTAGTTTCACAAATTATGGAGCGGCCCTATGAGCCGATTCGTCAACGCAACTATGAGGTGCAAAACACGCATATTTCAGAAATCAGTGGCCGCATGATTGACATTCTAGAACAAACTGAAATGGTAGGTCAGCGCCGTCGTAATCGTTTTGCCACGCTCCAACAGGCAACCGAGGTTTTTGCGAGAGATTCACCCAATTTGCTCAAAGACCTTGCCCAACTCCTGCATGTGACGTTTGGCGCATCGGGCGTTGTGGTGGCTTTCAGCGATAGCAGCAAAGAAACCTACACGGTCTCAACGGTGATCGGAGACGCGATCGGAGAAGGTTGGACGATGCCCATCTTAGAAGGTGTGAGCGGTCGAGCCATTCAGCAAAGCCGACTGATGTTGGTAGAAGATGTGCGATTTAAACATGAAAGCGATCCGCTCTTGCCAACTGCCAAATCGCTGATTGCTGCCCCGATTTTGGGTCGGTTTGAGGGGGTGATTACGATTAGCACGATCGAGCCAAACCAATGGAACGAAGAAGACGGGCAGATGATGATGTCGATCGCTCGAATGCTAGCACTCCATCTGCGCCCTGCGATCTGCCCAATTCCCGATGCTCCGCCTTTGCCTGAGACGGTTCTAAAGCAGGCGCTTGCCGAACAGCAAGGAGCTTTGTTGCGATTGTTGACCTTAGAAAAAAGCCTGCGTAGTTTAGGCAATTTTACGCCTCACCAGTTAGACGTTTTGCGTCAGATGCACATCACGTTTGCCAAACTGATTGAGAAGTTTAAGATCACTAGAGACTTGGTGCTCAAAGGATGAAGTTTTGGCTGCCTCCATAAGGTGGGCAAGCTCTGCCGATTGACTGGCTAACCTCGAATTGTCCTTTCTCCAACTCCTCTCTCAGAGCGGGCCAAGAGTAGGGGTATTTCTGCCAGAGTCTACGCCCCTGGTTGACTGACAAAACCTCGCCCCTCATGCCTCAATTCCTTCTCCCACCAGGAAGCCAGGAAGCCAGAATAACGTTGGGTTCAGAGCGACTCTCCGGTTCTGGGAGAGGGGTTGGGGGTGAGGGCAAAAATCTAGTTGGCGAATTGACGTTAATCTGCCTCTGCCCTGATCGTGCGTCATGTGTAGTGTTATTAATTCCGAGATTAGTTCTGGGGTTTCAACTTCCAACATCAAGTTTGACAGCCCCCCGGTGGGTGTAGACAATCCCACCTTTCAAGTTCGGTTCTACCGACTTCCACTTATGATTTGACTTGTTAAAGTAGTTTTAACAAAGAACGATTCATTCCTCTTAGTGAGGTTGGTTAACGTGAACGACACATCAAATCAAGTTCCAGAATTCATCAAAGGTGGCGAGCCTGGACTGCTATGGCAGTATGTGCAGTCCCTTAGCCCCGAAACGATCGCTCAACTCTCTAAGCCTTCTTCTGGCGATGTCCTCCAAGTGATGGAGCGCAACATTATTGGGTTGCTGGGTGGCTTGCCCTCCGAAAGCTTCGACATTACAATCACCACCAGCCGAGAGCATTTGGGGCGACTGCTAGCTTCTGCGATGATGAGCGGCTATTTCATTCGCAATGCCGAACAACGTATGACATTTGAAAAGTCCTTTGAAATTGCTGATTCGAGCGATTCTGAATAAGCCAATATTTTGACGATTTGTGCCTCCCAACTCAAAAACCAGTCAGAAAGCCAGTCAGAAAGCCAGCCAGAAAAGTTTGAAATCTAAACAGGGTTCGGTGTATCAGTTGCCTGGTCTACCGAATTTTGATCTGACTGAATTGCGCCGATCGCTCCTCGCCTGGTATGGGCGATCGGGTCGAGATTTGCCCTGGAGGCATACTCGTGATCCTTACGCTATTTGGGTTTCAGAGGTCATGCTGCAACAGACGCAGGTGAAGACGGTGATGCCCTATTTCGATCGCTGGTTGGCTCAGTTTCCTACGATCGCGTCGCTGGCGGCGGCAGATTTGCAATCGGTTCTCAAAGCCTGGGAGGGGTTGGGCTACTATGCACGGGCAAGAAATTTGCATCGGGCCGCGCAGGAAATTGTGCGGCGACACGGGGGCGAGTTTCCGGCGACTTTGGAAGCCGTTCTTGAGTTGCCAGGCATCGGCAGAACGACGGCCGGGGCATTCTCAGCGCAGCATTTGGACAGCCACGGGCAATCTTAGACGGCAATGTGAAACGAGTTTTGGCGCGGTTGGTGGCGCTAGAAGTTCCGCCTGGTAGGGCATTAGCGCAACTCTGGGCCCTGTCGGAACGGTTGATTGACCCGGAGGCAGGGCGCGACTTTAACCAAGCGTTGATGGACTTAGGCGCGACGGTTTGCACCCCTCAGAACCCAGCTTGTCTGATTTGCCCGTGGCGATCATCCTGTCGGGCTTACAATCTAAACATCCAAACTCAAGTGCCCATGTCCGAAACT
Organism: Leptolyngbyaceae cyanobacterium CSU_1_3; assembly: GCA_012034655.1. Taxonomy (GTDB): domain Bacteria; phylum Cyanobacteriota; class Cyanobacteriia; order Leptolyngbyales; family Leptolyngbyaceae; genus JAAUOZ01. Next base: position 4,208 of record JAAUOZ010000099.1, on the reverse strand, counting down.
CGTGCTCCCATTCCTCATAAAGAAATCGGTGTAGCTGTGATCTGGAACGATCGCGGGCAGGTGCTGATCGATCGTCGCAAAGCAGATGGGCTGTTGGGTGGTTTGTGGGAGTTTCCGGGCGGCAAAGTCGAGCCAGATGAAACGATCGCAGCCTGCATTCAGCGTGAGATTCGAGAAGAATTAGGGATCGAAATTGCCGTGGGCGATCGCTTAATTGTGGTCGATCATGCTTATACTCACTTTAGGGTCAGGCTCAATGTGCATCATTGCCGCCATCTGAGCGGAGAACCACAAGCGATCGCCTGTGATGAAGTGCGCTGGGTGCTGCTTTCGGAGCTTGATGCCTACCCCTTTCCTAAGGCCAATCTCCAGATTATTGCAGCCCTACGACAAAATAATTTGTAGGCAGGGTTCTGGCTTTCGTCATAATACTGGTAGCCAAGCGTATCTAAAAAAGCCTGCCACTCGCCCATTTCGTGGGGTGGAACCTGCATTCCGACGACAATGCGCCCATAGTCTGCACCGTGATTTCGATAGTGAAACAGGCTAATGTTCCAATCGGGGCACATACAGTTGAGAAACTTCGTTAGTGCCCCCGGACGTTCTGGAAACTCGAAGCGGTAGAGTAGCTCATTATGGGCGAGAGGCGATCGTCCGCCAACCATGTGTCGAAGGTGCAGCTTGGCTAGTTCGTTGTCGGTGAGGTCGATCGTCTCAAAGCCACAGGACGCAAAAGTAGCCGCAATCTGCGCCGCATCTGCCCGGTTTTGAATCTGCACCCCCACAAAAATGTGTGCCACCTTCTCATCGGCAATGCGGTAGTTAAACTCCGTCAAGCTGCGTCTGCCAATGCATTCACAAAATTTGCGAAGGCTGCCCTGTTCTTCAGGAATAGTCACTGCAAAGATTGCTTCTCGACGTTCTCCAAATTCTGCTCGCTCTGCAACAAATCGCAAGCGATCGAAGTTCATATTTGCACCGCAGGCAACTGCAATCAGCGTCTGGTCTTGAATCTGTTCGCGTTCTACATAGGCTTTGGCCGCCGCGATCGCCAACGCCCCCGCCGGTTCAAGAATCGATCGTGTGTCTTCAAACACATCCTTGATCGCCGCACAAATATCATCTGTATCAACCAACATCACTTCATCTACATATTCTTGGCAGAGCCGAAAGGTTTCTACCCCAACCTCTCGCACCGCAACTCCATCTGCAAACAGCCCGACCCGTGGCAACTTGATGCGGTGTCCAGCTTTCAATGATTGATACATAGCATCGGCATCCACTGGCTCAACGCCAATGATCTTGACTTCGGGACGCAGCCGTTTCACATAGGCCGCAATTCCAGAAATCAACCCACCCCCGCCAATGGCTACAAAAATCGCATGGATCGGCTGTTGATATTGACGCAACATTTCCATAGCGATCGTTCCCTGTCCAGCGATCACATCCGGATCATCAAAAGGATGGATGAATGTCAGCCCCTTCTCGGCTTCTAGCTGTCGCGCATGGGCATAGGCATCGTCGTAAGTATCGCCATATAAGATCACTTCTCCGCCTCGCGCTCTGACCGCATTAATTTTCACCTGCGGAGTCGTCTGCGGCATCACAATCATCGCTGTCGTCCCCAATTGCCGAGCGCCCAACGCCACCCCTTGGGCATGGTTTCCAGCCGATGCAGCAATCACCCCCTGCACCAGCACATCAGGCGGTAGGTGGGCCATTTTGTTGTATGCCCCGCGCAGCTTAAAAGAAAACACAGACTGCATATCTTCCCGCTTGAGCAACACCTTGTTGCCAAGCCGCACAGACAGATTTGGCGCATACTCCAGGGGCGTTTCTTGGGCCACATCGTAGACACGAGCAGTCAGAATTCTTTCTAGATAGTCAGAGGGCATGGTGCAGTTTGCAAGGTCAGAATGGAAATCATTGTACCTGACTTGTTTTCTAGCGTAGCGCCGCCCACCTCTCATCCCTTTATCCTCTTCCGCCTCGGCGCTTGCCTTCAGCCACCCTCGATTCGATAGTAAATTCGGGAATTTCTCGCAGTTCGGCCTTGCTCAGGTTGTATTGTTCGCAGACGAGGCTGAGCCGATCGCCCGCGCATTTGACCGCGTTGACAGAATGGGTCAGGTCGCCCTGAAAGTGAACCAGCAAATTGAGTTGAGGTTTCACCTGACCCACTTGTTGTCTGTGGTTTCGGAGTACCAACTCTCCGCCCTGCATCTCCGTCAAGTGGACATATAGCACACTGACGATCGTCGGTGGCAAGACTGTCTTGCAATAGGAACGTAGCGATCGATCAATGTGAGGATCAACCCGCGACCCTTCCTTGAGCAATAAAGGATTGAGATAAAATGCATTACACTCAGGCTGCAAGGCTAGATCTAAGTAAGGCTTAAAAAAGGGAAATCTTTGCGCTACTTTTTCTTGCCCCGATCGTTGAAACACCACCGAAAACCCCTTTGTGTTGACAAAATCACGATTGAGATTGTTCACGGCGAAAAAAGGGCAGGCCAAAATTTCTCCGCGCAGATCGTTGAGATAGTCGGCAGAAAAAGCATTCGGTTGCTGACGATAATATTTCACAAAATATTTCACAAAATATTTCACAATCACAATAGGCGTTGCTGAATGAAAGTTATGATTCGCCCTCATCCCCAACTCTTCTCCCCAGGGAGCAGGAGACTAGGGGAAAGATCTGTCGCTTATGAGGCCAAAGATGCTCTCAACTGCCCACAGGCTGCATCTGCCTCTAGACCTCGCGCCCGACGCACACTCACCGCAACTCGACGATCTTTAAGGGCATTGACAAATGTTTGGATGCGGCGAGCATCGGGGCATTGGTAATCGACTTCACTAATCGGATTGTAAGGAATCAGATTGACATGACTCTGGAACCCGCGCAGGTGATCGGCAAGCTCGATCGCATGTTCTGCTCCGTCATTCATCCCCGCTAGCAAAATGTATTCAAAAGTTACTCGTCGCCCTGTAATTTTGACGTATTCGCGGCATTCATCTAGCAATGCGTTCAAAGGATATTGACGAGCACTCGGAATCAATTTTTCGCGCAGAGTTTGATTGGAAGCATGGAGGCTAACGGCAAGCGTGGCCTGAAGCTGACGTTCTGCGAGGCGACGAATTCGACCCGGAATGCCCACCGTCGAAATTGTAATCAGCCGTTGCCCAATGCCAATATCTTCATTGATCGACTTCACCGCCCCCAACACATTTTCACTATTGAGCAACGGCTCGCCCATGCCCATAAACACCACATTGCTGACGCGCTGCTCAAAGACTTCTTGTACTGTCAAGATCTGGTCTACGATTTCGTGCCGCTCTAGATTGCGCTTGAAACCTCCTTTGCCCGTCGCGCAAAAATCGCAGGCCATGGGGCAGCCTACCTGAGAAGATACACACACCGTCAATCGTTTCTCAGTCGGGATGCCTACGGCTTCCACAATTTGCCCATCCGTCAATTGCAACAAAAATTTGATCGTGCCATCGATCGCCCGTGCTTCGTAGTGAATTTTGGAGCGCCCGATCGCAAACTCCGCCATCGTCTCGCGCCATTGCTTCGGGAAGACAGAAATTTCGGAGAGCGATCGCGCCCCTTTTTGATAGATCCACTGGTGCAGTTGCTTTCCTCGATAGGCGGGCTGTTGGTGCTGTTGCACCCAGTTGGTTAGCTCGGCGAGAGAAGCGCCCACAAGCGGCATGTCTCCGATCGAACGATCGCTGAAAGCTGGCTTAGAAGATAGCTCAATTTGCTGAATCACGGTAGGAAATGAAGTGAAGTTGAAGTGACGTGAGATATGAAGATATGAGAAGCGAGGTGAGATGTAAATTATTGCCATCGGGTGAGATCGCAGTTGGCAGCTTGGATGCGAACCCGACCTATGTAGTCTGTCAAACGTTAATAGACGAATAGAGAACGGGGAAGAGGTTATTTTTAAGGGGTTGAAAGCTCCTTAAAACATTCTTGACAGACTACTATCAGCCTGACACCCTTCAGAATCTTAAGCAAAAGGCAAAAATTTAGAACTTGCCCAGATTTGTGAGTTTTAATCAACGTCGTCTAAGGTTTTGGAGACTTAGGGAGGTGGATTTATGAATGCCGAGATTTTCGCCCTCATCCCCTCACCCCTGCTCCATCCATGTGGAGCAGGGGAACCGGACTCTTGCTCCCTCTCCCAATCGGGAGAGGGCTG
>JAAUOZ010000098.1 GCA_012034655.1 Leptolyngbyaceae cyanobacterium CSU_1_3 | reverse complement strand
TTGTTTAACTCTTCTCGCAAAGCCGTCACGATCGAGTGTAGCAATCGTCCGCGATCGACACTCCAATCTTGTGGCTCGCCTAGCAATTTTTCAAATTTGGCGAGCCAATTCCGAACTCAGAGAAAAGCCAAATGTACCGAGCGAGCCAGTCAGAGAGTGGGCGATTTGCTTGCCGCGCTCTTGCCAATCGGGTAGAACCTCTCGATCTAACACTTTCTGGGCTAGTTGCTCTAAGATGGCGACTTGCTCGGATACTTGTCCCTTGAATTTCTCCCAAGCCTCAGTCAACGGAGCCGTCCCTGGTGCCTCGATGGGCTTGAGTCGATAACCAATACCATAAACCGTTTCGATAAAATCGGCTGCTGCACCAGCGGCTTTGAGTTTGTGGCGCAATCCTTTAATATGAGTGCGGATGGTGTCTTCACTAGGACTATCTTCCGACCATAGGCGATCGAGAATGGCGTTACAGCTAAATACCCGCTTACTATTGCGCAACAAGAGTTCTACTAAGGCATATTCTTTGGGCGTTAAGGGGATCGATCGTTCGTCAAAGGTGACGGTAGTACTCACCGGATCGAGTTGTAAACTGCCCCAAGTCAAGATCGGGACTGTAGAGGCGTGCGCGCGGCGCAATAGTGCCCTAATTCTCGCGAGTAATTCATTGCGATCGAACGGTTTGCCCAAATAATCATCAGCCCCAGCATCTAATCCCCTGGTGCGATCTGCTGGCGAATCTAAAGCAGTCAGCAGTAAAATCGGGACACTACTGCCTCGGGCGCGAATCTCGCGACAGACACTCATGCCATCTTTTTTGGGTAAGGTCACATCCAGCAAGATCGCATCATATTCGTAAGCATCGCTTAGATCGAGACCGACTTGGCCGTCGCTGGCCAAATCGATAGTATATTTGTGAGCCTCTAAAATAGTCTCGATGAGGAAAGCAATGGCCGGATCGTCCTCAACCACTAGAATTCTCATAAGCTTATCTCCCAAATACTATTTATCGATCGTGACACAGATACGCCACTCTTGAAAGAGTATTAGGCTGCAAATATTTAATTTTTGGTAGTGTCGATGTGCACTAGGATTTTGCCTGTAAATTTCGCGATCGAGTCGCTCTACTTCACAACTTCCTCATCTTTGTTTGTTTTAATAGTGGGTGAAGTCAAGGTTGAGAGCGAGAATTTTAAAACGGTATGACATCTGGCTGCTCGGTTTGCGATCGATTTAGAACAATTAACTTGAGTAAACTATATGAAAACTCATCCATGTCCAGTGCCAACGTGTAAAAATTGCCGTTTTTTTCAACCAGAAGGTCATTATCAAGGTAACTGCCAGCGACTCCAGGCTAGTGTCAGAAGCGAGTGGGTAGCCTGCAACCTCGCACTCTCTGCCTTCGGTGCAGCGGCTAACCAACCTACGCTCGTTGCCGCCTGAGATTTTCACATCTACAATTAGCGCGTCAAGACATTACCCCTACCAAGGGTTTGAGCGATCGAAAAGATTGTTTATCATATTTGAATTCAGCAACGCCCCAGAACGATCTGCTTAACTTTCCAATGAATAGATCTCGAAGACGGTATGACTTCGATTGGCTCAAGGTTGTGGCAACATTTACTGTATTTATTTTCCACTGTCTGCGATTTTTCGATCTCGGAGCTTGGCATGTCAAAAACAACCAGCTTGATGCAGTTGCTACTGGCTTCGCAGAGCTTTTGCTGCAATGGATTATGCCATTATTTTTCCTGTTATCTGGCATCAGTCTCTATTTCGCACTCCAGACTCGTACAGCAAGACAATTCCTCCGAGAACGCTCTTTGCGTCTCCTCATTCCGTTACTGTTTGGAATCTTTGTTTTATCTCCACCACAGGTTTACCTAGAACGTTTGAGCAACCCAAATCATGGCGTTTCTCCGTGGAAGGAAGGGCAGTTTTCAGGTTCCTTTTGGGAGTTCATACCCCACTATTTTCAAGGGTGGTATCTATTTGGCGGCAACTTCGCCTGGATGGGAATTCATCTGTGGTATCTGCTGGTATTGTTTTTATTTTCGCTGTTGTTGCTGCCTCTATTTTTAGTCATCAAACAAGGTAAAGGACAAAAACTGATTAACCAGTTGGCAAGCGCCCTTGAAAAACCAATGGTCATTTTTCTGCTGGGCTTGCCCATAGCAATACTAGAAAGTGGTCTCGACCCAGCGACGGTAGGGGTTCGGGTGGCAGGTGGTTGGAATCTTTTTACTTACTTAACATTTTTGCTGTACGGCTACCTAATTGTTGTAGATCAGCGAATTGAGGAGGGAGTTTATCGATATTGTATTCTTGCCTTAATAATTGCAGGATTGACCACTCCACCTTTACTAGAACCCATTCGCAATCAACTGACTGGGGAAGAATCTATCTATGGTTCATTAGGCTATACCCTGATCACAGCCTTACGATCGCTCAATTCCTGGTGCTGGATAATAGCATTCTTAGGTCTTGGCAAAAAATTTTTGAGCTTCAACTCTCCAGCATTGCGGTATATGAGTGAAGCATCTTTGCCATTTTACATTTTGCACCAACCGATCATTCTGCTGGTTGGTTTCTGGATGGCAAATTGGCAAATAGAAGTGCTACCGAAGTTTATAGTGCTGAGCTTAGTTACTTTTGCGGCGATCGCTCTACTATATGAACTAGTGATACGGCGAATCAGCTTACTCCGTTTTTTCTTTGGGTTAAAACCAACTTGAGAATTGCATCCAATATAATTTCATTCTGCGGAAGAGATCACCAGACTGTCTGAGAAGTCTTGGGAGTGCTTTACCTGGTAGACAGAAGCAGTCGAGAGGGCGCGTCGCTCCGCTGCGAATGGTGAGGGTGATGATTTTGGCATCGATCGCCCTTGCAATTCCTGGGGGTGTGCCGTTTCCTCCATTGACCGGATAGGCCGGAAAGCACGCCCCACTTAAGCTGAGACGAAGGGCGCTTCCGGCGGAAAGTTGCATACAGGTCGGCTGAAGCGCCACTTTCACAGGTTTTTCCGCAGAAGACTCGACCCGCACATAGCCCTGGGTGAAGTTGTAAACGCCGCCTTCTGGACGAACCTCTGACAACACCGCACTCAAATCAAAAGTCGCTGTGTCGGCGGTGCAATCGATCTCAAGGGTGACGCTTCCGGCTAGGTGCAGGGCTGCGGTGAGCCGAGCCGACGTGTAGGTAAGAATATCGCTACGAGCTTCTAGAGCCGATCGCTCATATGACCCCGATGGCGCAGCCGCATGGCCACCCAGAGCCGGGACAGGTCGCCACGGGTCATGTACTAGCAGGTCGGGGGTTGAGGGGTGGGAATTGGGAATCGGAGTCAGCTTGCCATCGCGATCGTCCATGCCTGCAAGCCCGCTACTGCTGAGAAAAAAGGACTGCTGATGGGCAACGGGAAACCTGGGAAACGATCGCCACTGGTTGCTGCCCATTTCAAACAACTGCACGGGGGGTTCGTGCAACAATCCGGTGTCGATGCCTTTGAGAAACTGATCGAACCATCGGATCTGGGCGCGATCGCAAAAGCTCACCGCTGTTTCGCCGTAGTCCACTGGGCCCACCTTGCGACCCCAGGGCAAATGCGCCCACGCGCCGACGATCAAGTGCTGGGGATGTTGACCTCGATCGACCATCGCCTGATACAGATTGAAGTTGCCGCGCAGATAAGGGTCAAACCAGCCGCCAATATGCAGCATGGGCAGGTCAAAATTTTCGATATAGGTTTTTGGAGACAACCGTCGCCAATAGGAATCGATGGGGGGACGATCGAGCCAATCGTGGTAGAAAGATTTTTGGGCTAGCTCGCTCATGATCTGGGGGCGAGCAGGGATGCGATCGTCCAAGGGTAAGGTTTTCGCAGCCTGGGACAGGGACAGAAATGCCGATTCGTCTCCTTGCAAACGAGCGGTTTCTGCCTGAAGCTGAATCGCCCAACCCAAGTTTGCCTGCAAGCAAAACGCCCCTCCCTCGTAGGCCCAATCGCTGTAGAGGTCGTAGCCCATCATCGCGGGGCAAATCGTCTGAAGGGCGATCGGTTTCTCAACCGCTGCATAGAGTTGTGTCATACCCTGATAGGAGAAACCATACATGCCCACAGCACCAGAACTGCCCGAAAGCGTCGCCGCCCAATTGACCGCATCGTAGCCATCTGCTATCTCTGACTCAAACAGCCGAAACTCGCCCTGCGACGTGCCTCGCCCCCGCACATCCTGAATCACAACAATGTAACCGTGGGCGGCATACCAGGCGGGATGGGCATAGACCACCGTGGAGGCGATCGCCCGGCCGTAGGGTTGTCGCATCAGCAATACGGGAAACGTTCCTGGGGCATCGGGGCGGTAGACATCGGCATCTAAGCGCACGCCGTCACGAGTCCACATGGACTGAGTTTCTTTTGGCTGAACCTTGAGCATCATCGCAACACCGGAACCCTGCTTCGCCGCAGCACCGCCATATCTTCCTCATCCAACTCTGCCGGGATGCCACTGCGAATCAGTTCGGCAAAGTCTTCGTTAGGAATCATGATGCACAGGGCATAGAGACGATCGCGGCCGGTGTTTTTCACTTCATGAATGCCCGTCGGCGGCACGAGTAGGCTGTCTCCAGCCCGAATGGGCACTTCTTTGCCATCGCACACGGCAATGCCTTCTCCTTGGAGGACAAAAAACATTTCGATGGCGAGTTGATGGCGATTGGGCGGCGTTTTGCCGCCAACATCAAAATTTCTACACAAAATGTAAGCGAAAAATTAGCCGTAATCGGATCGAACACGATCGCTAACCGATTGGTATCGTTGGGGCTAATTCGATATGCTTGGTAATCTCTAGGAGATTTCACCACTGCAATCACACAACTATCATCCATTGCAAAATCACGTCCCTTGGAAGTAGCAGATAATCCGATTTCAGCGTCTTGTCCTAAACTTATCCGCTATTTCAGATACAGGGTAAATCTGCATGAAGAATTAAGACTTTGCAAATTATTAATTTGAGATCTGGCTTTTATGCTTCGTACTTAGTTTCTGAGCAATGTCACTGCCACACTAGTGCCATCGGAGATCCAGGTTTCGCCGCTCCCAGTTTGCGGATTGCGCCAGAAGAAATCAGACTTACCGTTGCCGTCAAAATCGACCACCTCGTAGCTCCAATCGCCAGCTTTAGCAGGCAGATCGATCGCTCGAACATTCGCCCCGATCGTGTTGTTTCCCCAAACCCAAACCACATTTCTGCCCGTCAATCGCTCTCGCCAAAACACATCACTGTTGCCGTCGCCATTAAAATCAATAATTTGATATTGATAGGTGAGCGGTTGTGATCTTGGGAACCCAAACTGAACTAAATTTTTGCCATCAATCAGCCAGACCCCATTTTCTCCAGTCTGATTGTTACGCCAAAACACATCACTTTTGCCGTCACTATTAAAGTCTGCGATCGCGCTTCCCAGATTCTTGGCACAGGCGATAGGGTGGCCGATTCCAGCACTTCTAGCCCGTCGATCAGCCAAATTCTAGTTTCCTCAGTGACTTGATTGTGCCAAAAAAGATCTCCCTTCTGATCCCCATTAAAATCCCCAGTTTGATAGGCCCAGGCTGCACCTAGATTGGGAAGTGAGCCAGTTGTTCGTACTCTGCCATCTTCGATCAGCCAAACTAGGCTCTCGCCCGTTTTGTCGTTGCGCCAAAACAGATCTGTTGTGCTGTCACCGTTGAAATCTGTCAGGGTGGGTTCTGTCCAACCATCGCTCAGGGGCAGGGATGGCAGAGAACTTCTCTGACGGACGTTGCCTCGTCGATCGAGAAGTGCGATCGTGTTGTCATTTCCGCTACGCACAAATTGATCGATCGTGCCGTTACCATCAAAGTCTGGCAAATTTAGCGGATTGAGGTTTCTTGAAAGGGTCATATTTTACAACTAAAATACTATTTTTTGCTGCATGAATGTTCTCATTTGCTGTCTTTAGAACTGTAGATAAACCCATCTAAAAGTGACAGTTTAAACACAGAAATGAGCAGAAATTAAGCATTCCGCTTTCTCAGGGTTTCTGTCTTCGATCGTAGCCAAAACTTCCACAAAATTGAGCCATTAGTTTCCTCTAAACAACCCAGACCCGACTCCATAGTTTTTCAGCGATCCCACCCCTAAAGGAATTAGGTTGCCTGGTGGCACAATGAGGCGATCGTGGCAAATCTCCTCTTAATTTTTACTGGGCTAAGTGTAGTTCTACTGAGGTTTTGAGTAACACTATCTGGCGACATATTCCCAAAGCCACCCCTACCTTTTTTGGGGCTATTTCTGCTGACAAAACCGACTTCTTTCGCGCCCCTACTGCAACCCGATCGCCAAAATTTTCTTTGCGATCGCCTCATCTATAGGCATAACCGACAACCGATTTCCCGACCTCACAACCCACAACTCATCTGGCGTAAACTGCGATCGCAGCGTCTCCAACGAAACCAGCGCTGTCAACTCTTGCACAAACTCCACCCGGACGGTTTGCCAACGCGGAGCCACCTGGGTCGATTTTGGGTCGTAATACTGACTGTCTGGCTCAAACTGAGACGGGTCGGCGATTCCAGATTCAACAATTTGCATCAGACCCGCGATCCCTGGCGGCATTGTGTTGGAATGGTAGAAGAATGCTAAGTCGCCCGGCCGCATCGATCGCAGAAAATTTCGGGCTTGGTAGTTTCGCACCCCATCCCAAATTGTCTGGCGATCGTCCTTCAGATTCGCGATCCCATAAACACTCGGTTCAGATTTCATCAGCCAATAATTCATCGCCACCCTAATTTACCCATTCCTTTAGCCGTCGAGCAGCCATTCTTGTTCTTGTCCTATTCCTACCCCCCTGCTGACCAAAAACCCGACAGACAAAGGCTTTCTAAAGGTGCTTTCTAGGGGGATCACCATTTTTAGATCACAACCTGTTATAAAGGTTTCGAGAGAGGAGTGAACCCATGAACTTACGTAAAAGCGCCTTAGAGATTCTCCAAGAAACAAGCCGGACGTTTTTTATTCCCATCAGTCGGCTGCCATCTGGGTTGCAGGAGGCAGTTGCATCGGCTTATTTGTGTATGCGGGCGATCGACGAAATCGAGGACGATCCCCATTAGAAACTGCCACCAAAGCTAAGATTTTACGGGAAATCAGCCTAATTTTGCAGTCGGGTGTGAGTGGGTTTGGGGGCGATGCTTTCAAGCCTGCCTTCAGCGAACACGTTGAGCAGTTGCCAGAGGTTTCCCTGAGAATTGGCGAATGGGCTACCCTCGCTCCTTCGACGATCGCGCCGCGCATTTGGGAATCGACGGCCACCATGGCCGATCGCATGGCTCACTGGGCAGACTGCAACTGGCAAATCTCGACCGAGTTAGATCTCGATCGCTACACCTTCAGCGTGGCGGGTTCGGTGGGGCTGTTGCTCTCAGATCTGTGGGCCTGGTATGACGGCACAAACACCGATCGCATCCAAGCGATCGGCTTCGGGCGAGGCTTGCAAGCGGTCAATATTCTTCGCAATCACGGCGAAGATCTGACTCGTGGGGTCAATTTCTATCCCCAGAGTTGGACGAGTGACGACCTGCAAACCTATGCTCGGCGAAACATTCAGCTTGCCGATGCCTATACGGCTTCCTTGCCGCTTGGCAGTCCGGCGCTAGAGTTTTGCCAGATCATTCTTGCATTGGGTCACGCGACCTTAGATGCCATGCTGCACGGCTCTGAAAAACTCAGCCGCAGTCAGGTGATAGAACTGGTACAACAGATGACCAGTGCCAGCTAGTCATGCCAATCGTGAAGATGAACGATCGCACACTGCAAACAATTCCTCACGATCGCCGCTGCGAGTTTTGAGGGATTGTTTGCGATCGCCTGTGCATCCAACAATGACAGCCTTAATCCTCAACTACAGCCCCAACTGACGGTAAAACTCTAACAGGCTGTCAAGAACTTTTTCTCGCGAAAACTCCTGCTCAACTCGCTTTCTGGCATTTTGACCAAGGCGCGATCGCAACCCTAAATCAGTCGCCAATCTCTGAATTGCTTCTGTTAGCGCCACTTCATCTTTGGCAGGCAACAACAAGCCCGTTTGCCCGGCCTCAATTGCACACCGAATGCCAGGAATGTCAGTGCCAATGAGGGGCTTTGCGGCTGCGGCTCCTTCTAAAAGCGAGTAAGGAAAACCTTCATGCTCACTCGGCAACGTGACTGCATCACAGGCAGCGTAGAGTTCGTGTAAATCAGTGAGGTAGCCTAAGCCCCTCACGCCAGCGATCGTTCTCCCCAAGGCAGACTCACATTCGGCAGCCGTACAGCCTGCAATCAGCAGGACGTTATTCTGGTTGCCCAAGCCCGATCGTTCCCAAGCTTTTAACAGCAGATGAAACCCCTTACGACGGACAGGACGACCAATGTAAGCCAACACAAACGGGGCGGCTGCTACCCCCAATCGCTGTTTTGCCTGGATCAGATCAAGAGGCTTTGCATCAAATTGATTCAGATCGATTCCGGCGATCGAACCGCCTGCCAACACTGCACCTCGATCATCTGCCAAAAGCCCATCCATTCGGGCCTCTTTTAAGTTGGAATGGCTGACCAAAAGCACGTGCGTCGCTAATCGAATATTGATCATGTCTAGTAGTCGCAAGGCATATCGCAGAATGCCTTGATACCCTAAATATGGCAACCCATGATTTTGATAGACTCTGATAGGAACTCGCTCTAAATAAGCCGCCAAGAGTGGAATTAGCGAAGCACGACTTTGATGGGTATGCAGAAGCCTGGGCTTCGCCAATTTCAAACGTTGACGATAGCAAGAAAGCTTTCGCAAAAATGCAATGGGGCTAAGAGTTAAATTGCTGTCAATGAACTGCTTAGGAACCTGTAGCTGATCAATCACCGCTTGATGTTTTGGTTGATATTCAGCCCAAAGTTCAGCGTCAATTCCTGCTTGGTTTAAATATTCAACAATAGGCTGAATAAACGATCGGGCACTCACAGGAAAATGGATCGAGTGAATCACTTCAACCATTAGAAACTATCCTAAAGGTAAGGGTTGTTGTTTAACAATAGATAATGCCACGATCGCAGGTTGCAGCCTTTCAGAACTCAGAGATCGATAGCGCCTCGAAACCAAATACTCAGTCATTTGCAAACGGTCAGCAATACAGACAATTGCTAGCTTTATCATCTCAACGAGAAACAGATAAAAAAACCGCAAATGAGAAAAAGAGTAATGAGTGTAAATGAGACTGAGCAAGCCCAGAGAAGTCCCTAAATAGTTGCTGAAGGAGAACGTTCCTCCTTCTCGGTAGTATAGGAGTGGTTCTGATAGATTGACGAATAGCGTGTGATCAGTGGTTCTGCACCACAACTCAGCGTCTTGCGATCGTTGAAAAATAAAATCCTCACTGTAAGGATTGCGTTGAAACCACTCTATTGAAGCGGCAACAGTGGGATGAATAAAGCTATGTCGTGCTGAAAATCCTGACTTTTGTTGACTACAAGTTAGTCGAAGCCCCGTTACTTGAGACGCTGCATTAATTGAATACGCTGCCGACCCAATCACTGTATTTCTATCATGCTGAATTAGCTGCTGATATTGCTTTTCTAGCCGTTGGGGATGCATGACATCGTCTGCATCCATTCGCAAAAAATAGGGTGCTTTTGCCATCTGCACAAGTTGGTTGAGTCGAATATTCAAGCCCCTCGATTCTTGATCACAATAGACTCGCACTCGTGGATCTTGAAGGCTGAGAGCGATCGTCAACGAATCATCCGAAGAACCATCATCTATCAGAATCAATTCCCAATCAGTAAAGGTTTGAGCAAAAACTGACTGAAGGGCAAGTGTGAAGTAGTGACCTGGGTTTCTGAAGGAAATACCGATCGTTATTTTTGGACTCATGACTAATCAACCAAATTGAGAGCACTTTCAGCATCGACTGAGTGACTTGCTGTGTCTGTCGAGCTAGATAGAAGAGAGTAATTTCCCCAAGGCAACGCCAGAAGTAGCCAAAAATGTCGCCAGTGCACTGTATCAATAAAGAAGCTGTTTGCTAAGATTCCTAAAATCGCAGATGTAAAGACAATGAAAAGTCCCTGGTTTGAGTTTTTTGACTTTAGGACTAGCCAAAAACTGTGATGGAGCGTCAGCAGGATAAACCCAAAGAAACCAATCAATCCCAACCAAGAATTTTCCACAAAAATACGCACATAAGAACTGTGAGTTGCATAGTCATAAACTACTTCAGATTGGCCGGGGCCGATACCAATAAAGCCAGAAAGTGCATCATTCAGAGCAACTTCTTGAGTACCAAATCTCACATCATCGTAAGCTTGATAGACTGACCTCTGAGTAAAAAAATTCAGCCGTGTTTGGTTGAGCAATCAGTAACGCACCAAAAACTGTCAACAGAAGGAGCAGCAAGCTGATATAGGTCGAGCTACGACGAATTGCAACTCGCATAGAGGAAGCTGTTAGGACTCGTAGAACAATATAGCTAGAGATTGAGATTCCATAGTTCAACCAAGCTGCTCGCGAGAAGCTAAGCGCTGACCCGATCGAAGCCAGCAGAAACAAAGTTGCCCATCCTAATTTAGCTAGCTTACTTTTGCCCTTTGAAGACTCAAACTCAAGTGCGGCATACAATACAACAGGAATCAAAAAAGGGCCAAACACATTGGGGTCTTTAAACAGTCCTTTAGGGCGATCAGCAAAGGTTAAAAAGTCCCAATTCAAGATATGAAAAAAGCGAGGAAACCCAAGACGATCGCTACTATCGAGGCAAAGATGTAGCCTGAGAAAATTGTCTTTACTGCTTTGATACCAAAGTGCCTTGTGATTCCGACAAATAGTAACCAAGAAACAATGAAGTAAACCCTGATAACCAGAAAATAAAGCCCTCGTGTGACATCTTCGACAGCAAAAGTGGAAAGGAGATTTGCCAGGGTAAATATTAGTAGAAAAGTCGCTGGTATGCTTAAGGTTAAAGAACTACGAAAAAAGGAGAAAAAACCTACCACGAAGGAGATAACAATAAGTAGATCAATGGGGGCAGGTTCCACGATTACAAAGGAACTTGATGCCATGAGAACATAAATCAAGCCAAGATATAGCGCATTCGATCGTTCTTTTTTCATGTTGATAGGTTGAATGATTCACTGGATGGATCACAACGGTTTGAAGCTGTTTTTGTGTAAGCTTCTTCCAATCTTTTTAGGCTTTCCCGAATATTGAATGAGCTACTCTCTATACTCTTTAGATTCTCTAACTGGTTAGCCTTTGCCTTAACTTGTTTTTTAGCCAAAGCAGTCATAGCCCATTCTTGAGGGTTTTGAGACAGAGACAGTCTATGAACCAAAGATGGAATGATGCCTGCTTCCTCCGGAATCACGTCTGAGACAATACAGGGCAATCCGGCTGCTTGCGCCTCTATAAGAACTAATGCAAGTCCTTCGTATAGGGAAGGAAATAGATAAACATTCATAGCACCGAGCATGAGACGTTGCACATCAGCGCGTAAGCCTGTAAAAACTACCTGTTTGGTTAGCCCTAATTGAGCAACTCTTTGCTCGGCTAACACGCGGAGAGGCCCTTCTCCTACAAGCAATAGGCAAGCATTTGGGTCACACTTTGCAATTTCAGCAAAAACTTCTATTAAGAAGATATGATTCTTCGGCTCATAAAACCTGCCGACGTGCCCAATAACAAATGCATCTGGGGCAATTCCTAGCTCCGATCGTACGATCGTTGGATCAACCAAAACTTTAAATGGCGCTAGATCAATACCACAATGCGCTACCTGCCAACGAGGGTTTTTCTGCCAATTAGGGCCAAATAGTGCAGGCGCAGAGGCTTGACTGACAGATAGCCCAATTGTTGAGTAGCGAGCAATCCAAAAGCGCATCAACTTGCAATAAGCCTTGCGTATAAGACTAGCTTTAGACTCAGCTTGAACCGTATCACTATGATTATGGGCAATTCTTGAGGGAATGCCCGCTTGAGCCGCTAACTGTAGAATAAAGCCACTGTAGTGATGAAGGTGACTATGAACAACATCATAGGGCCCATACTCGCACAGCACTTGCCTAAAGTTTTTTGCATATAGCCAGGGCTTTGAAGGGTGCAGGCAGCGAATTATCTGGCTCCCTAGTGCTTTTGCCTCATCTTCATAGGCTTGCTGTTCATGGGTGTGTACCAAAAAATCTATTTGGAATTTAGTACGATCGATAGATCTCAAAACATTCATCAGCCATGTTTCTGCTCCATGGCGGTTCATGCCTCCGACAACTTGAAGAATTCTCATCTAATTTCGTCTCCAAACTGTGCAAAAGTTCGCCCCATCCTCACCAAACCTTTGGGACATTTCTCGACTAGCATCAGACCAACGACTTGATAAGTCTTGCTCATAAAAACTTCCCATAAATGAGTATGTCTTGACCCATTCAAGCTGCCAGGAGTCTGCAAACTCTTGCTGCAAAATCTTAAAGTCAAATCCTCGTCCTTGACTTGCCTCTTCGAGAGAGTGAGCTACATGAAAATCGACCAAACGATCGACGACAAATGAAGAGGGTTGTTGTTTAAACAGTCCTTTATGAAAAGCAGCTTTTGCCGCTTTTTCTGAAGGATTGCTTGCCAACCCAACCAGTTGTCTAATTTTGGCAAGGTAGTTCTCAACTGACAGAAATCTGCTCCACTGCCTTTGCTGTAAAAAATCTTCGTATAACCGACTACATTCAGCATTCTTGTAGAAGCGGCTAGAAGGCTCATGCCCTGACAACCACAACACATTCTTACTTAGTTGAGGTAGCAGATGGTTAATTGTATTCAGTGGATTTGGCAAATGGTGCAACAACGAATTTGTTGCCAGTAAGTTGTAAGGCTGTTGCCCGTCTAGCTGATTGCTTAAATCAGAAACAAACAACGCATCTGAAAACAAAGGAGTAATTCTTGCTCGACAGCGAGCAAGCATTTCTGGAGAAAGATCATAACAAGTTAGTTGAGCAATGCTGCCTTGAGGCAAATAGCGGATTAGTTGTTCCGCTTCAAAACCAGTGCCGCAACCGAAATCTAGAATCCGCCATTCTTTTATCTGAGTGGTTTTGACGGCACGATCGATCATTTCTTTCCAAATTGGAGGCAGTTGTTCATGAACTTCGGGGTGGCGATCGTCGTAGTCTTGGGCTTCCACTGCGTGATAGAGCCTGTTGACCTCTAACACCAACTCCTCCATTGGAAGTTGAGGCTGATAAGGAGCGAGAACCGTTGTGATGAAATCTGTGTTCGTCATAGCAAGTTAAATTGTAAGTAAGGTTAAGACTAGAAAATCAGAAGCCAAAAATAGCCCACCATCGCAACAGCAGAGGTGATTAGCATCGAATTGGCAGCACCTAACAGACCCGCAGTTGGGACAAGCCAGTAGCAGCTTAAGGCCGATATCAAAATTGTGGTCAGTAGCACGATCGGCTGTTTGCGAATTTTCCGTTTTGCAGTGGCTGCATATCCAAGAATCGAGGTGATGTACCAGAGCGCAGCGGCAACCATCAACCGAACGAGTAAATCTGAGTGTTCGGCAAATTCAGGGCTGTAGAGTAAGCTTAGAACTCTGTGCCCAGCCACAGCAGCAATTAGCGCTCCAAGCAACCCTAAGCCAGATGCAATTCCTATGAGTTTAAGAAGTAGTCTGCGAAATCCTTGTTGTCCTTCTGAAGCAGACTCCTTTGCTAATCGAGGGCTGGCAGACTGTCCTAGGGCAGATATAACAGTGGTTCCAACCACTTGAAAATATGTCATTGCTGCAAAGATGCCAAGTTCTCGCTGTCCTAGGTAGTGCTCAATAAAGTAGCGAGGCAGATTTGTATTGAGGGAAATTAGCATCATTACAAAGCCAAGCGGTAGTGAGGCCCAAGATAGTCTCAGCAGTGTTTTAGTGCGCCATCTAAAGTTTAGGGAAGACGGGCGATCGAGAGGATTTCTCTCTAAAATTCCTTGCATCCTGTGGAAATTTGGCCGGTCATACCAAAGTAGAACAATTGTCCAGGCAGCTACCAACCCCATCACGCCCCAGACTATGTTTTGCGTTAGATAAACTGCAATTGACAAAGCCGCAATCGATAGAATTCCTTTACCAATCATTGATATTGCAATATGATTCATCCGTTCTTGCTGTTGCAAAAAACCATGAAAGATATCACTGATAGACTCGATCGCTTTGGCAATACCAATTGCAAGAATTACCCAAGCTGCATCACCTCGATAGCCTCCTAAAAGAATGACTCCAATGATCACCCCCAGCGCGATGGCAGTCGTTACCAACCTCAACGAGAAATAATCTGCAAATTGATATTGTCCCTGGGTATCTGTAGCTTGAATGGCCCTTAGTTGCATATTACACAAGAGCATGATGGGTGCAGTCACTGTCAACCCCAAGGTAAATTGCCCTACCATTTCCGGTGTTCCTAGTTTTGCAAGCACCACAAGCATTACCCACTGACAACCTGCATAAACCACATTGCCGAGAAAAGTCCAAGAGAAATTGTGCCGTAACGTCAGAGGTTGAGTTGTGTGCATCATTCGTTTTCCACTCAGACATACCAAAAGTCAGACATACCAAAAGATTGTTTGCACCTTGACTTCCTTGGTAAAAGCAACCTACCTAAGTGTTCCTTAAGTCCTCATAGGGGTAATCCGAACTCACACTTAAGTTTCTGATCTTGCAGTCAGTGTCAAGCCAACTTACTTAAGTATTCTTACGCCCTTGGTACTGAAGTCTTCAGTACTCCTACGGGTTAGAAGATTGATTGTCTATAAAAAATCGCCCGAAAACTTTAGAGTTTAGGGGCGATCGCTTAAGCTGAGTTTTGTGAGCTACTAGTGTGAGCTACTAGTATGAACTGCTAATGTGAGCTACTTGTGAACTACTTGTGAACTACTTAGGTGAGAGGCGATCGAAATCTCCAACTTCCTCAATTTGCCAACCAGAATCAACATAGAAAATATGAACATACGAGTCAAAGCTCATGTGGTTCATCTTCCAAAATCCGGTTGCCCCGTCACTCCCGTTTTGCCAAGGATGTCTAGCTTACCATCACTGTTGAAGTCCGCAACTCCCTTAACTTGCCAGTTTGAATCGACGTTTGAGGTTGGGACGTAGGAACTGTAGGTCATACCATTCATTTTCCAGAATCCGACCTCTCCTGTGATCGTATTGTTCCACAGGATATCTAAACTGCCGTCGCCATCAAAGTCTCCTGTGCCGCCAATATTCCAGTTAGGAGCGACTGTAGAGATATGAACATACGATTGATAGCTCATATTGTTCATCTTCCAGAACCCAACTTCTCCAGTGCTGCTGTTGCGCCATAAAATATCCAAGTCGTCATCACGATCGAAGTCTCCGGTACGAGCAATTTGCCAATCTGAAGAGACATTAGAAACAAAGGAATAAGACTGATAGCTCATGTCGTTCATTTTCCAGAATCCGACCTCTCCGTGGGTGCTATTGCGCCATAAAATATCCAAATCACCATCACGATCGAAGTCTCCGGTGGCTTCGACTTGCCAGCCAGAACTCACATTGAGAATCGGAACATAAGATTCAAAGCTCATGTCGTTCATCTTCCAGAATCCGACCTCTCCATTGGCCCTATTGCGCCATAAAATATCTAAATCACCATCACGATCGAAGTCTCCGCTGCCCTCGATCTTCCATTCGGGACGAACGTTAAAAATATTGACGTAAGAGTCAAAGCTCATGCCATTCATCTTCCAAAAACCCGTGGCTCCAGTGTTAGTGTTGTGCCAAAGTAAATCTGGTCTAATGGATGTGATGGCGATCGTTGCTGCTTCTGTTGCAGTGCTAAATGCAGTAGTTCCACCTGCGAGTGAGGTATCTACCCCAGATGTTCCGCTTGTCACTCCATTGGTTCCATCCCACGCTCGGAAGCTAATTTCTGACGAACCTGTATAGTTGGCATTAGGCACAAAGCGAACCCGTGTCTCTTGTCGAAGCACTACTTGGCTGAGCTTAAAAGAGGCTTGGGCCGAAGTGCTATCGTCGCCCAAGAAGATGAAGTTGGGATTTTCGTAGGGGTCGGGCGAAGAAGTCCAATTTTTGTAATCGCGCAAAACTCCGGTGAGAATTTGCACTCCGTCAGCTAGCAGTTGGTAGGTGTCGCCTTTGATGTTTAGGGAGTAGTTGACCGCCTGATTGGTGTTAAAGGAGACGCTTTCAGCCGCCAAAAACAATCCATTCTGCTGACCTCCAGGGTTGGGGGTAATGTCGTCGCTTTGGGCGAAGATTTTGCCTGTCGTTGCGGTGGTTTGCTGAAAGCCAAGTTCGATGCCGCGTTGGTCGCTGCTGAGGGCAATGACACTAAAGCCAGCCCGATTTTCATTAGTGCGCGACTCAGAGAGCAGTTGCAGACTAAAGGAGAGACTGTAGCCTGATGCCCGATCGAGCGCCGGAAAAGTCGGATTCACCTGTTGTTGCGCGACATCATAGTTGCTGTAACCTGCATAGTTTTTGCTGTCGGCGGTGGTGTTGAGAACAGTGCCGCTGGTGGTTGCAGATTGGGTTGAAGTACCAGGAGTTGGGATGCCAGATTCTATCTTGAGGTTTGTGTAAGACAACCAGCCTTGCTGATCGGGGGCATTGCCTAGTGTGGAGTTATAGAGAGAAGCTGAACCCAACAAGACAGTTGCGGAGTTGTCTGCTATGTTGCTGCCAAATGCTGTCCAGGTGTTGCCCCCATTGATGGAATATTCCCAATTACCATTGGCATTGTTGACTCGTGTGACTGCAATGCCGTTGAACGAGCCACGATCGATATCCGTAATGCCCGTTCCGCCGAGGCTTGCAATCAGATCGGTAACTTGCACTCCATTAGGATTGGTGACACCTTGATTGATGCTGGGTAAAGTGGGATTGCCAGTGGTGTCTAGGACGGGAGCAACGTTGCCGCGTAGATTGTCAATCCAAACCGTGTTGCTTCCACCATTGCCAAGACCAGGAGTGGCCAGTGTCGATAAGCCGTCAGGCGACCACGTAGCTGCACTATTTGCGCCAGAAATGCGGTTGCTTTGGTAAGCCGTAAATCTGCTTCCTGCACTGGTTGGTCTCGGTAAACTATGAATTAGAGTACCACTAAGATTCAACAACTGTGGCAAATCGGACACGCTTGCATTGGCGAATGCTCCATTCGTGCTATCCCAGCCCTTGGTGCGAGTGATTGCAAAATCTCCAGTTGCATTTTGGGAAGATACTTGTAGAGAGTAATCTCCAGCCGCAGGGTTGTAAGCTAGGTCTGGAACGAGCACTTCATCTATGTCGCTGCCATTGTACAGCACAAGTAGCGTCCCAGCCTTTAGCGATGCAAAGCCAACTCCGGTTAGCTTGATTGCTAGTGAGCCGTTACCATCAATTAATTGGTGATCTTGAAGATTAAGATTGTCGGTAACTACCAGAAGCTCAACCCATTCTTTTGCAGTGCCACTCCCTTGTGAGAATTCATTAATAATGACATCGCCTGCATTTGCGAGAACTGATTGATAGGTGGCAAGTAGCCCCGGTGCGATCGCCAATGGTGACTCAATCTTTCCCGTCTGCACCTCTAAATTCCAGTCGCCGCCCAAAGTAGAATTTCCAGTCAGGTCATCTGAAGCGGCCACATCTGCGCCTGTCAGTTTCGCCAATTGTTGCACAAAGGTTTCACCGACTTCACCTGCCGCCACATCACAGCCATAGAGCAGAATATCAGCATCGTCAGTGAGAGCGTTTGACCAAGATTGCAAGTCGGCGGTGTAGCGATCGAGTCTAGCCCAATCCACCCCATCTGCACCCATCTGCAAACTTCCTGCTGCACCGTGAGACAGAATATGTAAGCTAGAAATATTCGATTGCCCCATCAAAGTCTGGGTAATTTGAGCGATCGCATCCTGCGTCGAGTCTAAAACATATACCTCCGTTCCAGATGCAACGTTCGCCACGAGACTCTGATAATTCTGAACTTTGGAATCGACAAACAGCAGAGAAGACGATCGTGAAAGTGGCTGTGCTGTAAGCGGTGTAGAGATTACGGCAGAGGTTACATTGGGCACAGGGTGTGTAGCTAGAGCTTCATCACGATTCCAGGTAGGCAATCCAGCAAATTCCATACTTTGTACTCCTAAGACCTATAAATTAGAGCGATCGAGCAACCCTTAAACTTTCGCTAGCAGCAAACAGCCACAGTGTTCCCAGAAAGCAAGTTGCAAAAATCACTTAATTTATCTGTCGATTACTGGGTTCGGCAGCAATTATTGGCCCAAAAAAGCCCGCTCAAAATATACTGCGTCAGCCTATAGATTTTGGTTTAGAAGGGGTGTGGGGGCTGCGCCCCCAGCCAGGGGTGGAACCCCTGCACCCCGTCCAAAATCTTTAATTTTATGCCCTGACAAAGTATAGGTAGACTCTGAGTAGGAACTGCAAATATTGATATTCGAGCCGCTAGATTACAAAGACATCAGCATTCATCAAAAAGATGTATTCACCCGTAGAAACGCCTACCAGTTCTAGCTGAAATTAGCCCTTTTTCTGGGGGGGTGGCTGCGTGGGCGGCAAATTTTCTGAACCAAAGGTTTCGGGCCAGGGTCGCGTCATGGTGCTGAGATCTTCCTCGCTGGGAGTCATCGGGAAGGGTGCGATCGTTCCAGTTGAGAGCGAACTATGGGAAAGCTTCTGGAGATCTTGCAGCACCTCGATCGCCGACTGATATCGATCGCGACAGTCGTAGCGCACCATCTTAGAAATAATATTAGCTAGCCCACTGCTGACCTTCTGCGGCGCTTTTTCTTGCCAAACAATCTCCTTTGTCTCAGGATCAGATTGGAGTTGGCTGGGCGAATAGCCCGTCAACGCCTGAATCCCCATCATGCCTACTGAGTAAATGTCACTGTTGTAATCTGGCTTACCAAACCCCTGTTCGGGAGCCATATAGCCTTGCGTGCCAATGCCCACCGTGAGGTTAGTCTGCGTCTCATCGCTGGTCAATTTGTTGTATTCGTCTTTGACGGCTCCAAAGTCGATCAACACCAGTTTGCCATCTGACTCTCGCTTGATAATATTGCTGGGCTTGACATCCCGGTGGATTACGCCTTCCTCATGGACAAACTGCAAAATTTGCAAAATTTCTTTGAGAATATTCACCACTCTGGCTTCAGAAAACTGTCGGCTCAACAACACTTCCTCGCTCAAGGGGTGTCCAGCAATGAACTCTTGCACCAGATAAAACTCTTCATCTTCCTCAAAATAAGCCAGCAGTCGAGGAATCTGGTCATGCTTTTTGCCCAACATTTCTAATGTGTCTGCTTCCCGCTTAAACATCTTGCTGGCCAAACGCAAATGGCTAGGATGATTGCTAACCGGGTGCAAATGCTTAACCACGCATTCTGGATCGTTGGGACGCTGAAGATCCTTGGCAATATAGGTTTCGCCAAATCCGCCTGATGCCAAAACCTTGTCAATTTTGTAGCGATTTTTGAGCGTTTTGTTAGCGATCGCCAACTCCTGTTCTCGCAGTAGATCTTTGAGATCGTCCTGCTCTTGCATAATTTCTTGAATCATCGGCGCACGAGAACGGCGCAGCAGAGCCTTGCGAGTTTTCTGACTATTGAGGAGATTGTCGGCCACCCCGATGCCCAAATAAGACAACCCAACCATCACGATCGCCCCTATAGGAATCGCCATCGGCAAAATCAGCAGCCCACTCGTGAAGGCAACATAGCAAGCACTGCCCCAGGCGATCGCGATCGCCAGCACCACAAGCAGCGCCTGGACGAAGAACAGCATCTTCACATAGCTCTCGAACGGCGCCGTGACCGGCGGTCGCTGGATCTGGATGCCGAGTATCCGTCCGTCATCGTGCTGGCCGCCTACTCGAAAAACGGGCGGGATGACAAATTGCCGTTGCATCCGATGGTCGTCGAAGAACTGCGTGAATGGTTGGCCAAGCAAAAGCGGACACCGTCGCAGCCGCTGTTTCATTTGAAATCGACCACGGGGGAACTTCGCGACACGGCCAAGATGATGCGACGGGA
>JAAUOZ010000097.1 GCA_012034655.1 Leptolyngbyaceae cyanobacterium CSU_1_3 | reverse complement strand
GGAGACTGGCTGGGGGGCGCAGCCCCCACACCCCTTCTAAACCAAAATCTATAGGCTGACGCAGTATATTAGCTCGGCATCCTTTGTTCGTGTATAGAACCATTCCTCTTTACCGATATGATCAGATTCGCAGACAATTTATGGAAACCGTTATGGAAGCATTGCCAGCAGGGTTACAGCAGTTGAAAGGGAAAGTGGCGATCGTGACGGGCGCATCACGGGGCATTGGGCGATCGACGGCGCTGGCGCTGGCATCGGAGGGGGCAAAGGTCGTGGTCAATTATGCCAATTCGCGGGGGGCGGCTGACGGGGTGGTAGAAGAAATTGGGGCGGCGGGGGGCGAGGCGATCGCAGTGGCGGCAGATGTTTCTAAGGCTGAGCAAGTGGAAGCGCTGGTCGAAGCGGCGATGGCTAAGTGGGGCCGAGTGGATGTGCTGGTCAACAATGCTGGCATCACTCGCGATACGCTGCTGCTGCGAATGAAGCCCGAAGACTGGCAAGCGGTGATTGATCTCAATTTGACGGGGGTGTTTCTCTGCACAAAAGCGGTGAGCAAGATCATGCTGAAACAGCGATCGGGGCGCATTGTCAACATCACATCGGTGGCGGGGCAGATGGGCAATCCGGGGCAAGCGAACTATAGTGCGGCAAAAGCTGGCGTGATTGGGTTTACGCGCACTGTAGCCAAAGAGCTTGCCAGTCGTGGAGTCACCGTCAATGCAGTCGCACCGGGGTTTATCACAACGGATATGACGAATGATCTCAAGTCGGATGAGATTCTCAAATACATTCCTCTGGGTCGGTATGGTCAGCCTGAGGAAGTGGCGGAGATGATTCGTTTTTTGGCGGCTTCGGCGGCGGCAGCCTACATCACAGGGCAGGTGATGAATGTGGATGGGGGAATGGTGATGGCTTAGTTGAGGAAGGAGTTAATCTAACGTGAATTCGAGTCTGCTCAAAGTGCCCTCAGCCTCCTGCTCCTTGGGGAGACGGAGGAGCCGCGCAAGCGTCAGGCTTTGCAGCCCTGGGCTGAGGGCAAAAGTCCCGTCGCCGAACTGACGTTAATCTAGTTGAAATTCGGCGAAGTCTGAATTGCCATAGGTTTGGGTACGATCGAGGGCTGACAAAATTTTGTAATTAGGACGATCGCTGCCCACACATCGACAGACCAACTGGGCGACATCGGCCCGGTGAATCGTTCCGGCAATGCGGGGATCTTCGGTGAGAACGCCGTTGCCAGTGGCGGGTTCTGACTTCAACCCACCGGGGCGAATGATTGTGTAAACCAAACCACTGTTGATTAGGTGCTGCTCGGCTTTTGCTTTTTCTTTGAGCACTTCACCCAGGGTTTGTAGAACTTGAGGCGGCAGCGAGACGGCGCTGTCGCCACTGCCGATCGATGTCACCAATATAAATTTCTTTACCCCCGCTTTTACGGCGGCATCGATCAGGTTGCGATTGCCTGGGTAATCGGCGCGGTCTCCACCTTCTGGCAAGCCACCGATCGTGCTGATCACCGACTCAATGGCACTGTCTGCCATCGCTAACTCAATTTGCTCAGGCTTGAGGGCATCGGCGATCGCAACCTGATCGATGCCCAAATTTTGCAACTCAGGGGCAGTTTTGTCCGATCGAAGCATTGCTTTTACCGTCAATTTTTGAGCCATCAGGCATTTGGCAATTTCGCGCCCGACTCCTCGACTGGCTCCTGCTAAAAAAATCGTCATCGCTAACTCCTTGTAAAGTTTACCCAGATTAAGCTTTGGGCTGATTCTGTGAACCGAATCAATGAGGTAACTTATTGAGATAACTTATGCTGTAATGAAGTTTCTACCCAACCACACTTTTCTGGTCGCCAGTCGGAAACCAGATCTGAAATTGGTAGAGATAGCCGCCCCCCAAAGCCGATCGCATCTGCTTCAATCAAAGTAGTTTACACCAAGAATTTCAGGAGCCTGCTGTGAACCAGAACAGCCTCAACAACCTTCAACTCGGTATTAATGGATTAGGTCGCCTGATCACCTTGATTGGTTTTGTCTGGCTGCTAGCGGCTTTGGGGCTGGGGTGGTTGGTTAAGTCATTTTTTGTGCTGCTAGGGCTGCTGGTGCTTGCGCCTGTGGTTGCTTTTTTTGCCTTCCAGTGGTGGCTCAAGAAGAATTTAGTTCAGGATGCCTGTCCGGTTTGTAGTTTTGAGTTTACGGGTATTAGTATCAGCCAGGCGGGGACTCAATGCCCCAACTGTGGGGAGCCGTTGAAAATTGAGGGAGGACACTTCAAACGGATGACTCCTTCAGGAACGATCGATGTCGAAGCGATCGAAGTGTCTGCCTCGATCGAAGAAGGCTAGAAAAAGACATTGACCTAACAAACTAATGAGGGATAAGTCGAGTCAACTTATCCCTTTTTAGGTAGCTTAAATTGTTAGGAAATTGTTAGAGAATTGTTAGAAATGTTAGGCAATCTTGCCTTTAGATTTCTTCACGATCGACGCAGGGAAGCATCTCTTCATCATCCATACGGGCGACGACGATCGCGCAAAAAATAAATGCCAACACCAAGGGCATCGGAGAGGACATAAAATAGCCAGACGCTACTCCAACCATAGTGCCAAACACCGCAGCCAGACACCAAACCCGTTCGTCGGCGCTTATCCCTTTCTCGGCTTTAATGGCACGAAGCGCCTGCACAGGAATCGGCACGGGCATGACTGCCTGCGGAGGAAACGCCCAGTAGCTCGATCGCTCCATAAACCAGTCCGTCCAACCGTTGTCTTGACACCAATCAGCGATCCATTGTTCGCAGTAGTGGTTCATGTTCCAGGGCTTGAGAAAAAAAGTCATGTTGGGTTTTGAAGAAAGTTGGCTTGCAGAAAGTTTCGCTACTTAGGTTTCGCTACTTAGGTTTCGCTACTTAGATTGCGCTATTTAGACTCAGTTGTTCAAATAATAAAATTGCCATCTAAGGAAAGAGTCAACGTGACTTACAATTCCTCAAACAGCCAACGAATCGGAATGGATAACCGCTAATATTCTGACAATAACAAAGGTCTTTCGAGGGTAGGACTCAAAGATATCAAAGTTTACTTTGCGAGCTTTTTTTGCAAACTTGTGTAATTTACACTGGTTAACTGAAAAAACTCAGAAGATCCTCACCCCAACCCCTCTCCCAGAGCGGGCGAGTCGCTCTGAACCCAATGTTACTTTTCTGACTTCCCTGCTCTCACCAGGGGAGAAGGAATTGAGGAATCAGGGTGGACAGGGTTTGTCAGTCAGCTAGGTAATTTGCATCTGGCGATTGACCGTAGTTTGAAATTTTTAGGCTTCTAGAAAATTAGTCAGATGGCACAGTTTGCTTGTCTATCGGAGCCAGTTCTAACTGATAGCGATAGAGCGCCAGAGGGGTTTCGCCAGCTTTGAAATAATTGGGATCTTGGGGAGATAAATAGACCGCCGTGATCTGGTCGGCCACGATCGCCGTTTTTTGCCGTTGGTATGCCGTTGTGGTTTCAACCTGGTTAAGGTAAGGCTGAGAACTGCCGCGAAAAATCTGCTGAAACACTTCTGTAGTGATGAAGCGATCGGGGGCAGAGGTCTCGATGGCTCTAGCGTTCACGATCGAAACAAGCTGGCGATCGTCTCTCAGAAGGGTAATTTGTCGCGTCGGCGTGTCGGGATCAACCTTGACAGACAGGACTGCCCGATCGCCCAGGTAGGCCCTGGCCAGATTTAACCCATTGAAGGCCCGATCGGCGACCACTCTTGCAGAGTTGGTGTTGATAGGAAGAAACTTGAGTGCCGTTGCAATTCGCTGGGGGGAGGGCTGTTTGATGAAACGCACATCAAACTCGATCGGCTGGTGGAGATAGTTGCGATTGCTCTCAAATCCGGGGGTTATGAGGTCTGGGGCAAGGGGTGCAACCAGGTCAACTAGGGTGCTGGTGGTGTGCCAGGTTCCTTCTAGCCAGGCAGGATAAACGAGATCGCCCTGTGCTGCCTGGGTGGGGGGCTTTGTTTGCCAGTTTGGGAAGGCGGCCACACGATCGGCTAATACGCCTGCCTGAGCCGGTTTGCTCCAAAATCCACTACCAAATAATCCGCCTAAAATTAGAGTGAGCGACCACAGAAAGCAGCGTATTCTTTTTTTTGAGATCATCCGTCATACTGACACCAATTTTATACAATTTTGGACTTTAGATTGGCAGTTTTAGAGGCTAAAGATCTGATAGAAGGAAGGGTCTAAAACAGCATCGATCGCAACTCATGGTTTCAATTGAAATCAGTAGTGGAGTGAAATTAAAGCAAACTATACTGCGTCAGCCTATAGATTTTGGTTTAGAAGGGGTGTGGGGGCTGCGCCCCCAGCCAGGTTCCACCCCTGCACCCCGTCCAAAATCTTTAATTTTATGCCCTGACAAAGTATAGATGCCGGGTTGAGCGGAGTCGAAACCCTTCTCTAGGGGAGATTTTGAGTATTGAGCGCAGTCGAAATGCGTCTGATCAATCATTTTGCTTAACAGTTCTGAATGATTGGTGAGAGTGAGAGGCTGTGTGAGAAAAGATTTCTGTGACATCCTTTCTCAAAAACCCAATACGATCGCTATATTATTGATGATTGACTCAATAATTACATACAGAATCAAGCTCTAAAACGGTTGCCAATTCTAGGTTTCACGCTTGCAAATTAGGCAAGTTGAGTTTATCGTTTTACGGCTCACCGGATCTTTTTTCTACGTTCTTCATGGGTACGATCGAACCAAAACCAATCCTCATCTGACATCATTTTTGTAGTTTGAATTCTTTGCACAGCCCAACTTAAATATTCAGCATTCGTGTCACATCCCAGCCATTTTCTATTGAGTTGTTCGGCGACAACGGCGGTCGTACCTGAACCTAAGAAAGGATCAACGACAAGATCACCTTTTTTAGACGAAGCAAGCACAAATTTTCTCACCAGTTCTTCGGGTTTTTGAGTCAAATGCTTTGTCTTTTCGGTCATTCCATTGCAGGTCGTTGGAATCTCAATCACATCTCTAGGTTTTGCTCCTTTGGGGTTGGGTTGCCAAACTTTTTTAGGGTTTCCATATTGACTGGTTTTAGCTTGAGGGTGATCTGGATATTTGAGTGTATGGTCGCTGTAAGGAATGCGGACATTTTCAACATTGATATAAAACTGTTTGGTCTTTCTGAAGTGGAGAATACTTTCGTGCGATCGCCCCCAATCGTTCGCCAGATTTGCTTTATTTTTGTAGTGCCAAATGAGCCAGCGACAACCTTGGAAATATTGCGAAGCGGGTAACTTGAGATCTGCCAAGATTTCAGAAAAACCACAGATATAAATTGTGCCCGTTGGCTTAAGAATTCGTGCCGCTTGTTCGATCCATTTCAGTGACCATTCGACATAGGCTGACTGCGATTCAAACCTGTCCCATTCTGCCTTTTTGATATTGTAAGGAGGGTCAGAAAAGATCAGATCAACTGATTCTGATTCGAGGGTTTGTAGCCAAATAATTGCATCCCCGATCCAAATTTCTCCATTGGTATGAGAAAAGAACGATCGGGGCGAAACAACGTCATTCATGCAGTAGAAATGGAGTCATCAAAGCTTACATTCTCGATCAGACATGCTGTTGAAATTGCCGCAATCGATTTTCTACGCCACTGGTTTCTACGCCACTGGTTTCTACGCCACTGGTTTCTACGCCACAAGAGACGCAGACTTTAGCGCAAAGATCTTTTCAATCACATCGGCAACAACCTTATCGGGCGTAGAAGCCCCAGAAGTAATGCCAACG
The DNA here is from genome assembly GCA_012034655.1 of Leptolyngbyaceae cyanobacterium CSU_1_3. Classification (GTDB taxonomy): domain Bacteria; phylum Cyanobacteriota; class Cyanobacteriia; order Leptolyngbyales; family Leptolyngbyaceae; genus JAAUOZ01. The sequence goes on along the minus strand of JAAUOZ010000097.1, from coordinate 14,346 downwards.
ACAATTTCGCCGTCTGGGAGCCAGTTTTTGGTGACTTCGAGACCTCGATGCAACGGTTTATGTTCGATCTGGTTAGAAGACCCAATGCGATCGACGCAATCAATATGATAAGAGGGGATATTGCGCTCAATGGCGATCTCTTGCAGATGAGTCGTGTTGGATGAGTTGTAGCCGCCAATCACCACCATCAGATCGAGTTTCTCGTCTACTAGCTCAAACATGGCATCTTGGCGTTCTTGCGTGGCATCACAAATCGTGTTGAAGCTGAGGAAGTGATGATTCAATTGATCAGGGCCAAACTTCCGCATCATGGTGTGTTCAAACAATTTGCCGATCTGTTCGGTTTCGCCCTTGAGCATAGTCGTTTGGTTGGCAATGCCGATGCGATCGAGGTCGCGATCAGGATCAAACCCTACGGAGGTTGAATTCTTGAATTGGGTCAGAAATTCTTGACGATCGCCCCCGTTGAGAATGTAGTCTGCCACATACTCTGCCTGTGCCAGGTTTAGCACAATCAAATACGTTCCTGCGAAGGAACTCGTTGCGATCGTTTCTTCGTGGTTATATTTGCCGTGAATGATTGAGGTGTGGGCAACTTTTTTGTGCTTTTCTACGGTGTTCCAAACCTTAGACACCCAGGGGCAGGTCGTATCGACGATCGTGCAGCCGCGATCGTTGAGCAATTGCATCTCCTGCACACTCGCCCCAAACGCAGGCAAAATCACCACATCGCCGTTGCCAATGCCAGAAAAATCTTTTTCGCCATTCGCCACCTCAATAAAATGCACATTCATCTCGCGCAAACGCTGATTAACCGAAGGATTGTGAATGATTTCGTTGGTAATCCAAATTCGCTCGGTGGGGAAGTGTTGCCGCGTCTCGTAGGCCATGGCCACGGCCCGCTCAACGCCCCAGCAAAACCCAAACGCCTGAGCCAGCCGAATTGTGACATTGCCGCGCTTGAGGAGGTAGCGTTGGTCACGAATCTGCTGAATCAGATCGCTCTGATACTCAGAATTCATTGCCTCTGACACATCGGCATCGTGTCCAAACCCTTTGCGGTGGTAGTTTTCGGAACTGTTGAGCGATCGCTTAAACGCTTTGGTATCCATCGGGCTTCCTTGAGATGAGGCAACTATTACGGGTCAACTATTACGGGTCAACTATTATGGGTCAACTATTGCTGATCATAGAACGGTTGGGGAACGAGAAGACTCAGGGTTTGGCAAGTAATTCGGACTCTAGGACAAGCTGACTAAAGGTTTGAATCGCCGATCGCCATACCAAATAACCTTGAGAACTGAGGTGTAGCCCATCTGTGGTGAGTTCGGAGCGCAGATAGCCTTCGTTGTTTGTAAACAAGGGTTGCAAGTCTAGGTAGTGTAGTTTAGATTCTTTGACGATCGCGGCAATTTTTCGGTTTAAATTGTAAATTCGTTGGTTAGAAACGTTTGATAGACGATCTGGATTTTCGACGGTAGACCTATTAGCATGAGGCAAAATTGATTGAACAATGATCTTGCTTTTAGGATGGTTTTTTTTGAGAGTTTTTATAATTCGCTGATAGTAGTCTAGTAGTTCTTTATCAGAGCCACCTTTTAACAGATCATTAATACCAATCATCACAAAAATGGCTTGAGGTTCTGCTTTCTCAAATAAATCTAATCGCTTGAGCAGCCCCGCAGAAGTTTCGCCCGAAATGCTTTGATTGAGCCAAGTACGATCAGCGGGTAGCAATTCTGCCGGAAACCAAAGACTCAAAGAATCACCCGCCAACACCGTTAAACGGTTGGGGTTGTTTTTGACGATCGCCGCCGCTTCTTTATCTAGCAAATCAACCCATTGCTCATAGGTAAGCTGCTGTCGAGGTTGCAAGTTTGCAATGAGCGAAGTTGCGAGTGAAGCCGCTTCTTCGGCATCTGTTTTCGGGGTTGAAATCGGTATCACTTTGACCTGGGAAGGAGGAAGGGCACGATCGGTTTTGACCAGCAGCAAAGCCACAGTCACAAACAATAAACCATTCGTCGCCAGCGAGAGAAAAGCCCAGGCAGGAAAAGATTTGGATTTAGATTTAGATTTGGATTTAGGCGAAGTTGTCACTGCCATAAAACAAGTAATGAAGTGAATCTGAGGTTCAGATGATTGTAATAGAACTCTTAGCCGATGACGCAGACGAAGAGTCGGTGTCTTCTCGCCCAAAATCGTAAATTCAATCAGAGCAAGAAAATCTGATAGAGTACATCTGAGTATATTTGAGGTCGATCGCCTACCTAGCCTCTCAAACAGACAGGAATTAAGTAGCGTAACTACGCTTGCCACAGAAAGATTGTCGCTAGGGAAGCCTAACCGTCACTGGAACAGATTGAAAGCCATACGGGAAGGACGAATAGAAACTTAAGCTCCTTGGGGCGCAGGGAGCCTGCCCGGAGGCGGTGAATGCGCTCAGTGCTGAAGGGGGCCTCCCTCCGTGGGCAACTGAGTAAGAAGCTGTCTATTCGTCAGGGACGCGTGAGTGTTCCAAACCTGCGGACGCTGTGTAAGACCAGGGTTCTCCTTGCAAAAACCACGGCAATGGTGGATGAAACGGGAAGCCTGCTCTGTAGGCGTAGCATCAGGATTGGGTACGTCACAACTGATACGTCACAACTGAGTTGTAGTTGCATGTCATAATCTCATGCAGGAACATATTTCAGAGTCTAATTTTGTGTGAGGGATTGAATCAAAATGAGAAACCTTAAAATGAACCGTTGGCACTCATCGATCGCCAGTCTCGCTGTCTTGGCCGTCGCTGCTGGTGTTGAATCATTGAGCACCAGCTTACCCGCAACGGCCCAAACTCCTGCTGCCGCTTCGATCGTCGGGCAGTGCCGTGCCACTAAGCAGTCAACTGCCATCTTTGCCCAACGATCGGCAACCAGCGCAGTCATCGCCCCCCTCGCCGCCAACCAGCGCGTCACCCTGTCAGAAAACGGTGGAACCGATGGCTACATTGGCGTGAGTTCTCCGGGAACGGGCTTTGTACAAACCGTCAACCTCAAGCCTTGCACCACTGGAGTCAACCCCACTCCGCCCCCTGACAAAGGCGTGTGCCGCCGAGTTTCGCAGCCCCAGGGGCTAATCATTCGCCAACAACCCAGCACCACCTCCGCCATCATGGGAGGCGCTGATTTCAACAGTCAAATCTTTTTAACCACCACCCCCGCCACCAGCAAAACCTCTCCCGACGGTCGCATCTGGGTACAAGTTGGTAGACCTCTTGCGGGCTGGGTTGCCAATGGTTTCACCAACTCGGCGGGCAGCAATCTGGTGTTCTGCCAGTAAGATCGGTTGAGCTTCAGACGTGCCGATCGTGGCGATCGAGCACTAGCCAAACTTTCCCAGTTCTAAATCTCAACTTTTCTGTAGAGGCCCAGGTTGTAACAATCTGGGCTTAATCGTATGACACTTCCACAATTTGGAAGTAGTCTAGAACTTATTGCAAAAACTTTCTAAAGCGTTTGGATCATTGCCCTATGACTGGAACCTTTTTGGAAGCTGATCAGGCTGAAATTTTTGTTAAATCACAGGGAACGATCGCTTCAGTTGCCGCTCCTGAAAAAACAAGCCAAACCGTTCGCAAAACTGTCCCCAACTACCGCGTCATCGTTTTAGATGATGATTTCAATACCTTTGAGCATGTGGCAGAATGTCTGCTGAAGTATATTCCTGGAATGACGGGCGATCGCGCCTGGGAACTCACCAACCAGGTGCATTTTGATGGCCAAGCTACCGTGTGGACGGGGCAGCTAGAACAGGCAGAACTCTACCATATGCAGCTTGGGATGGAGGGGCTAACAATGGCTCCTCTAGAGGCAGGTTGAGCCAATAATCGCTCACTCAATTTGTGGGTGATAATTTGTGGTTGGTAATTTGTGGATGATAATTTGTGGTTGGTAATTTGTGGATGATAATTCCTATTTAAAAGTATGGCGCAGCTTGATGTGTCGATGAAGAGATAAAATTCCCTAGGATGGATATCTCAGTCTGCATCAATGATTACGAATTATCAACTACAAATTATTTTGCTCTGGAGTGACCTATGAAAAAACCGGGTGGAAGGTTAGTACTAAATCATTCCACGCATATTCCGGGGTTGATTGGGTTGCTAGAGAAGTTAACCTCCTACCCAGGGATTCAGACTGTCACACCGGGGGTGATTGCTCCTACACGATCGCATTCCCCCCAGTTCAAGCTAAAAATATCTGTGCCCATTCGCGGCGGCTTCAAGGTAATTGCTCGTCACGGCAAAACCGCCCAAGAAGTTTTTGTGGTGACGACGATTGCCCAAGAAGATTTGGAAGCCGCGATCGGGCAAGTGATGTCAAGCTAGATTCTCCGTCTCTAAGGCTCGGTTTGGTTTTGCCTTGCAGAAATTTGATGGAGCGGCAAACTCAGGGCACTAGAAAAGGTCAACAAATAGGAAAAAATCGCGGTAAATTTTAAGCTCATTACGGCAATTTCCCAATCAGGATGGATCATCCTTTGAGCACCTACCGCCATACAATGCACCACCCAGTAGGCAAAACTCAGCGCCAGCAAGGTGTGGTCAGCATCGTCAAGCTCCTCACCTGGCTTTGATTTAACGTTATATAAAACGTATAAGCCAATCACTGCTGCAAAAAAAGAAAGTAGATTTAAATACTCATGCCAAACCGGATGTGTCATAGCTGTTTAATCAAGAATTCACAATGGAGATCAGTCTAAAGGATTAGAGATTGACAACCTAGAGATTCTTACAAACAGCAATATTTGACGAGATTAGTTTACAAAACTAAAAACGCTATTCAGACAAAATTTTGAATGGATTTGCCACTCATCTACCACCCCAACTACGTTGCACCGTTACCACCTGATCATCGCTTCCCAATGGCGAAATTTAAGAAACTTCACAAAATGCTATTGGAAGATGGAGTAGCGATCGCTTCTCAGTTTCATACGCCAGAGCCACCACCCCTCACTTGGATTGAGTGGGTGCACGATGCTGACTATGTGCAGTCGTATTGCAATGGCACACTCGACCTAAGGGCCCAGCGACGCATCGGGTTGCCGTGGAGCTCGGCTTTGGTGAATCGCACCTGTACGGCGGTAGGTGGAACCATTCTCACGGCGCAACTGGCGCTAAAATATGGACTCGCCTGCAACACGGCTGGCGGCACACACCACGCTTTTCCTGGCTATGGCTCTGGGTTTTGTATTTTCAACGATCTGGCGATCGCGGCTCGATGCCTGCAAAAACTAAATCAGGTGCAAAAAATTTTGATTGTCGATCTGGATGTTCACCAGGGCGATGGCACAGCGTTTATCTTTCAGAATGATGCCAGTGTGTTCACCTTCTCGATGCACTGCGGGGTCAACTTTCCGGGAACCAAGCAGCAGAGTGATTTGGATGTCGCCCTGGCTGAAGGCATGGAGGATGACGAATATCTCCAAACGTTGGCCCAATATCTGCCCGATTTGCTGTCAGAAGTGAAGCCGGATCTGGTGCTGTACGATGCGGGAGTTGATCCTCACTTGGGCGATCGCTTGGGCAAACTCTCGCTCACCGACACCGGCCTATTTCGCCGCGAAATGCAAGTCTTGAGCACCTGTGTTTCTTTGAGATATCCCGTTGCCTGTGTGATTGGGGGCGGCTATGCAGAGGATATGAACGCTCTGGTCTATCGCCATTCTTTGCTGCATCGATCGGCGAGTGCGGTCTATCGACACTATCGATTATAAAGTTGCGCGATCGCGGGGATGCGATCGGCGGGGTGAAATAATATCTAATCAGATAATATACGGATTTGCCAATCAATCGTGTATCGTGTATCCGCGTTCAGGGCACTACCCTGCCATGCCTCTACCAGAATGGGCGACTTGATTTTTGCAATTGCCCCTTGGCGTGGGCCACAAAATCAATTTGGCCGACAAAAAAGGTATTGGAGAATTCTAGCTCCAATACCTTTTTGCTTCAAAAAATTTGGGTGCGATCGACTTACTTTTTGGGAGCCATCAGCATCATCATATTGCGCCCTTCTTTTTTCGGGGCTTGCTGAATCTCGGCCACTTCTTGTAGGTCGGTAGCCATGCGCTTCAACAATTCTTCTGCCAGATCGCTATGCTGAATCTCGCGACCCCGGAACATGATCGTCGCTTTCACCTTGTCGCCCTCTTGCAGAAAGCGTTTTGCTAGCTTAATTCGCACGTTGTAGTCGTGTTCTTCAATCTTGTAGCGCATCTTGACTTCTTTCACGTCAACGTTATGCTGCTTTTTCTTGGCTTCTTTTGCTTTCTTTTCTTGCTCAAATTTGTGTTTGCCATAGTCTACAATCTTGCAGACGGGCGGGTCGGCTTTATCGCTGACTAAAACCAGATCCAGTTCTTTTTCTTCGGCCAGTTGCATGGCTTCGCGAGAGGACATAATGCCAAGCTGAGAGCCGTCTGAGTCGATTACGCGGACTTTTGGGAAACGAATGCGTTCATTGATTACGGGGATATCTCGATTAGGTCTCTTTTCAATCACTGGCGGCATGTAGGAAAAAAAGTAGTAGGATAAGCGATCGGGTTACAACGAGAAGCGGTCTACAAATGAGAAAAAACCGATCACATAGCATCGGCTCGATTCTGACCGGGTGTATCCGTCACTGGCTGGGCTATGAATTTGCTAAAGGTTTGTACTCGTTATTCTACTCAGTCTGGGGAGAAATCTGCCCAATTCTTAATGTAAATTTGGAGCAATGGCAAGAAAACGCAGGGGATAAACTGCAAACCCCTGATGCAGAACGCAAAACTCTGAGAGCAACCTCTTAGACGACCTCTTAGAATAGGGTGAGGGATTGATCACAGGACTGAGGAAATCGTGACTACAGAGGAAGTCGTGACTATGAATGAAAGGCTGACCGCAACTGAAAGGTTGACCCCCCCTTGGCAGCAGCGAGTCGGGAGTCAGCGCGACTGGGTGTGGCGGGGGTGGCAGACTCGATATACCTATATTAGACCTCAAAATATTAGACCTCAAAATATTAGACCTCAAAATTCTCAATCTCAGAGTATTGGCTCTCAAAATATTAGCTCTCAAAATATTAGCTCTCAGACAGATGACACAGAACCGCCGTTGCTGCTGTTGCATGGGTTTGGTGCGTCGATCGGGCATTGGCGGCAAAATCTCTCGGTGTTGGCAGAACATCACACGGTTTATGCGCTGGATATGTTGGGGTTTGGGGCATCCGAGAAGGCGATCGCTCCCTACAATATTTCCCTGTGGGTAGAACAGGTATACGAGTTTTGGCAGACGTTTGTGCGGGTGCCGATCGTGCTGATTGGCAATTCGATCGGGTCGCTGGTCTGCGTGGCGGCGGCGGCAGCCCATCCGGATATGGTGCGGGGCATTGCGATGCTGAGTTTGCCTGATCCGTCGATCGAGCAAGAGATGATTCCGGAGCCGATGCGTCCGGTGGTCAATACGATCAAAAGCTGGGTGGCTTCTCCGTTGCTGCTCAATCAACTCTTTAAGTTTGCGCGCAATCCCAAGGGCACAAAGCGCTGGGCAGCGATCGCCTATGCAAATCCAGAATCTGTGACCGATGAGTTAGTCGAAATTTTGGTGGATGCGGCGAACGATCGTGGCTCTGCTCAAGCCTTCTGTGCAATTTTGAGGGCCATCATCAGTCCCGATTTTGGCCCCAGCGTCAAGAAAATTTTGCCGGAGTTAAAAATTCCGATGCTGCTGGTTTGGGGCACGAAGGATCGCATGATCCCGGCAAGTCTCGCGAGTCAGTTTGCCAGCTACAATCCTCGATTGAAGCTGGTCAAAATCGATGCGGGGCACTGCCTACACGACGAAGCACCAGAGCAGGTGAACCCCGAAATTTTGAATTGGATTGCCTCCTGGCGCGATCATCCCTTGGGCGATTCTTCCGAAAACAACGCCATCCCGCTCTCAATGTGATCTCCCATGACTGAATCGACCTCCCAAACGGATCTCTTTCGCATCTCACCCCTCATTCAGATTACTCTGCTGAGTCTCTATGGGGCGCTGACTATTCCCTTACCTTTTCTATCGACAGCGACAAACGCACCCATCCCGGCAAATGTGCTGTGGGTTGGCATGGGGTTGGGCGCGATCGTGCTGTTTGCAGCGCTGAGTGAGCGGGTAATCACAGATGCAGACGGCATCCAGGTTACTTATCCCATTTGGGTTCCCAGGTTTATTCGCAGAGGTTGGCAGTTGCCCTGGGCAGAGGTGAAGGCGCTAAAACCGCGTTCTACAGGGCAGGGCGGTCTGGTTTATTATTTTCTTAGCCACGCGGGTGAGGGCTATCTGTTGCCGATGCGCGTGGCTGGGTTTGCTCGTCTGGTTCGCACCGTTCAGACCAAGACAGGCATTGACACGACGGATGTAAAGCCCCTCTCGCAACCCTGGATGTATCTGATTTTGCTAACGTTTACGCTGATGATGTTTGCAGTAGACGCTTGGACGATTTGGACAGCCGCAACGTTGTCTAAAATAACGTGAATTCGATCCCGCTCAAAGTGTCCTCAGCCTCTCAGCTTCCTGCTCCTTGGGGGTCAGGTTTTGAAATCCCTCGTCCTGGGAAGAGGGGTGGAAAGTGAGGGCAAAAGTCCCGTTGTCGAATTGACGTTATGTAGAGGATAAATTCAGGTGTTTAGACCTGCAATGCCCCTGTGTCTTCAAATTTGTAGCCTACGCCGATGACGGTTTTGAGAAAGGTTGGGTTGGCGGGGTCGAGTTCGATCTTTTTGCGGAGGCGGGCGACGTGGGTATCGACCACTCGTTCGTCGCCAAAGAAGTTGTCGCCCCAAAGTTTGTCAATGAGTTGGGTACGGTTCCAGACGCGGCCGGGGTAGCTCATGAAGGTGGCCAGCAGGTCAAATTCGAGGGTGGTCAGATCGAGAGATTCTGAGCGATCGTTGAGGTGGCGAGTCGCCGATCGCTGGTCTAGGTCGATCGTAAAGCTAGAGGTTCGATAGCTTTGGGTCTGCCCTCCTTGGCGTAGGGTTCTTCTCAGGAGTGCTCTAACTCGTGCGACCAGTTCTTTGGGGCTAAAGGGTTTGACCATGTAGTCATCTGCACCCGTCGAAAGACCAATGATTCGATCGAGTTCTTCGCCCCTAGCGGTCAACATCAGAATATAGGGATCTTTGCTGCCAGGTTTTTGCCGAATTCTGGCGCACACCTCTAGACCATCCAACGCTGGAATCATCAAATCTAGAATGACCAGATCGGGCTTTTGTTCTTGAAACATTTCTAGGGCGGCGAGTCCGTCGCGACAGGTGCGGCAAGAAAACCCTTCTTTTTCTAGATAAAGCTGAATGAGTTGGGCGATTTCGGCTTCATCTTCAACGATCAAAATATCCATGAGAGTCTTCAGGTGATAGCATTTTGGGCTTTAGGGCTGCGCTTTTAGCTGTCTACAACCTTGATTGAATGTAAAGTTCTGGGGAGTATCGATCGCTCTCATTCTGGCAATTGATGGGAGTGACGATCGAGCCAGTCCTATATCCAGCACTCTGATATCCAGCACTATCCAGCACTATTTAGGGTAGACGCTTCTATGGGGGTGCTTGAGCCATTGTGCCTTGTAAATAGGGAATCATCAGGTTGTAAAAAAATAAAGGTTGCCAAATCACGATCGCTCCTGCTATATTAGATGAGCCGAACGCAACGCGGGGTAGAGCAGCCTGGTAGCTCGTCGGGCTCATAACCCGAAGGTCCATGGTTCAAATCCATGCCCCGCCACCAAAAGAAAAAATCCTGAAAGTCCTGGTTCTTAACGTTCCAGGATTTTTTTGTATTTTGTTATAGAAATAGCTAGTTTGGCTCAACTGCGAAAGTTTGTTCTATCCTGGGATGCAGGAATTCAAATGTATGTCTGCTATGACCGTTCAGTTGCGCCGATCGCTGGTCTTGGGTGGTGTGGGCTTGATCGTCTCTATCGGATTGCTCGAAGTGGTGAGCCACAGCCTGGGTGAATGGACTTCTGCCATTCTGCTAGGGAGCGGCATTGCCTGGCTGTTTCTCAAGGTTCAGCCTCGCCAGACTCTCCCTGCTCAGTCGGCGATCGTCCCCATTAACTTGACGACGGTGAAGACGGCTCTGGCAGACGCAGAGGGCGCGATCAATCAGTTTGCAGCAGAGGTGCAAGACCTGACGATCGACGGCAGTGCTCAGCAGTTGTCAGCGCTGCGATCTCAGATTCAGCAAATTTCGGGGGAACTCGATCGCGACGAAATTCGCCTAGCGGTGATGGGTGGTAAGTCTGTTGGCAAAACAACGCTGACGCAGTGGCTGAAGTCTAACTGGGCATCTGAGCTATCGCAAACCTTGAGTCTAGAGGATACACCCGAACTCTTTGCAGCCACAGAAGAGGGATTGCTTGCCGAGTGCGATGCCTGGAAACTAGGACGATCGGCGGATTTGGTGATGTTTGTCACTAATGGAGATTTGACCGCAACTGAGTTGCAGGCGATCCAAAAGTTGATGGCAGCCCACAAGCGTCTGGTGTTGGTGTTTAACAAGCAAGATCAATATTTGCCAGCCGAGCAGCAGGCAATTCTTACGCAACTCCGGCAGCGAATGCAGGGAATTTTGGCAGAACAGGACGTGGTGACGATCGCCACTCAGCCTGGGCTGGTGAAAGTCCGACAGCACCAGGTGGATGGATCGATCAAAGAATGGCTGGAGCCGCGTCAAGTGCAGATTGCACCCCTCATCGATCGGCTGAATACTATTTTGATGCAAGAGGGCAGGCAGCTTGTGCTGGCGAGTTCGTTGGGCAACGCCAAGGTGTTGAAAACTGAGGCTAAGAAAGCCTTAAACACGGTGCGGCGCGATCGGGCAATGCCTGTGATCGATCAAGCTCAATGGATTGTAGCAACCGCCACCTTTGCGAATCCATTTCCAGCGTTGGATCTGTTGGCAACGGCCGCGATCAACGTTCAAATGGTGATGGATTTGGGCAGCTTATATCAGCAAAAATTTTCACTGGCTCAGGCAAAAACGATTGCCAGCGCGATCGCAGGTCTGATGGTGAAATTGGGATTGGTGGAAATTTCGACTCAAGCGATCGCCATTATTCTCAAAACCAATGTTGTAACCTATGTGGCAGGTGGCTTGCTGCAAGGGGTGAGCGCTGCTTATCTGACTCGTCTGGCTGGGTTGACGCTCATCGAATATTTTGAGGGTGAGACGGCTGGCGAGACGATCAAGCGCGATCGATTGCAGCAGATTTTAGAGACGGTCTTCCAGCAAAATCAACGTGCCTCATTTTTACAGGAGTTCGTCCAGCAGGCGATCGAAAAGCTGAAGCCCACTGCACCCTCACCTAGCCCCGCCCCCTGGAGTGCAGAACCTCCTGCTGCACTGCCCAAACCCCAGGAAGCCCCTTTGCAACTGGGGGTAAAACGGGTTGATACGCCCGATCGTATCCCCCTTGAGCCGTTACGCGAGTTGGTCGAGGAAGAAGTGATTCTTTCTTGAAAGTTTCTTGAGAATCTCTGAAATACGACCTAGCGTTCAGTCTCATCAGGGGGAGATTGCCCTTTAAGTTATCTGTAGAACGGTAGCCAAAACCCCTGGTTGAGAACAAGCTTTTCAGGCGATCCCCACCTCAATGACATTAGTTCGTGTATACTTCTTGTCCAGAGTCAACATTGAGAAGGCAAATGGGCAAGGTAATTGCATTTGGGTGGTATGGTGGAAAGTTTAATCACCTAAACTGGCTTCTGCCTTTATTACCCCAAACGACCCACTATTGCGAGCCGTTTGCAGGTTCCGCTGCTGTACTACTCAATCGGGAACCTTCTCCAGTTGAAACCTACAACGACATAGATGGAGAAGTTGTCAACTTTTTTCGAGTTCTGCGCGACCAGCAAGAAGATCTGATTCGGGCAATTGGCCTAACACCGTTTTCTAGGGAAGAACTGAGAATTGCAGTTGAAGAACCCATTGATGATCTTTCGGAATTAGAAAGAGCGCGTCGTTTCTTTGTCCGTGCCCGTCAAGTTAGAACGGGTCTTGCACAGACAGCTAGTGCAGGAAGATGGGCACACTGCAAGCTCACTAGTCGAGCGGGGATGGCAGGAGCAGTTTCCCGTTGGCTTGGCAGTGTTGAAGGGCTATCTGAAATTGTACAAAGGCTGTTGCGAGTTCAGATAGAAAATGCGACTGCGATCGAAGTGATTCAGCGATACGATAGTGAGGAAACTTTGTTTTATTGTGATCCTCCCTACCCTCACGAGTCACGGGGCGATATTCATGCCTACGGATATGAAATGACTGACAACGATCACCGAGAACTGGCCGAAGTGCTGACTAACCTTAAAGGTAAGGTTGCTTTGTCCGGCTATCATTGTGAATTACTAGATAAGCTCTACAAAGACTGGAACTGTATTGAATCTCCGTCAAAACAATGTCTATCAGTCAAACAACCTCGAACGGAGATACTTTGGACTAATTATGAGGTTCCAGGGGATGTGAGCGAATGGCAGAACCAGTTGAAATCCTCAATGCCGCTCTTCGACGCGCTAATGCAAACCTAGAACAGTCACTCGTTGCTGATCAGCAGGTTGGAGGATGTGCCGACTATGTTGCCCGTAACCTCAAAAACCGGGCAGGAGTCCGTCTTTTGATGGCTTGTTTGTTGGCAAAACTTCATCGTCCTGATATTGATATCAGGAAGCCCTACACAGAAATTGGCGATGCTGACGCTTTTTCAGGCAGAACTTACGATGAGCGTTACATTACAACGTTTATTAATGAACATGATTTGCCATGCAATAGCACAACTGCTTTTCTCACACCTGCGCTCCGAAATCGAAATACGACGCTAACCAAGGATGTGAATCTCGTCGGTAAACCACCGCAATTGTATCAGGCGGTTCTCAATCTGCTGGATGATGTTCACTGCGATCGCGTGACCGCCGATACCCTAATTGCTGAGATAGTCAGATTGCTTTTGATCGATAGAAATGAACGACAGCAACGCATTGAGACGTTAGTTGCAACGCTGAATACCACCAAAGATGCTGTGCCCCTGTCTTCTGAGGATATTGTCAATTTAATTGAAAAACACATGAGCCTCAAAGGAACGAGCCGTCTTTCTGTCCTTGTTGTGGCGGCTGCTTATCAATCCGCTGAAGAGTTCCTTGGGGAAAGAGTTCTGACACTGCAAGCACACAATGCTGCGGATATACAGACGGGTGCTTTGGGGGATGTTGAAATTACTCTTGTTGCAGATATTGCAGACGATGAAGTCATCACCAGTTATGAGATGAAAAATAAGCGAGTTACTCGTGAAGATATAGACCGCGCCCTACAGAAATTGCTTGTGAGCGGTAGGCGAGTCAACAATTACATTTTCATCACAACTGAGCCAGTAGACAAGGAAGTTCAAGACTATGCACGATCCCTCTATCATGAAACTGGAGGTATTGAGTTCGTTATTTTAGACGGTATTGGTTTCATCCGGCATTTTTTACATCTGTTTCATAGACTGAGGACTAGATTTCTTGAGGCTTATCAAGCACTGATTTTGTCAGAACCTCAAAGTGCCGTGAGCCAGCCAGTCAAAGAGGCTTTTTGGCAATGAGGCAAGCAGCAGAGACGGGGATAGAGGAAGAGTAGCTAAATTCTGAGTAAGCAACAGCCAGCTAACAATCCGATTTGAGCGGACTAACAAAATTGGTTTGTTATGGGGCAGAAGTTACTCGCAACCGCTCAACTAGCAACGATCGCCGATTAGGAGGCAGCTATGGGTTCACGATCCTGGAAACGTTTGCAGAGAAGTGTGTTCAAGTTTCTGGTCGTGAGTGTTGCAGTGTGGGTGCTGTTGCACCCGGTGTGGGCGACGATCGGTGTTTTGGCGACGACTCCGCCGAGCGAGGTTAAACCCGCCCCTGAAGCGACCTCTCCTCCTCAAAGCCCGACCCCTGAAACTGCACCTGACTCGCCCTCGACGGAACCCAAGAAGAAGCCTGCTGAACTGATCGTTCCCGTCAAAACGCCTGCCGAAATTGAGCGACAGAAAAAGCTAGCGGAGGGCGATCGACTCTATCTATCGGGCGACAAAGCCGCCGCCGAAGCGCTCTATCGAGCGGCAAAACCTCCTTTCTCAGGCAGCCCAGAAAGCAGAGCCGTCCAAGAGGCGATTGTTGACCCTGCACAGCTTTCTCCGGGGGGGCAGGTCTATTGGCGCGAATCGGGATTGGGGCTAGAGCAAAAAATTGGAAAGTCGGATTTTCGTCTCTCTCAAGTTGCTCACCGAAAACCAATCCCCATTTCCATTTCCTGGTTACTCTGCGCCTATG
>JAAUOZ010000420.1 GCA_012034655.1 Leptolyngbyaceae cyanobacterium CSU_1_3 | reverse complement strand
CACAAGTTATACTTTGTCAGGGCATAAAATTAAAGATTTTGGACGGGGTGCAGGGGTGGAACCCCTGGCTGGGCGCAGCCCCCACACCCCTTCTAAACCAAAATCTATAGGCTGACGCAGTATATTTAATTCACGATCCTTAGGAGATTTCTAGCAAACAAGCTACCCGCTGTCTTCGACTTCGCTCAGCCAGCTTGCGCCTTAATGATTTGGACTGGCTACAGCTAATTCTCCTTGCCTTCCGTAGTAGGAGCAGCACTTGGAGCCGGATTGCTTTGCGTTTCAGGGGCTTCAGAACTGGGTGCAGGGGTGCTCTCAGAACTTGGACTCGCAGGAGCCACAGTACCCGGAGCCGCAGGGGCTACACTCGGAGGCGCATCAGTCGCAGCTTTCTGAATCTGATCTTTGTATTGAGCAGGAGCCAGCGAAACGGCGGTTTCAAACAAAGGTTTTGCCTCGTCTTTTTTGCCCTGTTCCTTCAATACCAATGCTTTATAAAACACAGGTTGAAAGTCTTGCTTGTTGGTTTTGATGGCTTCGTCAAAGACATTCAATGCCTCGTCAAATCGTTTCTGAGAGGCAAAGACTTTACCCAACAACACTTGCACCGCCGTTGTATCTACGCTTCCGGCTTGGGTCTTGTTTGCCTGGGGCGCACTTTTGAGGGTGTCTTGGAGAAGACCGATCGCCGCTTCTGGGCGCTTCTGCTCGATCAACAACCCAGACAGCCCTTGCAGCGCATTCAGATCGCCAGGCTTAGTGTTGAGAATGTTGCGATAAGCCTGGGCGGAGGCTTCGAGGTTGCCTGTTTGCTGGTTGGCCTGTGCCAACAAAACGCCATACTCAGTCATCGCAGGATTGGCTTTGGCCAATTTTTCTAGGGGATCGATCGCCCCTTTAATATCGTTCAGCTTTAGCCGTGCTTCTAGCAATCCGCGCAGGGCGGTTTGGTTTTCTGGCTCTCGCTTGAGCACTTCTTCGTAGCCCCTAGCCTGAGCTTCAACGTCTGCTTTTTTTGCCTCGATCGATTGCATCGGGCTAGGAGTGGCCTTGGCTTGAGGAGATGGCTCGTTAAAGGTCGAGGCAAGTAATGGAATGAGTCCTACGCCCAACAACCCCACCGTTGCAATAATCAGCACCAGATTGATCAGCCAACGATTTTTTCGCTTTTCTTCAGCCACAGGATTGCCTCAAAATTCAACAGGTACAATATAGTCCCTGAACGGGTCGATCGACACAGGGCAGCAGGGTTGATTTCTCACCGCCACCCTTGAGTCGATCGTCTATCCGCCTAAAAGAATCATGGTTTCTAACCTGCTGCTTGCACAGGGCGCTGACTTGCAGGCACAGAAGCCGCCGCTGTTTGAGGTTTTTCGGCTGGGTCAACGGCTGCAAACTCAATATGGTTCAACAGGGTAGTCACGAAAGCAAACAGCAAAAACGGTAAAGACAACACCAACACTAGCCCCACAGTTGCCAGTGCATAAACGGGCCGACTTGCACCCATCAATGCCATCGCCGCCGCCAAACTGATGAACAGCACAATTAACCAGACGATAATCTGACCGTAGATATCACCAAACGAAAGGGTGCAAGTGACTCGATATCTCTCAATGTTATTCATGAATTTTCCTCTCAACGCCTGTCTCAACGGTTTGACTTCTCGCGCCTGGGATCGGATGGCAAGCTTGGTTGGCAACAATGCACAAACCAGCCTCGGCAAGAGGTCTTATACACTCTTACAGTAGACCAGGATTCAAATTTAGACAGCTATCTCAACCTTATTCCAAGGTTCTTAACATAGATTTATAAACCCCTAAAACTCGACCCAACTTTCTCGACCCAACTTTGATAGGGCAAACGATTCAAAGCTTGCACGTTGTTCGCTCTAAGCCGCCCCGATCGCAACTTTGCCGAAGTTTGTTAAAATCTGTTATGTAAATCGATCAATCCCTTTACATAAAATACCTTTTTTGAATAGCGAGTTTTGAACGAGCAGACTGCTAAACCCGAAAATTTTGTTCAGAGAATTCTGTTGGTGATGCTGACCCTCTCTCTGACGATCGTGCTGGCGATTTTGGGGCTGTACCAGTTTCACAAGCCCAACCCCTATATTCAAGAGGTGCTGGCGCGCCAGGGAAATGAGATTCAGGGGCACGCCATTTTTCAGATGAATTGTGCTGGGTGTCATGGGTTGATGGCAGATGGCAAGGTGGGCCCTAGTCTAAGGGTGTTTCTTCGCGCAAGTCTCATATTCGCCTAATCGAGCAGGTGATTAGTGGCAAAACCCCTCCCATGCCTCAGTTTCAGCCCAGCTTTCAAGAGATGGCAGATTTGCTGAGCTATTTAGAAAGTCTTTAAGATTGTCGATCGCAATCAAGTCTGAGGATGGACGTGGGCAAACCGCCCTATTCAGCGCTGAGAAAAGCTGGTTTTAGGAGATTTTGTGCTTTAGCAAGGTGTTGGCTTGGGCGGTTGAGGCTCCTTTGCAGCCCTAAAGACTACTCCGTCTCAGGCTCAATGTTGAAGGTCTGAAAACCGCAGTCTCCTGTTAAACAACTTTGCCGATCGACCTCTACAAGCGCTATTCTGCATAAGGTTGTATCTGGAGTTAACGCTCCATCTTTTTTAATGATTCATTAAGCTGTGGGCTAACCGAGAACGTTATGAAAATGTCTCTTTATTTAATCGGTGTGGGTGTGGGAACTTTGGTGACGTTCAATCCGGGAGTGGGCCATGCACAAACGCCCCTGAACGGTCAGCCCCAGAAAGAGATGCCCACCTCTGCTGCCCTTTCCCCCTCAGAGAATGACACTCCTAGGATTGGAGAAGCGGTTAGCGCCTTGGGGCTAGCCAGCCAAACGATGCCCCATGTATTGACAGCCCAACTGTTGCCGGCTCAGTCGATCGAAGTCAAGCTGCCAGCAAGCCGCACGATCGCCCAAGCCTTTACCCATTCTCAGCGCAACAGCGATTCTGCTAAGCTACCCAAAATCGACAGCATTGCCCAAACCTTCAAGCCTGCACCTGCCTTGCCGGAGATCGGCACGATCGCCCAAATTTTCAGTCCCTCTTCCCCCAAACCTGACGCTGCTCGGTTGCCGAATGGGGAGGCGATCGCCCAGACCTTCGAGCCTGGGCTGGCAAAGATTGAGTCACCCAGACCTCGATCGCTGACGCGAAAAAGGGCAAGCGATAGAGTGCAGGGTCTCGATCGAGTCCCTACAAGAGCCACATTGTCTGCTCAGCCCGTGCGGCGCTGCCGGTGAGGGCGATCGCGCGGATGCCCAAACTAGAAGCAATACTCGACAGCTTCGAGGCGACACAGTTACCTCAGCCCCTCGTCGCCCAAACTCCACCCAC